>JAHHOT010000127.1 GCA_018677555.1 Gammaproteobacteria bacterium | reverse complement strand
CCCTGCGGGCCCGCTCGCTGCGCTCGCCGTCTAAAACGCTGGCGCGTTTTTTCGAACCCAGGGGTTCTCTTCCACAGCTCCTCGGCAACAAGCGCGCCAGGGCGTGCTTCCTCGCGGCATTACTAAAGATCAATCCGCACCAGGCCTATTCGCACGATGCAACGCGCGGGCGGATTGGGGGGAGAGGGATTGACTCGGATCGACCCGCGTCGATCCTCGGCCCTGCGGGCCCGCTCGCTGCGCTCGCCGTCTAAAACGCTGGCGCGTTTTTTCGAACCCAGGGGTTCTCTTCCACAACTCCAATGCAAATTAAAAAGGGCCCCGCAAGGGGGCCCTTTTTAATTTGGCTGGGGGAGAGGGATTCGAACCCCCGTTGGCGGAGTCAGAGTCCGCAGTCCTACCACTAGACGATCCCCCAAATCCGCCCACGCCGCGGCAGAGCCGCAGCGCGCAGTATTCGATTAGCGCTTCGAGTACTGAGTTGCGCGGCGTGCTTTGCGCAGGCCGACCTTCTTGCGCTCGACCTCGCGTGCGTCGCGAGTAACGAAACCCGCCTTGCGCAGCCCGGGACGCAGTGACTCGTCGTACTCCATCAACGCGCGGGTCAGCCCGTGACGAATGGCGCCAGCCTGGCCGGTCGTGCCACCGCCCGTGACGGTTACATTGACGTCGAACTTGTCAGTCAGGTTCATCAGTTCCAGCGGCTGGCGCACGATCATGCGAGCCGTCTGTCGACCGAAGAACTGATCCAGCGGCCGATTATTGACGTTGATCGCGCCGCCACCCGGTGTCAGGAAAACGCGCGCGGTTGACGTCTTGCGACGTCCGGTTCCATAAAATTGCGTGTCACTCATTCTCTTGCCTCAGGCCCTCCCCACACGGGGTCAGGCGTCAATATCCAGCGGTATGGGCTGTTGCGCCGCGTGCGGGTGCTCCGGTCCGGCAAACACGCGCAGTTTCGAGAACATCCGCCGTCCCAGCGGGTTGCGCGGCAGCATGCCCTTGACCGAGTACTGCAATGCCCGCTCCGGCGCCTGTTGCATCAGCTTCTCCAGCGACATCGACTTCAGGTTACCGATATAGCCGGTGTAGCGGTGGTACATCTTGTCCGACATCTTTTTGCCGGTGACGCGAATTTTCTCCGCATTGACCACCACGATGTAATCGCCCGTATCCACGTGCGGCGTATATTCCGGCTTGTGCTTGCCACGCAGGCGCCGCGCGATCTCGGTCGACAACCGGCCCAATGTTTTGCCAGTGGCATCAACCACATACCAGTCGCGGCGAACCTCTTCCGGCTTGGCAGAAAACGTCTTCATAATTCTGGTTCCAAATTCTGGGACTGTTCCGGGGCGCGCTTGCGGCGCCCGTCACCGGCGCGCAAAAACCTCGCAGACCCCGGCGAAAGGCGCGAAATTCTACTCGACGCACCGCCGCAATGCAAACTATCGGGGCCGCGACGCGGAGATTTTCCGTGCCGGGCCCCTTGAACTATTTTTGTTGTACTTCAATAGCTTACTGATCGGGCAGGCGACCGCGGGGGAAATCTCACGGCCTCGACCGATTCAGAAGGCGTATTCCAGTGACAGCGCCGTGAAGGTATCGGTGTCTTCCGTGCCGGCCGGCACCTCGCTGTTGTTCTTGATCGTGTACGACGCCACCATGTTCAGGTTGCCGATCAACCGCGCCCGCAGCGCGAAATCCGACTGCGTGTAGGTATTGGAATCGCCGTACTCGACCAGCAAATCGAAGGTGAAGTTGGCCGTCTCCGTGAACGTCCACTTGTAATGACCGGCGCCACGAACCACGAACTCGCTGTCAGTGTTGCCGAGTGAGTCCTCCGACTGGCGCGCACCAGCGCCGATCTCGGCATTCAGCAAGTGCGCAGGGGTTTTGAAGATACGGCGGCCGTAACCGACGGTCTGCGAAAATTGCTCGGGAACACCGCTGAAGCGGTCTTTGCGCCAGTCCAGCTCGCCGAACAGAAAATTCACCTCCGAAAGATTGCGTTCGCTCTTCCAGCCCGCGCCGTAGCCCTCTGCCGTGGTTTCGTCGCTTTCGCTGGCGTTGATCGCAAACGCCTTGAGTGTGTGAATCCAGTTGCCCGAGGAGTAGGAAACCTCGAAATTCGTGTTCAGGCTGGTGTTCTCCGTATTGCCGCTGGTGGCCAGGTAGCCCAGCGCTGCTTTACCTGACCACGGACTATTTTCCGCCGCGGCCTCTTCCTGCGCGTGCGCAGACGCACCAAAAACCAGCAGCGCAATTGCCGCTACCATGCGCGATGACATGTTTGCTCTCCTTTATGATTGCTCGATCCGGCCGCCGAATGACGCGCCGCCCCTGCGCGTCACCCGCTCCGGGGGCATCAGGGGACGCGCAGTATAGCGGCAGATGTCGCGAAAGCCGAATATGAACCGTAATGGTAAGAATCGGGGGTTGCGTCAAATTCACAGGTATAATCCGTCCAATGGAACAACGCCGACTTTCCCCGCTGGACAGGCTGCTGTCCGGCATCGACAGCGCGATGAAAACCGTGGCCGCACCAGCGACACGCGTCAGCCGACCCAACCCGGCAGCGGAGATTCCCGAGCACCGCCTTTCGGAGCGCGACCGCACGCACGCGGCCGGCCTTATGCGCGTCAATCACGCCGGAGAGGTGGCTGCCCAGGCGCTGTACCAGGGCCATGCCAGCGTCGCACGCGACCGGGCCGTGCAAGCGCAGATGACGGAGGCGGCGCGCGAGGAAAAAGACCACCTGGGCTGGTGTGAACAGCGCTTGCAGGAGCTGGGGGCCGCGCCGAGTCTGCTGGGCCCTTTCTGGTACGCTGGGGCCTTCGCTATCGGTGCGGCGAGCGGCGTGCTTGGTGATCGTTGGTCGCTCGGCTTCATCGAGGAAACCGAACGCCAGGTATCGCAGCATTTGAGCGGACATCTCGATCGACTGCCGGAAAACGACGCCAGGAGCCGCGCCATCGTCGAGAAGATGCGCGAGGAGGAAGAACAGCACGGCGCAAACGCACGCGCCGCCGGCGCGGCGCTGCTGCCGAAACCCGTCCGCGACCTCATGCGTGCCAGTGCCGGGCTCATGACACGGACGGCTTACTGGATTTGACCGTGCCGGAGATCAATCCGGGTGTATAACCCATGGATTATTACGCACTTAGCTTGCTCTTCTGCGCGTACTGTATTAAAAGGATTGGCGCAAGGGCGTCGAGGATCTACAAATGCAAACCACAGCTAAGACACTGAGTGACGTGCCGGCGATCAATCGCTTCCTGAGCTATTGCCGGGTGCGCACGGTGCCGTCGAAGACCGTCATGATTCACGCGGGCGATTTGCCCGATGTCTTGTACTACATCGTCGACGGCTCCGTCGAAGTGATGATTGAAGACGAAGACGGCAATGAAATGGTCCTCGCCTACCTGAACAAGGGCCAGTTCTTTGGTGAAATGGGACTTTTCTACGAGCAACCGACGCGCAGCGCCTGGGTTCGCACGCGCAGCGAGTGTGAAATTGCCGAGATGACCTATCCGCGCTTCCGCCAGATAGCCAGCGAAAGCCCCGGGCTGGTGTTCGAGCTGGCAACCCAGCTGGCAACGCGCCTCGACCGCACCAATCGAAAGCTGGGCGACCTCGCTTTCGTCGACGTCACCGGACGCGTTGCCCACGCCATCATGGACCTGTGCAACGAGCCCGATGCAATGACACACCCGGATGGCATGCAGATCAAGGTAAGCCGCCAGGAACTCAGCCGCCTCGTGGGTTGTTCGCGTGAAATGGCCGGGCGCGTGTTGAAAGTTCTCGAGGAACAGGGCCTGGTATCTGCAAGCGGCAAGACTATCGTCGTCTACGGGGCCCGGCCCAACCGCAAGATCTGAACCCCGACGGTTACTGCGAGGCTGCGTCGATCTCGGCCCGCATGGCGGCGATCGTGGCTGCGTAGTTCTCGCTGCCAAAAATCGCCGAACCGGCGACAAAGGTATCGGCGCCCGCCGCCGCTACCTTGCCGATGTTCTCGACCTTGACCCCACCGTCGACCTCCAGCCGGATTTCGTATTCACTGTTGTCAATCAGCTTGCGTGCCTGACGCAGCTTGTCCAGGGACGACTCTATGAAGGCCTGACCGCCGAACCCCGGGTTCACCGACATGATGAGGACCATATCCAGCTCCTCGATGACGTGCTCCAGCCAGGTCAGGGGCGTTGCCGGATTGAATACCAGCCCTGCCCTGCAGCCGTGGTCGTGAATGAGACTGATCGTGCGGTGGACATGATGGCTCGCTTCGGGGTGAAAGGTGATGTAGGTAGCGCCGGCCCTGGCGAAATCGGGAATGATCCTGTCAACCGGCTCCACCATCAGGTGGACATCGATGGGAGCCTCGATGCCAAAGTCGCGCAAAGCTTCGCAAATCATGGGCCCGATCGTCAGATTTGGCACAAAATGATTGTCCATCACGTCGAAGTGGACGATGTCCGCACCGGCGTCGAGTACGGCACTGACGTCTTCACCGAGTCGCGCGAAATCCGCGGACAGAATTGAAGGTGCGATTAGGGGTTCCATGACGAAGTCTCTGATCGTTTGCCGAACTGTACCAATTCAGCGTCGGCTTTGTCGGAGAATCTATTGCGGGGATCTATCTGATGGTCCGGCGCACCTTGAGCAACTCGTAGGCCGATTTTATCTCACGGGTCTTTCGTTCAGCGGCATCCACCGCGGCCGCATTCGGGTTGCTGCCGGCGATCTTGTCAGGATGATTGCGATTCATCAGTCGACGATACGCTTTTTTTATTTCTGCATTCGTCGATGATTTTTCGATGCCAAGAACGTCGTAGGCCTTGTCGACCTTGGCGGCGTCAGCACTGCCCTGGGGCGATTTCCGAAAGCGTCGCTGCGCACGCAGCATGGCCTCGATCTGTGCCAGCTCGACACGGCCGATGCCCATTTCCTGGCAAACCTCCCAGATGACCGCACGTTCACGGCGGTGCAAACCGGGCTTCGACAACGATACCTCCATGACCAATTGCACGAACAAGGAGCGCTGCTCCGCGCGCCGCGCCTCGTTTCGCCTGAGCGCGTGCAGCGTCGGCCGCAGCGGATAATCCCGCTCTTTGCCGGTTTCGAACCAGCGCACTGCCGCGCGGATGCCGGCTGGCCCGAGACCCAGGCGGTGCATCAGCGCCCGTGCAGCACGGATCTCATCCTCGGTAACGCGGCCGTCCGCTTTAGCCACGTGCCCGATCGTTTGAAACAGCGCCCTGACATAGCCGTCGGGCACCTGGTAGCTTGACGCAGCGCCATCTTCGGGTGACGCAAAACGCTGCGCGAATCCGCGATCGAACTGATGACCGAGTATCAATCCGACGAGTCCCATCCAGACGCGACCGGTTGCGAGGCCGGCCATGGTGCCGACGACTTTGCCCCAGTAAGTCACGTATCAAATGCTGCCAAATCCGCCCATGGCGCAATGCTATCGTTCCCGAACGCGGATTCCTAACCAGCTTGCGGCACGCCAGCCAAGGCGCCATCATGTGCGCAAATTTTCCGCCGGCCGGCCTCATGAGCGAACAAACCGCCCTGTTTGAGTCAAGCATTCCGTCCCTGCCGCTGGTGGCACGCGGCAAGGTGCGCGATATCTATGCATGCGGCGAGTCACATCTGCTCATCGTCACGACCGACCGGCTGTCGGCTTACGACGTCGTCCTGCCGGACGCGGTACCCGGAAAGGGTGCAGTACTCACGGCAATGTCGAACTACTGGTTCGACATGATGCGGGACCTCGTCCCGAACCACCTTGCCGGCGAGATCCCGGGCGGGATTCCCGGTGACGCCGACGATGCGGCAGCCCTGCGCGACAGGACGATATACGTGCGGCGACTCGAGCCGCTGCCCATCGAGGCCGTTGTCAGGGGCTATCTCATCGGTTCCGGCTGGCGCGATTACGCGGACAATGGCAGCGTCTGCGGAATCGACCTGCCCCGCGGGCTGGAGCTTGCGGACAAGTTGCCCGGGATCCTGTTTACGCCTGCGACAAAAGCTGCTGTCGGCGATCACGACATCAATATCGGTTTCGCGGAAATGTGCGACCTGATCGGGCCGGAGCTTGCCGAGCGCGTACGCGACCTGTCGATCGCGATTTACGAGCGCGCCGCGAACCATGCGTTGCAACGCGGCATCATCATCGCCGATACCAAGTTTGAATTCGGGCTCGACCAGGACGGGCAGCTGTACGTGATCGACGAAATGCTGACGCCGGATTCGTCGAGATTCTGGCCCGAGGACCAATACGAGCCCGGCAGCAGCCCGCCGAGTTTCGACAAACAATTCCTGCGCGACTACCTCGACACGCTCGACTGGGACAAAACGGCCCCCGGGCCATCCCTGCCTGCGGACATACTTCGGCAGACCGCTGACAAGTATCGCGAAGCACTGTCCATTCTGACCGCCTGAGCAGCTCCGCTAACACGCTCCCCGTTTTTGTTGCCAGCGCCGAACGATGGCCTGCAGCGCGTGCAAGCCGTCCGTCAATGCGGCCGGACCCGGCTGCAGGATCAAAGGCGACTTGATCTCATAGACATCGCCATTGGCGACGGCGGGGATGTCGCCCCATCCGGGCCGTGCGGCGACACGCTCGGGACGAAACTTTTTACCGCACCAGGAACCGATGATGATGTCTGGCTGCCGCCGGACGATGTCTGCTGGATCGGCAATGATGCGATTCTTGCCCAGTGGCTCGGCGGCCAGCTCCGGGAAACAATCGTCGCCACCGGCGACGGCGATCAGCTCGGACACCCAGCGTATGCCGCTGATGTTCGGGTCGTCCCATTCCTCGAAATAGACGCGCGGCCGCTTGGCGAATCGGCCTGTTGATTGCCGCGTGGACTCGATACCGGCTTCGAGACCCGTTACGTATTGCTCGGTCTTTTCCTGGCAGCCAATCATTCCGCCGAGCGTTCGGATCATCCGCAGTATCCCTTCAATCGAGCGATGATTGAAAACGTGCACCGCGACCCCGCGCTCAATGAGCTCGGCGGCGATGCCCGCCTGCAGGTCGGAAAAACCGAGCGCGAGATCAGGCTCCAGCGCAAGAATCCTGTCGATCTTCGCGCTCGTGAATGCAGACACTTTCGGTTTTTCGCGCCGCGCTCGCGGTGGCCGCACGGTAAAACCCGAGATCCCGACGATCCGCCAGTCTTCACCGATGTCGTAGAGCACCTCGGTGGTTTCCTCCGTCATGCAAACGATGCGCTGCGGATACATCCCATGATCGCCTGGATTGCTTTCGTAGCCGCTAATGTACAATGCCCCGACCACGGGCTACCACCGGACGACAGCGGAGCCGCCATAAATGCTCGTCAAGCTGCACGACTATCTCGACAAGTTAATCTGGAGCGGTGCCCTGTCGCGCACCGGGCGGCTCGGTGCTATCGCTGCGTCGTTGCTGCGTTACGGATACGCCATCGTGCGCGATTTCCTGACCGGGCAATTGACCTTGCGCGCGATGAGCCTGGTATACACCACCCTGCTCTCGGTGATACCACTACTGGCATTCAGCTTTGCGCTGCTCAAGGGCTTTGGTGTATTCGACCAGCTTAAGGCGCGCCTTACCACGTTCTTTATCGACCAGCTTGGCCCGCACGGCGAGGAAATCACCGCTGAGGTTTTGAGCCTTGTCGACAACGTTTTTGCAACGATCACCAACGTGCGTGGTTCGGTACTTTTTGCGGTGAGCCTTGGCTTTCTCATCTGGACCGCGATTTCCATGGTGCAGAAGGTCGAAGCGAGCTTCAACTACGTGTGGTACGTGTCCGAGTCGCGCAGCATCGCCCGGCGTTTCACTGAATACCTCATCGTGCTGATGATCAGCCCGATCGTGATGGTCACCGCGAGCAGCATGATCGCATCGATCAGCAGCAATGAGTTCGTCGAGTACCTGAGTTCGACCTCTGGCGTCGGCGCTGTCATCGTGCTGCTGGGAAAGCTCGTCCCGTTCGTGCTGGTCACAGCGGTGTTCACGTTTCTTTACATGTTCATGCCAAACACCAGGGTTCGCTTCAAATCGGCCCTGGTTGGCGGCGCATTCGGCGCACTGCTGTTCACGATAATGGGCGCGATATTCTCGAGTTTCGTCATCTATTCGACCCGAACCCAGGAAATTTACGCCGCCTTCGCGATCGGCATCACGACACTCATCTGGCTGTACCTGAACTGGATGATTCTGCTGATTGGCGCGCAGCTTGCCTTTTATCATCAGAACCCGGCATTTCTGCGCATTGGCCGACAGGAGCCGCGTCTGTCGAACGCGATGCGCGAAAGGCTGGCACTCAACATCATGATGCTCGTCGGCCAGGCGTTCCGCGAGCCAGGTGGCAAGGTGACGAGCCACGAAATCAGCGGCCAGCTCAACGTGCCATTGATCGCGCTGGCACCCATTTGCGAAGCACTGGAGCTCGCAGGCCTGCTGCGCGTAACGGACAACGAAGAACTCGTGCCGGGCCGAGAAATGTCGCGCACCCGCCTCGGCGACATCCTCGACATCGTTCGCCTCGAAGGCGAGACCGGCTCGTACAGGGCGCCGACCTGGTCGCCCGGTGTCGAGTCGCTGGCGCGCCAGCTTGACAGCGCAGTGTCCGACGTCGTTGCCGAGCGGACGCTGTCCGACCTGCTCGACGAGTTGGCGGAACCGCAGCCAGATAACCCGAACTGAGGAAGCCGCAAACCATTTCTCCGGCAATCCAGGGAGTCAAGAGAGCAATGAAAGCAAGCCGCACCGCGGCCGTAGTGTCACTCATGGCACTTGCGGCAATACCAACGCACGCGCATGCCTGGGGCGATACCGGGCATGAAGTCGTCTGCGAAATCGCGTTCCAGGAGTTGCATCGCGACATCCGCCGTGAGGTAGGTCGCCTGGTTCATACGGACCCCGACTACCCGACATTTTCTGCCGCCTGCAACTGGGCGGACGAGCCGCGCAAGCGCGAGATCGAACACTACATCAACGTAACGCGCAGTCATCGCGCAATTACCGTCGATGACTGCCCGCTGGCCGATCTGTGTCTTTTCCCCGCGATCAAAAAGGACAGCGAGATCCTGTCGGGCAGACTCAGCGATGACAACGAAAAACTGGCCGCTCTCAAATTTCTCGGCCACTGGGTCGGCGATATACATCAACCGTTCCATGTCTCGTTTCAGGATGACCGTGGCGCCAACAGCATCCGGGTCAATGGATTGTGCGAAGGAAACCTGCACGGCACCTGGGATGGTTGCATCATCGGACGTGAGTTGGGCGGCGACTCGAGGGCCATCGCCGAGCGGCTGCGCCGGCAAATCACGGCAAGCGACAGAACGGCCTGGATGCACGATGCGCCGGTCGAATGGGCAAACGAGTCCTTTCAGCTTACGCAGACTGCGGCGATCGGCTACTGCCACCCGCGCGACGGCGCTTGCTGGTATGAACCGGACAACATGATTCTGAGTGGCGACGAAAAGCGCAGAATGATGACAATCGACCAGGCGTACATCGATACGCACCTGGCCACGATCGAATTGCGTTTGAAACAGGCCGGCGTGCGCCTCGGTGCCCTCCTCAATCGCGCGTTGCGTGACAACAGCCAACGCTAGTTCCCCGGTTCACCCGGTAGGTATATGCCGCAGTAACGGCAACGCGGCGAATGCGCTATCAATGCGCGGGGCAAAAGGAAACTGGCATGGACGGAGCAACACGAACCTACCCTGTCGCAGCGCGGCTAATTCACGCCAGCATGGCCGTACTGGGTGTGGTCGCGTATATCTCCGCAGAGGCGCTGGGCGACGGCCCTGAGTCGCTCGGTTTTCTGTTGCACGCGTACTTCGGCCTGTCCCTGATGGCCGTCCTGCTCTTGCGCATCTGGTACGGGATCAGCGGGCCCGCCAACCTGCGCTTCTCGTCCTGGCCGCTCACGTCTCGCCCGCAGTTGCAGTCAGTCCGGGCGGACATCCGGGGACTGCTGCGCTTCAGGATGCAGGCGCACGAGCCACACCAGGGTCTTGCCGGCATTGTTCAGGCATTCGGACTCGCATTGTTTCTCTGGATGGCGGCAACCGGCACGGCAATCTACTTTTTCGTCGAGATGCCGAAACACCCGCTGTTTAAACCGCTGGCGCAGCTACACGAGGCCGGGGATAAACTGATCTTGCTGTATTTGCTGTTGCACGTTGGATCTGTCGTGCTGCATTCACTCTGCGGCAGCCCGGTCTGGCAGCGTATGTGGAAATTTGGCAGAGCCGAATGACTCCGGCTAAGCGCCGGCTATCGCCATTTCCTCAACAAGAATCGATCCGCAGCGCATTCCGCCGCGCAAATCCTGATCGCTCCCGATCGCAACAATGCGCGGATACAGATCACGCAGGTTGCCCGCGATCGTAACCTCGTGCACCGGGTAGGCAATTTCGCCGTTCTCGATCCAGTAGCCCGCTGCGCCGCGCGAGTAGTCGCCGGTCACCGCGTTGACACCCATGCCGATAAGTTCCTGCACCAGCAGCCCGCTGCCCATCTCGCGAATCAGATCGTCCCTGCCGCCGGCGGTTCCGGGAACGATCAGGTTATGCGTGCCGCCCGCATTGGCGGTCGACTGCAGGCCGAGGCGCCGTGCCGAATAGGTATTCAGAACGTAGCCCTGGATACTTCCATCCAGCACCAGCTCGCGATCGGCTGTCGCTACGCCTTCCGCATCGTAGGCTGCACTGGCGATGCCCTTGGGAATATGAGGCCGCTCCTGAATCTGCAGGAACTCGGGAAATATCCGCTCGCCCGCTGCGTCGAGCAAGAACGAAGAACGACGATACTGGGCGGTACCGGCTAATGCACCGATGGCATGCCCGATGAAGCTGCGAGCGACCTCCGGTGCCAGCAGCACCGGCGCCCGCGTCGTCTCGATCTTGCGGGCACCCAGCCGATCGACCGTGCGCTGGCCCGCCGTGGTGCCGACAGACGTCGCGGCATCCAGCTCGGCCGGATCGCGCGCCGTCGTGTAATAGTAGTCTCGCTGCATGTCGCCATCGGCCTCGCCGACGACGACGCAACTGATGTTGTGGCTCGTCCTCTGAAAACTCCCTGCGAATCCATGCGTGTTGCCGTAGGCCCGGGCACCTGACCCGGTCGACACAGTGGCGCCTTCCGAATTCGTGATGCGCTTGTCGTAGTCGCGCGCCGCATTCTCGCATTGCACGGCGATGCGAATAGCTTCGGTCGACGAGAGATCCCAGGGATGCGCCAGGTCGAGGTCTGGCGGATCGACGGCCATACGTTCGGCATCCGCCAGCCCTGCGTGCTCATCCTGGGCGGTATAGCGGGCGAACGAGCAGGCTTTGGCGACTGCCTCTCGCAGCGCGACCGGGCTGAAATCCGACGTGCTGGCGCTGCCTTTGCGGGATTTGAAGTACACCGTTACACCGACACCGCGGTCATTGGTGTATTCCAGGTTCTCCACGTCGCCGAGACGGGCGGTTACACTAAGGCCGATGTCGTGACTCGCTGCTGCTTCGGCCTGGTCCGCGCCAAGACGTACGGCTTCCGCCAGAACGTCGCGTACGACGCTTGACAGCTCCTCCTGATCAGCGGAATTCTGTTGTACTGTTTCTTTCATAGACACATAAGCCCCGGATCGCCTGGCGCGGGAACGCGCGTTGAGCAACTGCGGCCTGCACAGTAACGTAGCTTGTGAACAAAACAAAGCCCAGCAAAAGCGCAGCGAAACGTGAGTATCTTGCGCTGCAGAAACTCGGCGAGCGCCTCATCGGCTTGAGCCCTGAACAGCTCGCGCAGCTGGAACTCGACGGAGCGCTGCGCGACGCGGTGCGCGACGCCGCAAAGATCCGGTCGCACGGAGCACTGCGCCGGCAAAAACAGCTGATCGGCAAGCTGATGCGCCACGTCGACCCGCAACCCATTCAGAGCATGCTGGATCGCATGGGACGGCAGGATCGGCAGGACAAGGCGCTATTCAGCCGCGCCGAAGCCTGGCGCGATCGCATCGCCACGGAGGGGCGCGTAGCGCTGGAGGCCTATTGCAGCGCAACCGGCGGCCCGGATGCGGAACTGCAGGCCCTGCTGTCGGAGCTGGAGTCGACCGTAAGCGAGCCTGGCAGAAAGCGCATCCGGCGGCGCATGTTCCGGGTGATCCATGGCCGCCTGGCTGGCAGCGGCGCCGACGATTCGACCTGAATCGCGGCAATTGCGGGCAATCTCCAGACAGCTTCCAGTAGAATGGCGGGTTTCGCGAGCCACACCGGGGATTAGCGGTGAGCGCCAAAATCGGAATTATCATGGGCTCCCGGTCAGACTGGGAAACAATGCGTCACTGTTGCAAGACACTCGACGGACTCGGCATCGAATACGAGACGCGGGTCGTCTCCGCCCACCGCACGCCCGATCTCCTGTTCGACTACGCAGGATCGGCAGTCGAGCGCGGCCTGCGTGTCATTGTTGCCGGGGCTGGCGGCGCCGCGCACCTGCCCGGAATGACAGCATCGAAAACGCGGCTTCCCGTCATTGGTGTTCCGGTTCAATCCAGGGCACTGCAGGGCATGGATTCGTTATTGTCGATCGCACAGATGCCTGCCGGTGTTCCTGTCGCCTGCATGGCGATCGGCAAACCCGGCGCCATTAATGCCGCGTTGCTCGCAGCGGCAATACTGGGTGCCGAGGATCGCGACGTTGCCGGCGCACTCGATGCCTACCGGCGCAAGCAGACGGATTCGGTGCTCGCTTCAAGCGATCCCGGCAGCACGTCCTGACGAGGCGGTCAACCAGCAATGGCCAGGGTAGGAATCATCGGCGCCGGGCAGCTTGGCCAGATGCTCGGCTATGCGGGCCGGCAACTGGGCCTGGAATGCACGTTTCTCGACCCGGCTGAGTCACCGCCCGCGGCCAGCGCCGGCCGGGTGATCGCCGACCGCTTCGATGGCCCGCGCGGACTCGCAGCGTTGCAACGTCAGTCTGACGTCATCAGCTATGAATTTGAAAACGTGCCGGTCGAAACGGTGGAATCGTTCGCCCAGGCACTCCCGGTGTATCCGCCGGCAGCGGCCCTGCGCCATGCGCAGGATCGGGTGCGAGAAAAACAGCTGTTCGAGACACTCGGAATCCCGGTTCCCGCCTACCGGCCCGTTGATAGCGTTACGCAGCTGAACGCAGCGATAGCCGAACTCGGAACTCCGCTGGTCCTGAAGACCCGTCGCCTGGGTTACGACGGCAAGGGTCAGGCCGTGATTCGCGGCGGCGAGAATCATCAGGAAGTTGTCGACAACCTTGGCGGTGCCAGCCTGATCGCTGAAGAATGGGTCAATTTCGACCTCGAGGTGTCTGCGATCGCAGCGCGCAGCATTAGCGGTGAGCTGGCTTTCTATCCGCTGACTGAAAACCGGCATACCGGCGGAATCTTGCGCACTTCGCGCGCGCCGTTCGAAGGTCAGGCGCTGACCCGGCTCGCAACCGATTACATGACGCGGCTGTTACAGGACCTGGAGTACGTTGGCGTCCTGGCGCTCGAGCTGTTTGTATGCGGCGATCGGCTGCTTGCGAACGAATTCGCGCCTCGCGTGCACAACTCGGGCCACTGGACGATCGAGGGCTGCAGGACCAGCCAATTCGAGAATCATTTGCGTGCGATCCTCGATCTGCCACTCGGATCCACGGAGCTTGTGGCCCATGCAGGCATGGTCAATATAATCGGTCATATGCCGGAGACTGCTACACTGCGAGAAATGGAGAGAATCTATCTGCACGACTACGGCAAGACGCCGCGGCCCGGGCGCAAGCTGGGGCATGTCACTGTGCTCGATTCGGACGCCGAATCCCGTGACAGGCGGTTGCTCGAACTCACTGCATTGCTCGAAAATTGAACAAGTTGCAAGGGCCCGCGGCCCGTGGCGCATTCGGCGTAGCCGCCGGCGACCAAATACAGGTAAAATTCGCAGCCAAGCGCCTGAATTGCGGTTATAAAAAAACGACGCGGACCAGCGAGACTGTGCCCTGAAACGATGTCCTACCTCGAACACTTCAAACTGACCGAGCAACCGTTCAGGCTTACGCCTGACCCGGACTTCGTTTACTGGAGCAAGCAGCATGCCCGTGCGAAGGCCTACATGGAGTCCACCATCTGGCTGGCGGACGGCTTTGTAGTGATCACTGGCGAGATCGGCTCGGGTAAAACCACACTGCTGCAAACGTTCCTCACTGAATTGCCGGACGATGTCGTGTACGCCGTCGTCTCGCAGACGCAGTTGACCCCGACGCAGTTCCTGCAGACGGTGCTCGCGGAGTTCGGATTCAAGCCGTTCA
This sequence comes from Gammaproteobacteria bacterium, assembly GCA_018677555.1. GTDB lineage: Bacteria > Pseudomonadota > Gammaproteobacteria > Steroidobacterales > Woeseiaceae > JAHHOT01. The sequence goes on along the minus strand of JAHHOT010000127.1, from coordinate 11,121 downwards.
ACAAACGCAAGGTCGAATTGCTCGACATGCTCAACATGTTCCTGATCGAGCAATACGCGAACGGTAAAAAGGTCGTGCTGATCGTTGACGAGGCACAAAACCTGAGCAAGAAGGTGCTCGAAGAGGTACGCATGCTGTCGGGCATCGAGACGCACAAGGAAAAAGTCCTGCGAATCATCCTGGCAGGCCAGCCGGAGCTGAAGGATACGCTGGAATCGCCGAGCCTGAAACAGCTCGTGCAACGTGTCCGGCTGCGTTTCCACATCGGACCGCTGGACCGTCGTGAAATGGCGGAATACGTCGAGCATCGACTGTCAGTCGCCGGCCGCGGCGAAGGCGACGTCTTCGTTGGTGAAGCGTATCGCGCCGTGCACACATACACCGGCGGCGTGCCCAGGCTCGTCAATACATTGTGCGACACGTCACTCCTGATTGCCTACGGCGATGACAAGAACCAGGTGTCCGAACGCGAAGTGATGTCGGCGGTCGAGGAGCTTGGCTGGAAGGCACACGAGTATTCATCCGGGGAATTCAAAATGCCGGAGCTGGTGCACGATACCAGCAAGACGGAGAACCTCACGCACATCGAGGTCCTGTGCAGGGGCGAAAAAATTGCCGAGCACAACTTTCCGCCTGGCCGCGTCATCATTGGTCGTTCGCCGGACAACGACATCTACATAAAAAGCAAGTTCGTCAGCCGGCATCACGCGCAACTCGTGACCGACGAAAACGGCTGTACTATCGAAGACCTGAACAGCACTAACGGGGTGTTTCTCGACGACGTTCGCGTCAAACGTCACAAGTTGCAGACGGGTGACATCATTCAACTGGGCATACATGAGCTGGTGTATGCAGACCTGCGTGCGCAGCAGGCGGAACTGGAAAGTGACGACGACGAAGACTCCGTCGTTACAGAACATCAGGCCTGACCTGTCGTGCCGGGGGCCCGCGCACGTCATTGGTCAAATCCCGCTTAATCAGTAGTCGTTCGTGTCGCTCGCTCGACGATCGTGAATACGATGATCGCGGCGCTTGAGCAATACAACCAGTCCGCCGACCAGACTTCCCAGACCGACAACGAAACAGATTGTCGGCCAGTACCAGTGATTCAGGTACATCGATGCAATCAACGCTATGGCGCCGGATAGAAGATAGAAGTACGGCAAACTTTCGTATATTGGCTTGGACACCCACATATCGTGTCCCTTCTTATTATCTGCCTCGACTTCATTTTCCACAGATGCCGCCAATAGTCCAGTCCCCGCGACAGCGCAGCGCTTATGTCGAATTACGCAAAGCAAGACGACGAATGCCGCCTGCACTAAATATTCTGTAGTCGGACCTGCCCGAACTTCAAAGCGCGGATGCGCAGGTCCGTGCGATCAGGAACGGCGCGACGTCAGGAAGCTGAACAGACGCGATACGATCGACTCGGAAAGCCCGTCAACAGCGAGGTCTGGCTCGAATTCGCCGGACTCGGCTCGCAAGCCCTGCACAAGCGCGTGCGCGGTGGCATCCATGTCCTGTTCGGTTATCGTCTGATCCATCGCCATCCTGGCATCTCCTGATTCCGCAGAGCAGACTTTACAATCGACCGCCACCAATTGCAGTGAGAGGCATCACAGCGCGGCAACAAAATCCTTATGTAAAAAAGCCGACACGCAGAATCGTTGGTATCTGATCGGGCATTCGCCCGAGCGTCGCTCTCAGGCCGTTCCGCCGACCGTCAACTCATCGATCTTCACGGTCGGCTGTCCTACGCCGACGGGCACGGATTGCCCCTCCTTGCCACAGGTGCCGACACCGTTGTCGAGCTTGAGGTCGTTGCCAACCATCGAGATCTTGCCGAGCGCGTCAGGGCCGTCTCCGATCAGCATCGCGCCTTTGACTGGCGCGGTAACCTTGCCGTCTTCGATGAGATAGGCCTCGCTCGCCGAGAACACGAACTTGCCCGACGTGATGTCCACCTGGCCACCGCCGAAGTTCGGGGCGTAGATCCCCTTGCTGACGGACCTGATGATTTCCTGCGGATCGTGCGGGCCCGGCAACATATACGTGTTCGTCATGCGCGGCATCGGAATATGCGCGAACGACTCACGCCTGCCGTTGCCTGTCGGCTTCACGCCCATCAAACGGGCGTTCAGTTTGTCCTGCATGTAACCGCGCAATACGCCGTCTTCGACCAGCACGTTGTATTGGCCGGGCGTGCCTTCGTCGTCGATTGCGAGTGACCCGCGGCGATTTTCCAGCGTGCCGTCGTCGACAATGGTGCACAGCGTGGACGCAACCTGCTGGCCGACACGACCGCTGAAAGCCGAAACACCTTTGCGATTGAAATCACCCTCCAGACCGTGGCCGACTGCCTCGTGCAGCAGAATGCCCGGCCAGCCCGGGCCAAGCACGACGGGCATCGAGCCGGCAGGTGCCGGGACAGCCTCCATTTGCACGCTCGCCTGGCGCACGGCCTCGCGCGCAAGCTCAGCAGGGATATCACCGTCGAGAAAGTAACGCAGATCCGAACGTGCGCCGCCACCCGCGTAGCCCTGCTCCCGCCGGCCGTTGCTTTCCATGATGACGCTTACGTTGAGACGCACCAGCGGCCGTATGTCGGCCGCGAGATTTCCATCGGCAGTCGCAATGAGAACCTGGTCCTGAACACTGACCAGACTGACGATGACCTGCTCGATACGCTCGTCCAATGCCCGCGTAAGCGCGTCGATTTCGCCGATCAGCTGGGTTTTCTGCTCGTCGGAAATACTGCTCGTCGGGTCGACCGACGGATAGCGCAGCGCAGCGTCGCCGGCAGGCACGATGCGCACAGCGCTGGACTGCCCCTGGCGGCTGATCGCGCGAGCCGCATCGGTTGCCTTGTTCAGGGCCGGCAGCAGCAGTTCGTCCGAGTACGCGAAACCTGTTTTCTCGCCGCAGACAGCGCGCACGCCGACACCCTGGTCGACGCTGAACGTGCCTTCCTTGAGCCGGCCGTCCTCGACTGACCAGCTTTCCTGCCGACTGATCTGGAAATACAGATCTGCCGCGTCGACGTCACGCGTGTTGATCGACTCCAGGGCGGCGTTGAGGTGTTTTTCCTCGAGCCCGCCCGGCGCGAGAATCCGCGTCATTACCCTTTCGACGTTGTCATGTGCCGCATGCGCTTTAGCCAAAATTTACTTCCTTTCGCCACTCGTAATGCGGCGATGCCTGTGTACGGGGAATTCGTCCCGCAATTTCGCCGGCAGATCGGGGTACAGCCTGGCAACGACCACGCCTTCCCCGTCCTCCAGCTCCGCAATGACGTCGCCCCAGGGGCCAACGATCATTGAGTGCCCGTAAGTCGTTCTGCCATTACTGTGACGGCCGCTCTGCCCCGGCGCTATGACGTAGGCCAGGTTCTCGATTGCGCGCGCCCGCAGCAACGGCTGCCAGTGCGCGCTGCCGGTGGTCGCGGTAAAGGCACTGGGCACCGTAAACGCCGTGGCGCCCTCGTCGACCAGCTTTCGGTACAACTCCGGAAAGCGCAGATCGTAACAGATCGAAAGCCCAACGCGCCCCAGCGGCGTGTCGCAGGAGCGGATGTCGCCGCCCGGATACATGGTCGCAGACTCACGATACGCTTCGTCGCGGCCCGGCAAATCCACGTCGAACAGGTGCATCTTGCGATAGCAGCAGCGCAGGCAACCGTCGTCGTCGAAGACGATCGACGCGCCGAAGCAGCGTTTCGGATCGGGCGAGCGCAGCGGTACGCTGCCGGCGATAATCCATAATGAGTTTTCACGCGCCAGATTTGCGACGAAATCCTGGATTTCGCCGGCACCCTCATCCTCTGCCAGCGATACCTTATCGCGCTCATCGAGACCGAGGTAGGCAAAATTTTCCGGCAGAACTGCGAGGCGGGCGCCGCGCTGCGAAGCTTCGGCAATCAGCGTCGCCGTCGTTGCGAGATTGCGCCTTAACTCATGCCCGCTGTTCATTTGCACCGCAGCGACCGTAACGGCATTGTCCGAGCCACCCGGGTCCATTGCTATCAACCGCCTTTCTTGTCGAGGCAGCTCGCAAGCTCGCTGGAGACCGCAAAACGTTCCGAGTCGGCGGGCTCGATCTGAGGATCATCCCAGGACCCGTCGATACCATAATAAACCTGCCCCATTTCCTGTAGCGGCTTCTTGAATATCTGCGAAAAAATCAGCAACGCGGCGGCGACCTGCGGCCCGGCAACCACGCCACCGAGAACGGGTAAGGTGTTACCGACGTTGCCGCTGACCAGCACGGTCTGCTCGTACTCGCGGTCAACAAGGCTTGCCTTGCCGACGACGCCGACGTCGGCGGCAGGGCCCTTGAGGGACAGATCGCAGGTGTAGGCAATGCCGTTTTCGACCTGGAAGCTGCCGGTGATCTCGTCGAATCCAAACCCGCGATCGAATACGTCGCGGAAATCGAGTGACAGCCGCCGCGGCAACGCAACCACGCTCATCAGGCCGAACACACGGCCTGCGCCGGGTTCCACGTCTTCGAGCTGCCCTGCCCCCATGCGCACATTGACCTCGCCGCTCAAGGTCGTGAGGAAATCCTGGCGCGGGCCACCGGACCAGCCGACGACCATGTTGACCTCCATGTCATTGCTCCGGATGCCAGGCTGATAGCTCAGTTTGCGCATTGTATCGACAACGTTGGAACTCGTTATTGCGACCTGCAGGTAGGACCGATGTCCGGCCGGATCGCTGTCGTCGACTACCCAGCCCGCCGAGCCACCGATCGAAAAGCTTTCGTGTTGAGTCGCAAGATTGATCGACTCGAGACCGAGATCGGTCTGATTGAAGTCTGCCGTCAAACTACCGAATTGGCGATCGCCAAGTGAAAACGCGCCGGCACGCACGAGAGTTGGGGGGAACGTGCGTGGGTCGACATCGCTGGTCGCAGCTTCCGACGGCTCGTCGGACCCCGGTAGCGTTAGCCGTTCCATGTCCACGATCAGCGGGCGGCCGCTGGCGAAGTCGTAGGGTACCGTCACAGACCCGACGTTCTCATCGCCATCGATGTCAACAAACCAGTCAAGAGCGCTGCGTTGCACCTGCACCCGGTGATCGCGCAAGTGTTGCCCAATAACGTACAGGTTGTCGACGCTTACGTCGATGGACCGGATACGATCCGCCATGCCGATGCCGCCACTACCGCGGCGTGCCACCACCAGCCATTCGTCGAGACGGACTTCCTCGACCTGCCCGACAATGTGCAAACCACGGGTCGGTGCGTCGTCGGGATACGCGCCGCCTGTCGCAAGAATTCCGCGATCGAAATCCCAGCGTCCGGAGCTGTTCTGGAAACCCATGGTCCACTTGATTGAGTCCGTCAGGGTGCCGAAAGCCTCTATTCGGCCAGCTGCCGGAAACTGTATGGTCAGCGCCAGGGGCAAACCTGTGTCTGCCGGTTTGCCCAACGGTACCGGCAGGTCCACTGCGATGCCCTGCAGATCCGAGTCCACGGCAATCTCGAACGGCGGCCCTGGCTCGTCGCCTGTTTTCGGAAACCGCAGTCGCGCCATGTAAGGCGACTCGCCGCTGAAATAGTTGCTGAAAGGTGTCGCAAATGCGGCGGACAGACCTTCGTCGGAAACCGATCCGCGGATTATGGCTTCGATGTTGAACGGAGACTCCGGGTCCAGGCGCTGCAGGTCAATATCGACAGGTTCACCCAGAAACATGCCGAACAAGGACTCGGTGACGATGGCATCCCGCGTTACCGTGACGACACCATTAAGCTCGGTGATTGCGGGTCTGAATCCGTTAAACTGCAGGGAGCCACCGCCGGTCTGGATTCGCGCCGTGAAATCGTAGTTCGCCCGGTCCAGAATCGGCAATTCCAGTTGCAACTCGAACGACGCGTCGCCGCTAACGCTGACATCGGCAAGGCGTTCGCCGAACACACTCGCGATTGGACTGCGCACGACCATCTCCTTGATACTCTGCAGCGATCCTGTCGCGAATGCGTCGATCGTCAGCACCGGCTTGCGCAAATCCGCGATTTCCACGTTTGCGTCAACGACGCTGTTTCCCGCACTCGTCGCGGTGTTCTTGACGGAGTAGAGTCGTGCGCCGTCGAGGACAACCTGCATGTCCATATTTTCGGCGTCCGGCCATTTGTCGGAGTAGCGCATTGTCGTATTGACCAGATCCGCGTCCACGCGGAACGTCCCCTCACCACCGTCGAACGGAAACCGGTCGACCGGACCGGTCACCCGTGTCCGGCCGCGCGGTATGCTGCCGGCAACCAGCGCCGTACTCAGCCAGCGGTAAAGCCCCGGGGAAATAAGCTTCTGCGGCAGGTATCGCGGGGCAGATGAGATGTCGTTGATGCTCCACTCGCTTTCCAGGTCGAGAAGCGGCGCGCTGCCGTCGGCAGGCAGCATAACCTGCAGACTGCTTTGCGAATCCAGTTCTGCGTTGCGCACGCGAATACTGTCCGACAATATCGTGGTGCCGCCGTCATTCGCCCTCCAGATGACGGTCCCCGCTGCATCGTCGATACGAATCGGCTCAGCCAGCTGCGACGGCAAACTCACGGTGACGTCGGTCGAATCGACTTCGAGCCGTCCGCCGCTGCTGTCGGCACGAAGCCGCCCGGTAATTCCCCGCACGCCTGGCAGGGTGTCGGTTGCCGCCATGCCTGCGTCAACGAAATCCGCCGCGACATTGAACAAGGGCCGGTCCGTGTCCAGCGCGGACACGTCGAAAGTCACGTCCGATAGTTGGCCGGAAAGCGCAAGCTCATCGATCGTCGTACGCGCTTTGCCAGTCAACCAACTGCGGAAATAGCGCGCGTCGTCCAGATTGACAAACGACGCGCTCACGTTCAATGCCTGCAGGTCGCCGCTGTCGTTCAGTCGCGGGCGCAGCTGCAGCGTTGACTCGGGCCAGTCTTCGTCAACTGTGTTGAGCGTAAGGCCAGTGGCCGCCAGAACCCAACCACCTGACTCGCGCGCATACTCAATGTGCCCTTCCGCGGAAAACGCTGCCAGTGACGCCGATTGCGACCCGATGACGTCATTCACCGCAAAGTCGGCGCTGGCGCTTTGCCAGTCGTCGCCAACACGGCGGGCAGACAGCACGATGTCGGCCGTGCCTGCCTGCACGTTTGGCAGATACTGCGGCTGAAACTGTGACCAGCGAGCCAGCTGCAGGCCGCGGCTGTCGGCTGACAGTTGCCAGATTGCCTGGGATTCCTGTTCGATGCGCTGCACCGCCGTGACATTGACCCGGCCGCCGAATTCGTCCGGCAGCTCGATCTGCGACCTGACGCGCGTACGCCGCTCGTTCCGGTCCAGCTCGAGCGATGCAACGAACAGCGATACCGGGTCAGGCTGGTCCGCGAGCGTCAGGCGCAATTCGAGATTGCGCACATCGACCAGCACGTTCGTGGCCTGTCCCGTCGCAGCCTGCCGCGATCCCGCGAGTTCGGCGAGATCGATACCCTGCACCATCCAGCGCCCGTCCGGTGACTGTGTGACGTTGATCGCCGTGTCGCGGATCGATATCCGATCGGCGACCAGCTCCCGATCGGAGAGCAGACGCATTACGTTGACGCCGACGCTGACCTCGCGCGCATCGAGTACGTTGACGGCGCCGCCCGGCACTGTCAGTGCGGCATCCTGAAACGTCAATTCGGGTCCGCTGAGCCGCCAGCGCGCATTCATATCGGTAAACTCGACCTGCATGCCGATTGCCGAATTCGCCCATTGCTTTATTTCCGCCTGGTATTCCGGCAGCCGCGGCAACATCAAGCGAAAAAGCCCGACTGCAATTGCCATGAAAATCACGATAGCCGCCGCCACGTACGCCAGCGTTTTGAAAATTTTCTGCAGTAAATTCGCCATCGGTCAACAGGGAGTCAGATCAGGACGACGTCAAACTGGTCCTGCAGATATAGGGATTCAGGCTGCAGACGAATGGCTTTCCCCGTAGTCTGTTCAATCTCGGCAAGTCCGTTTGATTCCTCGTCCAGGAGCAGGTCGATGACGTTCTGGTGCGCAAGGATCAGGATCTCGTCGAAGGTGAACTGCCGGTGCTGGCGTATGATTTCGCGGAATATCTCGAAACATACCGTTTCTGCCGTCATTACGAAGCCACGCCCGTCGCAATTTGCACAGTCTTCGCACAAGACGTGCTGCAGGCTTTCGCGCGTGCGTTTGCGGGTCATTTCCACCAGGCCGAGCGGCGATACCGGCGTTATCTGGTGGCGGGCGTGATCCCGCGCCAGCGACTGCTCGAGGACCGCCATCACCCGCAAGCGATGGTCCTCTTCCTCCATGTCAATGAAATCGATGATGATGATGCCGCCAAGGTTGCGCACGCGTAGCTGGCGCGCGATCGCGACTGCCGCCTCCAGATTGGTGCGATATATGGTCTCCTCGAGGTTACGGTGGCCAACGTAACCGCCCGTATTGACATCTATGGTCGTCATTGCCTCTGTCTGATCGAATATGACGTAACCGCCCGATTTCAAGGGGATACTTCGATCCAGCGCCTTCTTGATCTCGTCTTCCGTACTGTGCAGGTCGAATATCGGCCGCCGCCGCGTGTACAGCTCCAGCATTGGCTCGATTTCCGGCAGAAAGCTGGCCGCAAACGATTTCATCTTGTGAAAATCGGTTTCCGAATCGACCAGGATCTTTTCAACCTCCGTAGTGACCAGGTCACGCAAAATGCGGATCGGCAGCGGCAGATCTTCGTGTATCAGCGTTTTTACCTCGCCCTTCCTGCACTCAAGCTGAACGACTGACCACAATTTGCGCAGAAACTTCAAATCAGCCAGCAACGCGTCGCGGCTTGCCCCTTCCGCCGCAGTCCGGACGATCACTCCGCCCGTGTGCTCCCCGTCGTCAAGCATGAGCTCGAGTATGCCGCGCAAGCGCTCGCGCTCCTCGTCCTCCTCGATACGCGCGGAAACGCCGACACCGGCACCGGTCGGTAGCAGCACGAGGAAGCGGGACGGCAGCGTGATGAACGTCGTGAGCCGCGCACCTTTCGACCCGATCGGATCCTTGACGACCTGCACCAGGACCTCGCCACCCTCACGGACGAGGTCACGAATATCCGATGTGGTGCCGTCATTACCGTTGCCACCGTTTACCGATGGCGTCGTTATGTCGGACGCATGCAGGAACGCGGTGCGCGCCAGCCCGATATCGACAAATGCTGCCTGCATGCCCGGCAATACGCGCGACACCTTGCCCTTGTATATGTTACTGATCAGGCCGCGCCGCGCGGCGCGCTCGACATACACCTCCTGCAAAATGCCGTTCTCGAGAAGCGCTGCACGGACCTCCCTTGGTGAGACATTGACCAGGATTTCTTCCTTTACAGATTCGTCCGCCACGTTCCTACCCTGTCTCCCTTTTGACCGCACTGGCCAGGGTTTGTATCCCGATACGCCGCAGCAGGGCGGCGGTCTCGAATACCGGCAAGCCAACCACACCGCTGTAACTGCCCGCTATTGACTCCACGAATACGCCACCGAGACCCTGGATCGCGTAGGCACCGGCCTTGCCATGGGGCTCGCCACTGTCCCAGTAGGCGCTTGCCTCGCCGCCTGAGATCGCGCGGAAGCGAACCTCGGTCCTGGACGCATCTTCCAGCAGCCTGCCGTCGCTTTCGACCGCAATCGCTGTGATCACCTCGTGAACACCGTCTGACAACAGCCGCAGCATAGCAAGCGCGTCGTCGCGGTCGCGCGGTTTTCCGAGTACTTCGTCACCGGCAACCACCACGGTATCCGCCGCCAGGATTGGCGTGGTTTCGGGCATCGACGCCCGCGCCGCGCCTGCCTTCGCAGCCGCCAGCCGTTGCGCCAGCTCGAGCGCCGACTCGCCGTCCAGCGGCGTCTCGTCCAGGTCGACCCCGGCCCAGCTGAATGCCAGGCCAAGCGCCTCCAGAATATCGCGCCGGCGCGCGGACGAAGACGCGAGATGCAGATCAATTCTATGCATATCAGGAGCTTATCCGATATCCGGCAGGGCGGGACATGGCATGCCCAGCTAGCAGCGGTGGTACGGGTGATTCTGGTTGATCGACCATGCGCGGTACAACTGCTCGACGAGCAGGATCCGAGCAAGCCCGTGCGGCAAGGTCACCCGCGACAACGACCAGCAAAAATCTGCGCGCCCCAGGCAGTCCGGCCCGAGTCCGTCGGGGCCACCGATCAGGAACGCAAGGTCCCGGCCCCCGGTCTGCCATCGCTGCAATCGCAGTGCAAGGTCGTCGCTGCTCAGCTGGCGACCGCCTTCATCCAGCGCGACGACGAAATCGCTCCGATCGAGCCGTTGCAGCATCTTGCCACTTTCCTCGGCGACCGCCGATGCAGCCGCTTTTCGTTGCCCGCGCTGACCGGTGGGAATCGAATCCAGGCGAAATTTCCAGTTCGCCGGAAACCGCGCGACGTAACTCGAGAACGCCTCGTCGACCCAGCCCGGCTGGCGGTCACCCACCGCGATGAGGCGAAGATGCACCGCTTAGCCTTCGGTAGCTGCGATATCGGCCGTCGGTGAAAGGGACCACAATTTTTCCAGGTTATAGAACTCGCGAACACGGGGCAGCATGACGTGCACCAGGGCGTCCTGCAGGTCCAGCAGGACCCATTCTCCGCCGTCTTCGCCCTCGACACCAATGGGTCGACGGCCGGCTTCCCTGGCCTTTTCGGCGACGTTGTCGACCAATGCCTTGACGTGGCGTTTAGAGGTTCCACTGGCAACGATCATGTAATCGGTAACCGTCGTAATGTCGCGCACGTCGAGCCTGCTGACGTCCTTTGCCTTGACGTCGTCGAGTGCCTCGATGACGAGGTCCGTAAGCTCGCTGCTGTTCATGCGTGTTTCCAGATAATCTTCAACAATACCTCCTAAGCGTAACAGCCGCTTTTCGCAATTTCGGCGCAAACCTCGTCCGGCATCAGGAATCTCGGGTCGCGACCGACTGCAATGAGTTCACGAACCTCGGTTGACGAGATTTCCAGCTGCGTTACGGCATGAATGTGAATGCGCCCGGCCGTCGCGTCGTGCAGATCCTCGACCCGGAGCGTACCGTAATCCGCAATCATGTCCCCGAGCGCACCGATGTCGGGCGCTTTCCAGCC
>JAHHOT010000218.1 GCA_018677555.1 Gammaproteobacteria bacterium | reverse complement strand
TCGTGTGCGTCCGGAACGAGATTGGCCGCCTGACCTTCTGCAGGAATCCACTGGGTAGCTCCTGCAGGGCTCTTGGTTTTGACCCACTCGAACGCAAACAGGTTGTCGAGGTATTGAGTCGTCCAGGCGATCGGATTGACGGACCACGCGCCTTCGAGGCCGCTGGTAATAGTATCTACGCCCTTACCGCTGCCACACTTATTGGTCCAGCCGAAGCCCTGCTCTTCAATGGCGGCGGCGGCCGGCTCCGGGCCAACACAGTCATCAGGTTTTCTGGCGCCGTGTGCCTTACCAAACGTGTGCCCACCGGCGATCAGGGCCACGGTTTCTTCGTCGTTCATCGCCATGCGACCAAACGTTTCGCGAATGTCTTTCGCAGCGAGCAATGGATCGGGGTTGCCGTTGGGGCCCTCCGGATTGACGTAGATCAGGCCCATCTGCACCGCAGCCAGCGGATTGCTCAATTCGCGCTCGCCGGAATAGCGTTCGTCAGCCAGAAATTCGTTTTCGGGACCCCAGTACACCAGGTCCGCTTCCCAGTCGTCCTCACGACCGCCGGCGAAACCGAAGGTTTCAAAGCCCATGGACTCGAGTGCCACATTGCCGGTCAGTACCATGAGGTCGGCCCACGAAAGCTTGCGTCCGTATTTTTGCTTGATCGGCCACAGCAGGCGACGGGCTTTATCGAGGTTGGCGTTATCGGGCCAGCTGTTCAAAGGCTCGAAGCGCTGCTGGCCGCCGGCCGCACCGCCACGACCATCGGCAACGCGGTAGACGCCGGCGCTATGCCACGCCATGCGGATGAAGAACGGGCCGTAGTGTCCGTAGTCGGCCGGCCACCAGTCCTGTGAGTCCGTCATTACCGCCTCGATGTCCTTTTTCAAGGCGGCGAGGTCGAGGCTTGCGAATTCCTGTGCATAGTTGAAGTCGTCGCCCATCGGGTTTGATTCGACGCCGTGCTGGCGCAGCGGACTGAGGTCGAGCTGCTCCGGCCACCAGTACTGGTTTGATTTTGCCATGCCCCCTGCTGACGAGGGGTTTGCGATTAACAGCGGTAATATTGCCACCGTTAACGCGGTCAGTAAGAGTGTCGTTGATTTGCGCATTACGTAGTCCCCTTAGGTAGAAATACCTTTGCATGCATTTATAGATTAGATCGCATATTCAACAATCAATCGATCTGAAATATCGATCACAGTCAGCGAAGAAAACGATTGCAGGATCCAGAGTGACGGTCGCTGCAACTATCGCAGGGTTGACGTCCTCCGATCCAACCTTGGGGTCAGCCGGCCGGCCGGGGGGCCAGCTCCTCGCTTCTGACTTTTGCGCCCGGCCCGGTCATCAGCATTGCGCCAAGACCGATGACGAACAGCGACAAAAAAGGTTCGAATGGCCAGAACGGCAGCCATAAAACGAGCTCGGCGGACCAGTCGGGCTCGGTCAGGAATGCGGTTATTGGCGCCTGCCAGTGCAAGCCGTACGACGCGAGAATGAGGCCAGCCACAACGATGCCACTCCCCAGCAGTCTGAACGCCAATGTCGGGCTGCCCTCCGCTATCTGCTGACGTTTCCTGCCCCACGCCAGGATACGCAGGGAGAACGCGAGGAAGCCGCTCCAGTAAAAGACGTAGTCGATCGGTTGCGGATTCGGGTAATAGGACAGGTTCCACCAGTACACACTGAAGGGATAGGCCCACAAAAAATAAAGCCCGCACTTGTGCAGCACACGCCATTGCTTCGGTGTCAGGTATTTGCGGCCGAAGGGAAACGACGTGACGACCATGGCGGTGAGAAAGATGTAACCGACGCTACCTTCCAGCTCATCGCGGAGCAGGTAGACATCGTCGTAGTAATAATCGCTGAAAAAATTGGACATCAAAAAGATGAACGCACCTTGCCAGGCCATCGCAACGGCAAAGCAGAGCCCGATGTACTTGCGATTACGCAACAACCACGCCGGCACCGGCCCGGGGATGAGGTACTGCAACGACGATATGGCGACGACGAGAAAAACGAAGGGAACCGCCCAGCGCACGGAAAAGCCGATCATCGACGACACGCCAGCGCCGGTGGACATGTCTGCGTCCAGCATGGCCGCGACCATGACCAGCGACATTGGTATCGAGACAAGCCAGAACAGGGGCCATCCGTTTACGGCCTTTGACCGTAAGAATTTATCCAGGTCGACTGTCATGAATTCAGTTGCACGCGCAGGTTCTTGTCACACCGCAGCGTATGTTCTCATTCCATGCGCGAAGGGTCACGTTTTCGACAGCCTCCGAAGATGCCCGCGATGCCCATGATAGTATCCCGGCATGCTCAAAGCGCTAAAAACAAAAGCCCGAAACGCGCTCAGGCTCGCCGCCGCCTTCGCGCCCTGGATATTCTCGATGTACCTGCTCTACTGGCTCGAATACGGCGGCATATGGACAACCGAAACGCCGCACCGCGGAAAAACGTTAGTAGCAATTCTGCTTTGCGGAATGACCCTGTCGTTTTTGATCTATTCGTTCTTCGCCAAGCAGACGACGAAGCGGTGAGATTCAGGCGAGGTCGTCCTTCCCTTCGACCAGAAAGTGATAACTCTGGGACCCGGCGGTGCGCGCCTTGAGATGCGGCGCGTAGCCCGGGTCGCTCATGAAGGCCAGCGCGGCCTCCCTTGAGGGCCACTCGATGATGACGCGAAGTGCAGCATCTTCACCTTCACCCTCGAGGCGTTCGTGGCTGGCAGTGCGCGCAAGGTATTTGCCGCCATGCTTCGCAACCAGGGCATTGGCGGCACCGATGTAGTCCGCCACCCACTCGTCCGTGGTGGGCGTAACGGTGATAGTCGAGTAGTAACTCATAGAAGGCCTCTCCTGGAGTGCAGCGTAGCCGGAATTCGGCACGCTGCGTGGTTTCCGGGGTCCGATCGTAGCCGATTCAGCCGGTCACTCTCCAGCAGCTTTTGCGCGCTACCTGCACGTGCCCGCCGATCAGACGGCGGACCGGCGATTGTCCGTGGCGCGTTTCTTCGATGAGTTCGCGCGCCCGGCATTCCGCCAGCGCTTCTTGTTGCCCGAATTGCGCTGGCCGCCCCGCCCCGTCGAAATCGCTTCCGCCTTGATCCGGCGGTCCGGCTCATAACCCGGAATCACCTCCGTGCGGATTTTCGTTTGCAGCAATTTTTCGATGTCGGCCAGCAAGCCGTGCTCATCGACACAGACCAGCGACACCGCGTGACCGGTGTGCCCGGCGCGTGCCGTGCGGCCAATGCGGTGCACGTAGTCTTCCGCAACGTGCGGCAACTCGTAATTAACCACATGCGGCAGTCGCTCGATATCGAGGCCCCGCGCGGCGACGTCCGTCGCGACCAGCACGCGAACCTTGCCATTCTTGAATTCCTGCAACGCGCGCACACGGGCAGCCTGCGACTTGTTGCCGTGAATGGCAGCCGACTTCAGCCCATCGGCTTCGAGCTGCGTTGCCAATCGATTGGCGCCGTGCTTCGTTCTCGTGAACACCAGCACCTGGCGCCAGTTCTGTGCACCGATCGTGTGCGATAGCAACGCCCGCTTGCGCTGTCGGTCGACCGGGTATACGACCTGGTCGATGCCTTCGGCTGGCTTGCCGTTCGTGGCAACACTGATCTCCGTCGGCGAATTCAGCAGGTCAGCCGCCAACCGACGTATTTCCTTTGAGAACGTGGCCGAGAACAACAGGTTCTGTCGTTCCCGGGGCAATGAATTCAATATCTTGCGAATGTCTCGAATGAATCCCATGTCGAGCATGCGATCCGCTTCGTCGAGTACCAGGCACTCGACCGCAGTCAGATCAATCGTTTGTTGTTGCAGGTGATCGAGCAGGCGGCCCGGCGTTGCGACGACGACGTCCACGCCTTTCCGAATTTTCGCAATCTGCGTATTGATGCTGACACCGCCATAGATGACGGCTGCACGAAACGGAAGGTGCTGGCCGTAACAACGCACGCTGTCAGCCACCTGCGCGGCGAGTTCGCGGGTCGGCACAAGCACGAGAGCGCGGATCCGGCGCCGATTGACGGTGCCCTGTTGCAGGCGCTGCAACATCGGCAGCGTGAAGCCCGCGGTCTTGCCGGTCCCGGTCTGGGCACCCGCAAGGACATCACGACCTTCGAGAATTAGAGGTATAGCCTGCTGCTGGATCGGGGTCGCCGTCTGGTACCCCTGTTCTTCGATCGCGCGCAGCAATTCGGCCGAAAGGCCAAGTTCATTGAATAACACTGGATTGTTTGCTCCGAAACCGCCTGACACGATGGCGGCGCGATGCCGCGAAAGTCTCGATCCAGGCCTGGATTCTTGGTTGGCTACGCCGGCCGCAGGATTGCGAAGCGTAGTGAGTGGCGCAGATCGATGTGCGCCATGACGCGGCGGACTATAACAGAGTTGGTACTAAATGGAAGGTATTGTGCCGCGGCGCTACTTACTCTTGGCCTTTTTGGAGTTCGCCGACATATCCAGGTGCACGCGCCCCCGCTTGCCGTAACGCCGCTCGTTGAGCCGCATTACGATTTCCTGCACGGACTGGGTGACAACCTTGAGACTGCCTTGCTGGTAGCCACGGATCTTGTTCTTCCCCTGGCCGATAATGTAGCAGTGCCAGTCGGAACCATCCATGTCCTTTGGCGGTCCGGTCGGCTCTACCGATACGATTTCATAGTCTTCATTCATCAATGGTTAAATACTCTCGCGTGCACTAATGGCTGATCGGGGCCAATACGACCGTCTCTGGCCGATACGCCCGAACAGCGGGAATTGACAGCCTTTCACTATACCCGTGGCGCACTCTTATTAATATGGCTGTGCGGCGAAGGGACCGGAAAATTGCCGAAATTGAGGGCCATTTGCTTGCTTAAACAGCAAGTTGCTCTATACTCCGCTCAGTCTGTAAGTGCGCTTTTCACTATGCACTCCATTTCGACGTTTCCTCAGAAGCTTCTTCCGTAGATCCTCGGTCTGTTTTTCATCAGTAAATGCATCACTTCCAGTCTGTCCGGCCCTGACACAGGGCCTTGTTTATATTGATTTAATTAGGAAACAGATATGTCTACCACCACCGGAACCGTCAAATGGTTTAATGAATCAAAGGGATTCGGCTTTATCGAGCAGGAATCCGGCCCCGATGTATTTGCGCACTTCAGCGCAATCCAGGGCGGCGGCTTCAAAACGCTTGCCGAAGGCCAGAAGGTCGAGTTCACCGTCACGCAGGGCCAGAAGGGCCCGCAGGCCGAGAATATCGTCCCGGTCTAGAAAACCAGATATTCACGCCGAAGGGCCCCGCTTGCGGGGCCCTTTTTTTTGGCGAGCATTGCGCCGCTGTGCCACCCACTGCAACTGCATCGGTATTTGACCGGCGCAAGCCGCCGTTAGAGAATAGAGGTGTTATGTCGGTCTGACTGACCGATTATGCGGGGGAAAAAATGGCGGACAAAATTTCAAGCGATGCGAGTTTACCTATTGCATCGATGCCCAACGACTCTGTGCACTTTCGCCGGTCAGCGCTTGCCGCTGCCATCGTTGCTGCGCTCGGGCCGACGCAGGTAGCGATCGCCCAGGACGACGACCAGATCGAAGAGATCCTGGTCACGGCCACCAAGCGTGAGATGAACCTGCAGGACGTCCCGCACAGCATCGATGTGCTATCCGCCCTGCAGCTCGAAAAAATGGGCGCGCGCGATCTCGAAGCCACCTTGCGCGCGATGCCGAGTATCACGCTGACCGCGTTGCAGCCTGGGCAGAACGTCCTGACCATGCGCGGTGTCACCTCCGAGATTTTTGAGTACACGAGGGATGCGCAGGTCGCCGTCTACCTGGACGAGCAGCCAATGACGTCGAACGCTCAGCAGGTCGGGATTCGCAACATCGACCTGGAACGCATCGAAGTGCTGCCCGGCCCGCAGGGCACGCTGTTCGGCTCCAGCTCGCAAACCGGCACGATCCGCTATATCACCAACAAGCCCCGCATGGATGGCGTCTCCGGTGAACTCTCGGTCAGCGCAGCCACGACCAGCGGCGGCGCCGAAAGCTATGACGTCAGCGGTGTCCTCAACGTTCCGCTGGTGGACGACAAACTGGCCGCCAGGCTAGTGGCGTACACATCGCGCGACGGCGGCTACGTAGACAACGTCTTCGGCACGAGTCTGAGCGGCAACTATGACAACGCGGACCTGGTCGAGAAAGATCACAACGAGTACGACGTCAACGGCGGACGGTTGCACGTTTTGTGGAACCTCAGTGAAAACTGGTCAACCCTGTTCAGCGTGGTCGCCGAGAACACCTCCGCACCCGGCGCCTGGGACTCCGATGCCGGACTCGACGATTACGAAGTGACGCGCTTCTACGAGGAATTCCGCGATGACGACTGGACCTCGGTGTCAGCGACGTTGAGCGGCGACCTCGGTTTCGCCGACCTGTCATTCACCGCCACCCGCTTCGATCGCGACATCGTGTACGAGTACGACAACATGACGTACTCGCAGGCCAAGGATTACAACTACGGCTACTACTGCCAGAACTCGGGCTACTACTGCGGATACGTCACCGACTATTACCGCAGCTATATCTTCAATGACCAGCAGCAGGAACGTGACGCGTTCGAAATCCGTCTGGTCTCCAAGGGCGATACGCGCTTCCAGTGGATGGTGGGCGCCTACTACGAGGACTTCCTGAACGAATGGATCTACGGCGCGGCGACACCGGGCCTCGTCAACACTACTGCGTTTCCGGCAGCCTACGCTTATGCCTACTACTACGGCTGCGCCAACTACTACAACAACTACATGCCGAACCCCAACCAGGTGTGTCCGTTGCCGCAAACAGATATTCACTACTTGAATGACTTCTCGAACAATATCAAGCAATTCGCGGTCTACAGCGAACTCAGCTACAACCTGACCGACGAGTTCAAGGTGTTCGGCGGCATCCGCTGGGCCGAAGTCGATCGCGACAAGATCGAAACGAACTACTTCCCTGTCGATCGGCTGCTCGCTTTTGGCGATCGGGCATCCGGTGACTCAACGTTCAGGGATGTTGGCAAGGAAAGTGACACGATATTCAAGTTTGGCCTGCAATACGACTTCGACGAAGACCGCATGGTGTACGGGCTGTTCAGCCAGGGCTTCCGCGTGGGTGGCGCGAACAGCCAGCGTGCCGCGGCAACCGGCAGGGTGCCGCAGACCTACGCGGGCGACTTCGTCGACAACTACGAGATCGGCCTGAAGAGTAAATGGGCCGATGGCCGTGTGACGCTGAATGCCAGCGCGTTCTACATGGAATGGACGGACTACCAGGACGATGCATCGTTCGGCGGTGACGCACCGTGGTGGCTTGACGGAACAATCAACGCCGGCGGCACGGAAACACTGGGGATAGAGGCACATCTTCAGTGGCGAATGACCGACAACCTGACCTTCGCGACAAACATGATTCTTGCGGACGCCGAATACCAGGACAACTTCTGCAATGACTTCGTCAACGGCGTGAACCAGGGTTGCGTGGTCGATGCTAACGGCAACGCGGCCTATCCCGACGGCAGTCCGCCCGACATCATTGCTGGCATGACAATGCCATCGGCGCCGGAGGCATATATTTCCGCGAGCCTGAACCTGGACGTTCCCGACGTATTCGGCGGCGACATGTGGGTCTATTACGACTTCACCTACAGCTCCGAAACCTGGAACGACACCCAGGAAATACGCGACAACAATACCGCTGGCCTTTCACCGAGCTGGACCTACAGCAATCTGTCCGCTGGGGTTTACTGGCCCAACCAGTGGGAAGTCCTGGTCAACATCAACAACCTGTTCGATCAAGACGGCTACAACTATATCTGGCGAGGCGAAGCCGGCGATGCCGCACTATTTGGCGACAACCGTTACCAGCAACAGCGGGCACAGTGGCGCCCGCGAACGATCTGGCTGACGCTGCGTAAAGGCTTCGGCGGCCGATAGTCAAACTCGCCGCAACCACCGTTATTCGTGGCGGCCAACGCGGCGACAGCCACGGCGGCGTGTTTCTGGTCGACCTCGAAAAACAAGCGGTGCAGCAGCCTGTCGTCTGGGACAGCGCGGATATTGACTGGCAGGGTCATGGCCGCGACCGCGGCTTGCGCGGCATCGCGTTTGACGGCGAGCGCGTCTTCATCGCTGCCAGCGACGAATTGCTCGCTTACTCTCCGGACTTCCGGAAAATTGATACGTGGCGCAACCCCTACCTGAAGCATTGCGACGAGATTTTCGTGTGGGAGCGCACGCTTTACCTGGCCTCGGCGGCGTTCGATACCATTCTCGGATTTCATCTCGACGAGCATCGCTTCCACTGGGCGATGCACGTGACCGGCTCGCGTAGTCGTTTCAAGGCGACCTTGTTCGACCCGCTGACCGACGACGGCCCGCTGATGGTCAACAAGTTTCATTTGAACAACGTGTACTGCTCGCGCCACGGCATGTACCTGACCGGATTACGAACCGGCGGCATGCTGCATTTTAATGGCCGCAGCGTGCGCATGGCCGTCGAACTGCCGGCGGGCACGCATAACGCCCGGCCGTTCCGTGACGGCGTGCTGTTCAATGACACGGAAGCTGACGCGCTGCGTTACACGGGGCGCGGCGAAGGCGAGGAAGATCGTGCGATGACGGTACCGGTTTTCGATGAATCGGCACTGATCATGCCCGACAGCGCTAAAGATGAACTGGCCCGGCAAGGCTACGCTCGCGGTTTGTGCGTGCTATCCGACAGCGTTGTTGCGGGAGGCTCTTCCCCGGCGACCATTACGGTCTACGACCTCGCCGGCAATGCCGTGCTCGGATCGGTCAACCTCAGTAAGGACGTGCGCCACTCGATACATGGCCTCGAGTGCTGGCCTTTCGACTAAAGCCCGGCGTTTCTCGATGCTTCCGGCAGTTGCTCGACAATGTCTCCGAGCTGCTTCTTCCACACATCCAGGTGCTTGTCATAGCGACGCCACTTGCCGAGCGCGCTCGTGTAGATCGGCTGGCGCACCTGTTCGGAACTCGCCGTTTTGACGGCGCGGTCAGTTTCGTAATAGCGCAGGCAACTTTCCTCGAACGGCAATCCGCAGTGGTCGAGGATGCGCCGCACCTGCCCTTCGAGATCGGTGACGGTCTCCTCGTAGTGCACGTCCAGCACCTGCCCGGGCATCACGTCATGCCAGTGCTGCATTGTCGCCACGTATTGCTGGTAATAGTGCGCCAGGTCGAGCATATCGTAGGTAAAGTTCTGACCGCGGCCGAACAGCTGCTTGTAGTTGCCAAGACAGGTATCGAACGGGTGCCGGCGCGCATTGATGAACTTCGCATTCGGCAGGATCAGCCTGGCGAAACCAAGCGTTGGGAAGTTGTTCGGCAGCTTGTCGGTGAATAGCGGTTTATCCGTGCTTCGGTATCGCCGTGCTTCTTTAATGTACTGGCGGCCGTAGCCACGCAGGTCCTTGTCGCGCAGCTCGCGGACGGCTTCCGGGTAACGCACGCCATCAGCGCGATAACGGCCGATCGACTCGGTGATGCGGCCGATGATCGGCAGTTCAGCCGTGCCCTCCACCTGGCTGTGGCTCGCAAGTATCTGCTCCACGAGCGTCGAGCCGGATCGCGGCATTCCGACGATAAATATCGGATCCGGGGCATCGAAGCCCGCGCCGGATCGCGCTTCCAGCAGCTCGCGCGTAAACACGTCGCGAATGGCCTGCTGACGGCGCTCGAATTCCATCGGCTCGTGCTCGACCGTCATGCGTTGCCGCTGCGCACCGGTGTGATAGAAGTGCCAGGCACGGTCGTAGTCTTTCTTGTCTTCCATTGCCTTGCCGAGCGCGTAGCGAAAGTGAATATCCTCGACCTCGGTCAGGTCATCGCGTTCGACCTGTCGCAGCATTTCGTCGATCTCGGCGTCTTTAAATTTGAAGATCTTGAGATTGGCCATGCTCCAGTAGGCGGCGCCGAAGCTGGGTTTCAGCTCGACCGCCCGACGGTAGGCCTTTAACGCACCCTCCTGGTCGCCGATCGTTTTCAATTCCCAGGCATAGGAGGACAACACGCTGGGTTCCGAATCGTTGATTTCCAGTGCCCGCTCGAACGCTTTCGTGGCCTCTTCCGGGTACATGGCGCGTCCGTTGGCATGCCCGAGCCCCGACCA
This sequence comes from Gammaproteobacteria bacterium, assembly GCA_018677555.1. Lineage (GTDB taxonomy): Bacteria > Pseudomonadota > Gammaproteobacteria > Steroidobacterales > Woeseiaceae > JAHHOT01. The sequence goes on along the minus strand of JAHHOT010000218.1, from coordinate 22,928 downwards.
GGCTTCGGCATTGTCGGGATCGAGCTGTGTCGCCTTCTTGTAGGTGGCGATCGCGTCAACGTACTTGCCCATATCCATCAGCAACGCCGACAGTGTAAGCCAGCCGCCAAGAAAGTCGTCGGCAATTCCTGTCGCCTGGCGTAGCATCGCTTCGGCGTCATCGCTGCGTTTCTCGCTGCGCCAGTAAACGACGGCGAGTTGCCGCATGGCATTGACGTTCTGCGTATCGCACTTCAATACGTCGCGAAATACCGCCATCGCTTCATCCGGCTTGCCTGCCCGGTGTAATTCGATGCCTTTGAATACCGCTGCACGGTTCGGGTCCTTGTCGACGTAGTCGCGCAACACTTCGCTGGCCTCGTCGCCACGGCCTGCCGCAACAAGCGCCTGGCCGAGCTTTCGCTCGACGAGTGGCAGCGCCGGCTGCAACTCCAGCGCGCGTTCGAAATTCGGAATGGCTTCATCGAATTTCGACTGCAGCGCCAGCGCGCTCCCCAGGTCCTCGTACAGCTGTGGAAACTCGGGATCGATCGACAGCGCCAGGCGTAGCTGTTGCTCCGCCTCTGCGGCACGCCCCTGTTTGATCAGCGCGTGTCCGAGAAGGCGCAGGTGATCGGTGCAGCCGGGGTGCTCGACAAGGTAGTCGCGGCACACTTCTTCAGTACGCAAAGGCCGGTCGCCCTTGAGAAAGTCCAGCGCCTTCTCGAGGCTGATCCGCCGCCCGTCGTCGGCCATACCTGCGCTATGTCCGGTGCTCATTGCGCCCCCCCGGGAACCCTGTCGGGCGGCACGTAATCGAAAATAAAGGTAATCCGATCCTCGTCGCCGAGATTCATCACGCTGTGCTTTTGCTGATTATTGATTTCATACGCATAACCAACGTCAAAAGGATACGGCTTGCCGGCCACGGTAAACCGCACCCCCGGATTGGTGGTTATCGGCACGTGGATGCGATGACCGATATGAAATGAGCTGAGCGAGTCCCTGTGCGGCGGGATGCGTCCGCCCGCGACAAGTTTGGCGGCCATGGCGCGCAGCACGATGCCGCCGGTCTCGTACGAGCTGTCGATGATGTGGTCGATAATCGGCAGCGCCACGTCCGCGAGCCGCTCGTAGCCCGATTCCCTGTACAGCTCACCGTCTTCGGGCCAGCCTTCGTCGCAGAACAGCATGACGATGGACTGCGTGTCCCGATGCACCTCGTAAGTCTGTTGGCGAATCGCCTGCTCTATCCATGCTTCCGCAGGCTGCTCGAGAATCCTGCCGCGCAATGCGGCCGTATCGACCTCACCGAGGCATCGATGGTTTACGCCAATATCCACTGCGCTGTTCCCGGGGTCATGAACCCCCATTCTAGCGAATTCCGCCGATCCGACCGATAGCCTGTGAAATTGATGGTACGAGCCGACAGAAGCGACATATCGGCTGCACTGGTCTGCGTCGAGCCTAGTGCTTCTCGAATACGATGCCGCGCTCCGAGCCGGCGGTCAGGCCGAAGCCAATGACGGCACCGCCACGGTTGCGATCGAATTGAATGTTGACCTGCTCCGGCTCCGACCACCCCTTCGGGTGGAACGCGAATTCGAATTCATCGCCCGCGACCGGCATAGCTGTAACAGGCGATTCCTGCTCGATGCGCAGCTCGAGGCGCCCGTCAACGACGGCAAACCGGTAGATCGCGTCCAGTTCAGGCGAAAACCAGGCGCCGGCGAACTCCCTCAATTGTTCGGCGGTCAGGTCCGGCGCTTGTGCGGCGGGTTCGTCGATCGGCGCGGCCGCCTCGGCTGACTCAGCCCCATCCTCCGGCCCCAGGCTGTCGGCTAGATAGTGGTCGGCGACCCGCTGCGCCAGCGTTCCCGGTTCCGCATCGTCGAAATTGCAGGAGATGGCGATCGCCAGGCCGGCATCGACAAAGCGGACGAGTTCTGTGCGAAACCCCCAGGAGCTGCCGCTGTGTCCTACCGTGCGCAGCCCGCGGTACTCGTCGAGCCGCAGGCCCTGGCCGTAGCCGGTCCGCTCGCCGCTATCGAGCTGGCCTTCGGTGAGCATTAGTTCATATATCGGGGACTTGTCGGGTCCGTGCAGGTAGTGATCCCAGCGCAGCAGGTCCTCCATGGTCGAGTAGAGCTGCCCGTCGCCGGCGACGTCGAAGTTGTAGTTGTGCACGATACGCGTGAGTCCGTCCGGATCGCGATCGTAGCCGGTCGCGCGCCGCGGAATAATCGCCTCGCGGTTGTCGTACATCAAACTGCCGTTCATCCCGAGCGGTTCGAAGATACGCTCACGCGCGAATTCACCCAGTGACTGGCCACCTGCGCGCTCGATTACCTGTGCCAGCAGCATGTAGGCCGTGTTGCTGTATCGATATTGTTCGCCGGGCGAAAAAATCAGCGCGCGCTGGCGCGACATCATCTGCAGTATCTGCGGGTGTGAGATCGGATAGTAGTCGTCGCGCCCGGCCAGCGGAAACAGGGTCAGGTAATCGCGCAAGCCGCTCGTGTGGTAGAGCATGTGGCGCAGCGTTATCGGGCGATCGTACTCCGGCAGCTCCGGCAGCCATTCACGAACATCATCATCCAGCGACAGCGTCCCGTCCAGTGCGAGCATCGTGAGCAATGCGGCAACAAACTGCTTGGTCACCGAGGCAACGTCGAACACGGTGTGCGGCGTGATCGGCAGCTCGTAGTCGAGGTTGGCATAGCCGTAGCCACGCGAGTACATGAGCTCGCCGTCGCGCGCCACCGAGAGTGCGCATCCGGGTGAACCGGGCACGTCCCACTGTGCGAAAATGGCGTCGATTCCCGCATTGTTGTCCGGGGATGCAACGCCGGCAGGTGAATCGTTCCGCGCCGTGCAGCCAACGGCAATCGCCAGGATCGATACAAAGGCCACCAGTCGCGAACACCGGTGCACGCGCCGGCTCGCGGAAAGACTTTTGTCTGGATCACCGGTGTTTATGCGAAAATACCCTCAAATCTGCAGGGGAGAACACGATGGCTTATGTTGACGGATTCGTCGCGGCAGTGCCAACCGCCAACCGCGACCTCTATCGCGAACATGCCGAGTATGCGGCAACGATATTCAAAGAGCACGGCGCTTCGAAAGTTGTCGAGTGCTGGGGAGATGACGTACCCGATGGGGAAGTCACGTCGTTCCCGATGGCCGTGAAGTGCCGGGAGGACGAAACGGTGGTATTTTCCTGGGTTATCTGGCCGTCGCGCGACGCGCGCAACAAGGGTATGAAAAAACTGATGGCTGACGAACGGATGAGCTCGGCGACAATGCCGTTTGACGGCAAGCGCCTGATCTACGGTAGCTTCGAGATGATCGTGGACGACTAGTTCGCGGCACCGGCCCCGGAGCGGATATCAGCATGCCGTCCGTGACCCGGCAGCTGATGTTACCGGTCGCCTCATTCAGGAGGCCCGTATCCACAAGCTTGCGAAACGCGCTGACCCACGAGGGTCGCTACAGGGTAGACTGTTGTCGCTGAATATCGGAAGGATCACACGATCCGTCATTTCAGGAGGCTGTGCATGCAAGGTTCGATAGAGAAGCGTGGTTCGATCGGGATCATCTGGATCGACAACCCACCGGTCAATGCCATTTCCCACGCCGTCCGTGAAGGCCTCGTGGCGGCGGTCGAATCCGCGGCCGCCGACGACGACATCGATGCGCTGGTGCTGGCGTGCCGCGGCCGCACGTTCATGGCCGGCGCCGATATATCCGAGTTCGCCAGTGGCCCGAAGCCGCCGCGGCTCGGCGAGGTGGTCGACAAATTAGGCGACAGCCCGAAACTGATTGTCGCAGCGTTGTTCGGCACCGCCTTCGGTGGCGGCCTGGAAGTGGCACTGGCCTGCAACTATCGTATCGCGCTGTCGTCGGCGAAAATCGGCCTGCCGGAAGTCAAGCTGGGCATTATCCCGGGCGCCCAGGGCACGCAGCGACTGCCGCGTCTCGCCGGCGTCGATTTCGCCCTGAAACTGATCGTATCCGGTAACCCGGTGCCGGCCGCCGAAGCGCTGGAAGCCGGTGCGATCGATCGCGTCGAGGACGGTGACATCGTCGCGGCGGCGGTCGCCTACGCAGAGGAGCTGGTCGCAGGTGCTGCGCCGCTCAGGAAGTCACACGAGATGACGCTCGACGCGAGCCGTTTCGATGACGACTATTTCGCCGGCTTCCGCAAGTCGATCGCACGTCGGACCCGCGGCATGCATGCTCCGGAGCGGGCTATCCAGGCGGTTGAAGCCGCGGTCAATCTCCCCTTCGGGGACGGCGCAAAGCGCGAACGCGAACTGATCATGGAATGCATGGCTGACCCGCAGGCCAAAGCACTGCAACACGTTTTTTTCGCCGAGCGCGAAGCGACGAAGGTGCCGGGCCTTCCGCGCGACGTCGAGTTAAAACCCATCCGCAGCGTCGGCGTCATCGGTGCCGGCACGATGGGCGGCGGCATATCGATGAACTTCGTCAATGTCGGCATTCCGGTCACCATCCTCGAAATGAACGACGAAGCACTGGAGAAAGGGCTTGGCACCATTCGTAAGAATTACGAGAACAGCGCGCGAAAAGGCCGCATAAGCGACGCACAGGTCGAGGAGCGCATGGGTCTGCTGACCGGCACCACCGAATACGGCGACCTGGCCGACGTGGACCTGGTGATCGAGGCGGTGTTCGAAAACATGGACGTCAAGAAAACGGTCTTTTCGACGCTTAACGAAACCGTGGGCGCCGACGCGATTCTCGCGACCAATACCTCCTACCTGGACATCAACGAAATCGCGACGGTCGTCGAAAACCCTGAACGCGTTTTGGGCATGCATTTCTTCTCGCCGGCCAACGTGATGCGCTTGCTGGAAATCGTGCGCGCGCAGAAGACGGCTCCGGAGGTGCTCGCGACAATACTCAAGCTGGCCAAGACCATCAACAAGGCCGGCGCGGTGGCCGGCGTTTGTTTCGGCTTCATCGGCAACCGGATGCTGTCGGGCTACGGTCGCGAGGCGCAGCTCTTGTTGCTGGAGGGTGCAGCACCCGAACAGGTCGACCGCGTGTTGTACGACTTCGGTATGCCGATGGGCGTGATCGCCATGGGCGACCTGGCTGGCCTGGACATCGGTTATCGATTGCGTCAGCAGCTGGACGAAAGCGCCTACGACGTACGAGCCACTTACGTGCCCGACCGACTCGTGGAAATGGGCCGGCTTGGGCAGAAAACCGGCGCCGGAACCTACGACTACGAACCGGGCAACCGGACCCCTATTCCGTCGCCGGTCACGCAGGAGCTCATCGCCGAGGCGGCCGAAAAGTTCGGCATCGAGCAACGCGAGATTTCCGATGAGGAAATCATTGAGCGCTGCTTCTATTCGCTGTTCAACATTGGCTGCGATGTGCTCGACGAGGGCATGGCCTTCCGCGCCTCGGATATCGACATCGTGTATATCAACGGCTACGGCTTCCCCGCGTGGCGCGGCGGACCCATGTACTGGGCGGAAAACGCGGTCGGCCTCGGGCGGGTCCTGGAGCGGATCCGCGAGTTTGCCGAGCTGCACGGAGAGCGCTGGTGGCGGCCGTCACCCTTGCTGGAACGCCTGGTCGCCGACGGCGGCACATTGCGGGACATCACCAACGAATAGCGCCCAGCCGCGGCGAAGGCCGCCTGGTTATATCGTGGACTCAGAATGGCTCGGTCGTTGCCAATGCCCGGTCCAGCCGGGACAGGAAGCTCGCCCACTCTTTCTCCCAGCAACAGGCGTGGTTGAAGCCATCGTAGACGAGCAGTTCCACGTTCTGCCGATCGTCGGCATAGTGCACGACGGTCTGCAGCGGTACGTTGTCGTCGGCTCGGCCAACAAGCTGATACTTTGGTATACGCGGGTCTGTCGGCTCGTCAACCGGGTTGAGCGAGCCATCCAGCGGATCGTAATCATGATGCGCGGCCCATCGCTCGATATCGAGATTCGCAGCAATGGTGACGACCGCGACGACGCCGTCAACGCGGGACTCCAGCAGCGCCGCAATCGCACCGCCGCCGCTGTGTCCGATCAGGACGAGCTCCCGGTGGCGCGGCCCGCGGACCTGCTCGACAACGCTTGCCATGCTCCGGATGACTTCCTCGCCGTAGCGGTCCGAGGTCCAGTAATTCGCTGTGCACTTGTCCGGCGTCTGCACCTGGAAATAGCAGGGCCTGCCAACGTAGGCGATGTCCTGCGGATCCACGGCCGCGAGGCGCAAAGCCAGCGCATTGCGCGGCGTCGGGTCCGCGCCGGGCAAGTTGCCGACCCACGGGATGCCGTCTCCTTCTATATATACGTGTAGTCGCGCGCTGCCCGACGGATCGAAGCGCTGGTAAACGAGGTGCCGAAAGACGTCCCCTGTGACCTCGCTGCGCTGCAGGCCGCGGCGTTCGGCGATGACGGAATGCCCATAGGGCGCGCAGGCGGATGCGATCAGCGAAATCGCAAGGATTAAGACCCGGCGGATCATGCTGAGCGGGCTAACCGGGATCAGGTGTCACGCCTTGCCTATCTGGACGCATGCCCGGTATTCACTCCGGTACCGCTGAGCGGGTATTGAATCAACGACGAGGTTTTTATGATTTCCTCGGACTCGGCGGCGTAACGCGGCGCCGGAAAGTAGAAGTTGCCGAATCCGTGACCCGCGCTACGCAGGTAGCCAAAGAATGGCGTTTGCTCGAAATTCTGCCGCTCGGCCAGGTCCATCACCACCGGGGCCACCTGCTCGTGCACGCCCGACGCCGAGATAATTTCGTTGTTCCCCATCAGCACATTGAGAAATGCGCGGGCAAAGACAGAGTGATTGCCGCCGCCACCGTCGAGTACCGGGGCAAAACCGCCGGAGGTCAACACGTAGCGCGATTTCTTTTTCTCGGTGTATTCGGCGAGGAACTTGCGCCAGTTGCGCGAGTTCAGCGATGCATGGTCTTCCTGGATGCCGTCGCGACTCAACACGTTTCCAGCGAAGCAGGAGTCGGCGACAACCATGATCTGCTTGGTCGCGCTGACCTGCATGTACGATTCCAGGTCGCGTGTCTTGTACCAGGTCCTCGGGCTGTTGAACTCGGCGTCGACCGGCGCCCAGAAATATGCATCGTTGTTGCGTGAATCCGATGCGAAGCCGTGGCCTGCATAGTAGATAAGGATAGCGTCCTTGTCGTTGTCCGTATCTTCGTCGTTTTCCTCGATGTAGAAAATCCGCTCCAGCTCCGTTTCGATCGTATCCTTGTCGGCGTTGTACAGAATGTCCACTTCGAAGTTGTAGCGATCCCTGAGCACGGCGGCGATTGCTTCCGCGTCGGAGATTGGCGTCTCCAGGTCGCGCACGAACTCATTGACATAGTCCTGGTTGGCGATGACCAGCGCGTAGTATTTCAAATGGTCCAGCGCGTTGTTTCTCGCCTCTTCGAAGCGTTCCCGCTTGTTGACAATCGTTGCTTCGGCAGGTCCGATCGAACCGTCGATTCGATACTGAAACTCCTTGGTGTCTTTCTTGCCGTTGTGGTCAACCGCAACAATCTTGATGTGCTTGTTTTCCGTATCCAGTTCCAGCGGCAAACTGAAGGCGTTGTGTTCGTTGAACGGGACCTGCCAACCATCGATCGTCAGTCTCGCAAGCCCAGCTGGCGCTTCGACGTGCCCGCGCACCATTCGCGTTTCGTTGATGTACGAGGCCGGAATGACAGCGAAACCGCGCGTCGCTGCCCCGCCGCGAGTGGGCAGAGTTGCATCGGCGAGCACGTTTTCGCTCGGCTCCAGCATGACGATCCGAGGACCGACGAATTCGACTTTCCTGGCTTCGACGATTTCCTTCAATTCGTCGATCTGCGCGACGTAGCGCTGCGTTTGTTCGTTGAGCCGGTCGATCTCCTGCTGGCGCGATTGAAGTTGCCGTCTCTGGTCGTCGAGCATCGCCTGTTTCTGCTGCAGCGCCTCCGCGCTGCTGGTATTCGCGGCTCTCGCTTCGCGAAGCTGGTCCTGCAGGTTTTCCACGCGCTTCCGTTCGAGACTCAGATCCACCTCCGCGCCGGCCAGTTGCGCGCTCGCCGACGCAAGCCGTTCTTCCAGCAGCGCCCGTTCCACGCGACTGGCAGCAACGGCTTCGCGCAAATTCTCGATGGCCTCTGTCTGGCGCGCGGCGGTGTCCGCCATCTGAAGCTGGTAGCGTTTGAGTTCGTTTTCGGATTTAGCAACCCGCGATTGCAGTGCCTCGATGCCGGCATGCGCTGAACGAAGTTCGCGTTCGCGTTGCTCGAGCGCGATCTGAACGGCCTGATCTCCCGACGTGGCCTGGTTTCGTAGTGCCTGAATCTGCTCTTCGAGATCTGTACGATCTGCGTTCGCCTGGTTCAGTTGCCGCATCGAGTTCGCGTACTGATCCTGCGATACCGTGAGGAGTTGCTGCAATCGATTCGACTGCGCCTGTTCGCGTTCGAGTTCCGTGCGAAGTTGCTGCAGCTCCACGCTTTGCTCGCTCAGGTGATCGATGTCGCCGCGGTGACGGTCTCGCTCCTGTTCGGCGCGCGCGACGATTCCGCGCAAGCGGGCTATTTCTTCGTCACGCTGGGCCATCTCCGCCGCGGACAGCGCCGCGGCGTCCTTGGCGGCTGCGACCTGCTCGTCAAGCCGTCTCTGCGCCGACGCCAGTTTGCTTTTCTCGTCCGCCAGGTTGCCCGAAACCGCGTTTGCCTGCTGTTCGAGCAACGTGATGCGGGCCGACAAGGCAGCAATGCGCTCTTCCCTGGTGGCCGTATCGTCGGCGAGGGCCTCGTACAGGTGCTTGTCCTGTTCCGCCTTTCTGAGTGCCTCCTCCAGTGACTCGACTTCTGCGCGCTGCTGTTCGAGATCCCGACTCATGGTCTGCAGCAATGCGGCATCGACGGTCGCCTGTGCCAGTTGCTCGTTGAATTCTTCCTGAGTCTGCTGCAGCGAACGCTGCTGCTGCTCGAGCGCCGCACGGCTGCGCCCGACTTCATCCTCGGCACGCGCCAGTCGTTGGCGCAGCGTCGATGCTTCCGCTTTTTGTTCCTCCAGCTGTCTGCGGAGATCCGCCAGGTCCGCGTTCTCGCCCGCCATGGATTCGAGCGTTCTCTGGTAGTTCTCTATTTCCGACTGCTGCCGCGAGATTGAATCCTGCAGCGTGGCAATCATGCCGGCATTCTCGTCGTCCCCGGCCAGTGCGACATTGAGCGCGTTACGCGCATCGTCGAGTTGTTCGTTGGCCGCCGCCAGCTCGAGTTCGACGGCGATCTTTTGCCGGCGCACCTTGTCGACTTCTGCCAGCAAGGTCTCGAGGCGCTGATCGGCACCCGCAACAGAAGTCGGGTCCAGCGGAATCGGAATGTCCGAACCGAATGCCTGTGAATACAGTGACTGGGCGGCGCCGAGGTCCAGCGGTACACCCTTGCCGGTCTTGTACAGGTGCGCCAGGCTGATCAGGGCGGTCGAATTGCCGGCATCCGCCGATTTGCGGTACCACTCCGCAGCGGCTGCGTAATCCGGATCACGGCCAATGCCCTGCTCATAGATCTCGGCGACGTACAACATCGCGTCGGCATCCGCTTCGTTCTCGGCGAGCGACTTCCAGTGGTTCAGGGAGGTTTCGTAGTTGGCGCGGTCGTAAAGCAGGAAATCGCCGCCACGGATCTGGCACTCGGACGCGGTCAGTCGCGCGGGGCGCTGCGGCATCTGGTAGATGCTTCCGCCAACGCGCCGGATCGGCCCGGGCAGAAGACAATCGACGATTCCGCGCGGTGCGTCAAATGCGGAATCGCCCGGCACGGGCATAGCGGCATCAGGCAGCAACATTGCGAATGCCGCCAACGCCAATCCGATTTGCCGTTCACCGCTCATACGTCGTCCTGCCCGTGGCCGCATTTGCCAAAGAGGACACTTATTATTGTAGCGCACTATTTTACGCCACTCGGGGGCCTTGTTCGAGCGCTTGGCGTGAGCGGCCCGGAGCGCGTCGGCGGATTCCGTATTTTGTTAAATGCGACTCAAAAATGTCCGCGTAATCCAAGAGTTAGCGCATTCGACCGCAGATTGTCGTAATCGATCAGGCTCTCGAACATCAGAAATGCCTGGATGCCGTTTCGGTAGGTCGCGGCGATGCCCAGCCCTACGACGTAAAAGCCGGAATCCGGCGCATCCGATACCAGTTCGAAGCAGGAGAGGCAGCCGCCGAATCCGGTCATGAACGCGGCGCCCGGATTGTCAGCCGCAAGCTGGTCCTCCAATGCATATTTGACCCGGATCTTGCGCGGGTCATCCTCGAACTCCCGGTAGTAGTCGAGCGAGAACATGGGCCGCACGGAGCCGAAGCCGGTGTTGATGTTGCCGCTGAACTGGAGACCGACATTGACCCTGAATGAATCAATCGTCTGCTTGTCGAATGCAAGCTGCATCGCGGAGACGGTCGGTGTCCCGGCTTCCTGGTTGCCACTGTCTGCCTCGACGAAACGATCCACGTTCAGGCGGTCGTAGGAAAGGCCGATACGCGGTTCGAATACCCAGCCGCCCTGTTGATAGACCTTGCCGAGCGTCATGGATCCCGCCAGCGAGTCGCCGTCGGGATCTGACGTCAACAAACGCAGCTGGTCGTCTGTTCCTGCCGCATTCGATACGTAAATGTAATTTCTCGTCATGTCCAGGGTCTGGCTACCGTAACCCGCGAGGACCGAGAAGTAGACGTCCGACTCGCTGTTGAAATCGAAATAGAACGTCCCGGAAATGGTATCGGTCTCGATATCGCCGCCGTTCACCGCCTGGTTGTCGAGCGGACGACCCACCTGCGTAGTTTGCATCTCGATGTCATAGGCGGTGTAGCCGAGCGCAAATCCCCAGACCGTCGATCCGGAATAGCGATCGATGCCAACGGTGATGCCGTACTGGTCGAAGTCGAAGCCGTTTTCAGCACCCGTGAAATTCGACCGGTTGCTGGGATCCCGATCGCCCGTTACATAGGATCCGCGAATAAACCAGCCCCACGGCCCGAACGGGGAGTCGGCTGCTGCGCCTCCGCCGCTGCCAAACATCATCTCCGCCCCGTTGGCGGCGACGGACGTGACGGACGCGCCGGTCGTACCACGCAGTGCGCCGAGTCTCGCGGCGATGTTCGAGAACTGTTCGTACGACGCGTTCTGGGAAAAGCTGGCGGCCGCCTGGGCTTCTTCCCCGTTGACCTGTTGCAGCGCCGCAAGGAGATCGTCGTCCCTTTCATATCCCAACGCGTTCGGCAACGTGCCGCCGTTGAGCGAATCGGACGTAAATACCAGCTCGCCGCAACGATTGAAGAGTTCTTGCGGCGCCTGGTCCAGAGGACCCGACGAACTCAGCTCAACAAGCTCCAGACAGATCCGATTAACAGCCCATCCCGACACGCCTACATTAGAATTTAGTAGAGTGTCGCCGCCAACACGCGTCATGAAATCTGCAATAGCAACTTGAGCCGATGCCGGCGTCGGCAATAAAAGCACGTAGGCAAAAACTGATGCAGACAGTGCAAGAAAGGATCGCGCTCGCGATCGTCGTTGCGTGGTATTCATTGCGTCGTCCTTTGCATTTTTGTTGTTTGTATTGCGTTGTTTACACCGGCTTTTAGCCGCGTGAAACGCCCGCGCAAAGTCTTATTACAAGACTAGTTCATCGGGTTACAGACAACAAGCAAAGACCCCGTTTTTGTTGCGAGACAGCAACACTGTATCGCAGAATCGAAGCCTGGAGCAGGATTGTGGCTAGCGGGTTGCAGCGACCTGTTGCGAAAGGTCGAGGTCGTTCGCGTTGCCATAGCTGGAAACGAAGCGCTCGATGACACGATTGACCGTATGGCGCAGCTGATCGACGTCGCCGTTGTGGCTGCCGATGGCATATTCCTGCCAGACAATCACCTGGTTCGATGCCTCGGTGCCGTCAGGCAGATCGTAACTGGCATTGCGCCAGAACCCGACGGATGCGTAGTACGACCCGGCTTCCACAACGATGTCGAGAAACACGACCTCCTGGTCGCGTTCCGTGTCTGCCGCACGTGCCGCAAGGCCGGCGTGCTGCAGCGATTGGGCGAGCCACATGGATACCCGTTGCTCATCCAGGCCGAGTTCGATTGCGGCGTCCGTCATGCCACCGACGTTGTACGCAATCTGCTGGGGATTCTGCACCTTGAGCTCATCGTTGGCCGACACGCCGGTGCAGATAAGCAGGGCGAGCACCGCGAACCGTCGCCGCCAACGCGGAATGTCGAACTCTGGGGAGTAGTTTGCCCGACAAGGCTGTGGTGTCTGCATTCCTGGCGCACCTGAGCGGAGATCCTTCTTCTAACGGCAATCCTAGTCGAGGCCGTTCGCCCGGGCTGTGACGCAGTCCACGATACCTTGTGTCCTGGCCCCACCCTGCCGAGCCCCGACTTGGCGCCAGCGAGGCGGCTGACGTGAATTCATCGAACCGCAGCTTTGACACGACTGATAACACGCCGTGGCGTTCCGGGTGACCTATCCGGCCAGGTTCGTCGTGTATTCAGCATCGGTATTGGCCGCGACATCCTCGAGGCTCGCGCCAGGCATCAGCGCTTCGAGCAGCATTTCGCCGCCCTGAAAACGAAATACGCCGAGGTCCGTGATCAGGACATCGACAACGCCGCTAGCCGTCAGTGGCAAGTTGCATTCTCTGACGACCTTGGACGATCCATCGCGTGCGCAATGTGTCATCGTAACGATCAGTTTTTTCGCGCCGCTGGCGAGATCCATTGCACCGCCGACACCGAGGAGCGGCCGGCCCGGAACGGCCCAGTTGGCCAGGTTACCGTGCTGGTCAACCTGCAACCCGCCCATGATTGCAACGTCGACGTGGCCACCGCGAATCATCGCGAAAGATGCCGCGCTGTCGAAATAGCTCGCACCGGGTAGCGCCGTCACGGGAATCTTGCCGGCGTTGACCGGGTAGTCCATGGCGCCGCCGCTTTCCGGTTCGGGCCCGACCCCGAGCAGGCCGTTCTCCGTGTGCAGGATGATGCCGTCCGCGGGGTCGATCAGATCGGCGACCAATGTTGGAATCCCGATGCCGAGATTGACGATGTCGCCGGGCGCCAGTTCTGCCAGCGCCGCTCGTGCCATCATTTCACGTTGCGCGTCCGTTTTCTTGTTGCTCGCCGAAACAGAGGCCGACGAGCCCAGCAGGTCCGTGCCGACAGACGCCTGCACGAGGTAGTCCACGAAACAACACTGCGTGTGGATGTGCTCCGGCTCGAGCTCGCCGACCGGGACGATGTGTTCGACTTCGGCAATAACGAGATCGGCGGCGGTCGCCGCTGCCGTATTGAAGTTACTTTCGGTCATCCGGTATTGCAGGTTGCCTGCCGTGTCGGCTTTCCATGCTCGCACGATCGCAACATCGGCGCGCAGCGACTCGACAAACGCCATTTTTTTGCCATCGATCTCGCGAATCTCGCGCCCTTCGGCCAGCGGCGTATTGACGGCTGTCGGCGTATAGAATCCGCCGATGCCCGCGCCGCCCGCACGCAGCGCTTCCGCGAGCGTCCCCTGTGGCATGAGCTCGACTTCGATTCGCTTTTCCTGGGCCGCCTCCACCGCTTCGCGATTGCTCGTGAAGTAGGAGCCGATTGCCTTGCGAATCTGGCCGTTACGCAACAGCCGCCCACCGCCGAGCCCGGCTTCGCCGACATTGTTGCCGATATAGGTGAGGTCGCTTACGTCCGTCTCTGCGATTGCATGCATCAGGTTCACCGGATGGCCCGTCATGCCGAAACCACCGACGACCATCTTGCAGCCCGGGCGCACAAGGGCGGCGGCTTCCATAGGCGTGATCTGAGCTACCGATTTCATAATGACCATTCCGCGTGAATCGAGGTTGCGATTGCCTCTATCGCGATTCCTGCACGCCGAACAATAAGATAACCCGGGCAAAAAAGGTATTGATTCCGCACATGCTACGAGGTGATAGTGCGCAGGTCCGCGCACCGGTCGCCTGCGCCAGGAGGAATCGGACCATTACCAAACCAACATCGTCACTTCCCGTGAAGGTTGCCGTGGTCACGGGTGATCCGTCGCTGCCGGACCCCACCAAGCACGAGCAGCGCTACGGGCCGCCCGATCTCGAGGTACACGCCAGGATGCGAGAGGCATTTGCCGCGCTGGACCGCTTCGACGTCACGATCATCGAAACTCATGCCGGACTCTTCGACGCGATCGCGGCGTTCGGCCCGGACCTGGTCGTGAATTTCTGCGACACGGGACTTTTTAACAATCCGGATTTCGAGATTCACGTGGCGACGCAGCTCGAACTCCTGGGCGTGCCGTATACCGGTGCGACGCCGCGCGGCATGCTGATCTGCTATGACAAGCAGATCGTGCGGCTGGTCGCGGAGGCTCTGGGAATCGCCGTGCCGGCGGAACGTTTCGTGCCGGCTGCGGAGGTCGTCGACGCCGCCTTGCCCGCGCTGCCGGCACTCATCAAGCCGAACACGGCCGATGGCAGCGTCGGCATCACCAAAGATTCTGTCGTGTCGACCGAGCGTGAAGCCCGCGACTATCTCGGCTGGCTCGCGAACGCGTTGCCGGGCCGTGACGTCCTGATCCAGGAATACCTGCCCGGCCGCGAATTCGGTCTTGGCCTGATCGGCAACCCCGGCGCCGGATTTCGACAGCTGCCAATGCTCGAAGTCGATTTCTCGAAACTGCCGGACGGCTTCGCGCCCATCCTGTCGTTCGAGTCGAAGACCGATCCCGAGTCGCCGTACTGGAACGACATCGCAATCGTCCCGGCAAGCCTGTCTACCGATGGCCAGCGCGAACTCGGGGCCCGCTGCGAGCGGTTGTTCAAACGCCTTGGCCTGCGTGACTACGGCCGCTTCGACTTTCGCGCGGCGGCCGATGGCACCATCAAGCTCATGGAAGTGAACCCGAACCCCGCCTGGGGCTACGATGCCAAGCTCGCGCTGATGGCCGGGTTCGCAGGCTGGAGCTACGCCGAGCTGCTCGCAGCACTCGTCGAAACAGCCTGGGATCGCGTCAGACCAGGCGTCGCGGCACGCTGACGTCGAAGTCGCGCTCGAGAAAAAGCGCCTCGCCCTCCTCGGCTTCGAGACGCCCTTTGATGTGAAAAGCGTCGGCGGTCGCGGTCTGGGTCATCGACATACGCAGTGTTACCCGCCAGTCGCCCCGCATCAGTGTTGCGCGCTGGTGCATCGTTTGCTCCGCCGACAGCGGATCGTCTTCGCCGATCTCGAACAACTTGCTGATCGTGTAGCCGACACGCAGGTCGATGTCCTCGAAGTGCACGAGACTCGCGTCGTCAAATTCGCTGCCGTTGAGCTCGTAGTGGAATCGATTGGTCACGAGATCAACGGCGAGCTTGCGCACGAACTCGTGATGACGAACGCGCCTGATGGTGGGCCGGGCAGCCATCGCCGGTGCCTCGAATGGACGCAGGCTCGCATCTTCTTCCCGCGCCGGGCGCACCGGCAGGGTCAGGCGGCTTTCGCCGCTGACGACGCGCAGGCAACAGGCTGAGCTGCTCGGCCAGATGATCGGCCAGTAGGCGGTCGACACCGCGACGCGGATGCGATGCCCTTGCGGAAACGCGTGCGCAATGTCGTTCAGGCGCACGTCGATGGTGTAGCGTCGGCCCGGCTCCAGCGGCTTTGGCGAGGCGTGCCCGTCGCGGTGCGCGAGGTTCAAAACGCCGTAGGTGACGCGCAGCGAGGAGCCGTCAGGTGCCACATCGCACAGGCGCACAATCACGTTGCCGGTCGGTTGATCCGAGGACAGCACCAGGCGCACGACCGGCGCGCCAAGAATCTCCAGCCGCTCGCCGAGCCGGCGCGTATCCCAGGTCAGCGAGAAACCGTCGTCCGGGCGCTGGTCACGCGGCATCTCGCCATCGCTGCCGAAGGCGCACCATTCGCCGCCGCGGATGCCGCAGATCTGGGGCGATGACAGGATCTGCTCCTCGGGCTCGCCGGGTGCCTCGCTGCAACCCGTGGCGGACAGGAACAGCTCCCGCGGCTCGACGTTCGGACTCGGCCAGCTGTCCTCGACCACCCAGCGGCCCGGCATCGTCTCGTATTGAGGTTCAGGCTTCACGGCTTCCTGCAGCCAGACCCTGAGCTTCGGCTCCCGGTCGATGCCATTGTCGATGCCCTTTAACCAGCGATCCCACCAGCGCACGGCTTCCTGTAGAAAGCCGATGGCAGGCCCCGGTATGCCGAGGTGCGGGAAGGTATGTGCCCAGGGGCCGATGAGGCCCTTGCACGGCGACGTCAATGACTCGACGAGTCGCGGCACCGCGTTCGAGTACGCATCGGCCCAGCCGCCAATTGCGTAGACGGGGATATCGATGCGATCGATGTGGTCACGCACCGAGCCCTCACTCCAGTAGTCGTCACGCCACTGGCGCTCGAGCCACAGCTCGGGAAAGTTCGGCAGGTGCTCGAGCCGCTTGCGCCATTGCTCGCGCCAGCCGTTGCCGACGATCGCGGGGTCCGGCGGCAACGCCTGGTTCATCATGAAAATCGCGCCCCACTGCAGGTTCTCGGTGAGCAGGCAGCCCCCCATGTAGTGGGCGTCATCGGTGTACCGATCGTCGGCCGCGCAAAGCACCATGATTGCTTTTAACGCGGGCGGGCGGCGTGCGGCAATCTGCAGCGAATTGAATCCGCCCCAGGAGATACCGAACATGCCGACGTCGCCGGAGCACCAGGGCTGGGCCGCG
This sequence comes from Gammaproteobacteria bacterium, assembly GCA_018677555.1. Taxonomy (GTDB): domain Bacteria; phylum Pseudomonadota; class Gammaproteobacteria; order Steroidobacterales; family Woeseiaceae; genus JAHHOT01. The sequence goes on along the minus strand of JAHHOT010000218.1, from coordinate 6,192 downwards.
AGCCAGGCGATGACGGCTTCACCATCTGCGTGTTCCTGCTCGGTGTACTCGTCGTCGAGCAGACCATCGGAGTCGCCCGACCCGCGCAGGTCCACGCGTACACTTGCGTATCCGTGCGTTGCGAGAAAGCGGTGCATCGGCTCATCCCGAAACCGCATGAAGTCGCGCTTGCGATACGGCAGAAACTCCAGTAACGCGGGCACGGGGTTGTCCGCCGCATCCACGGGGCGCCAGATGCGCGCCGCCAGCCGGCAGCCGTCCGGCATCGGTATCCAGACGTTCTCGATGTCCTCGACGTCGTCCGTCACGCGCGTTTGCGCCGGCTACGCTGCACGAGTTCCTGCGTCGACCAGAAACTCAGTGCCAGTTCTTCGCGCGCGCGACGCCCGAGCTCGAGATCGACAGTGTTGACGATCGCCAGCCGGAAGCCGCCGGGCGGCATGGAGTGGCTCGCCGGTGGCCGGTCCTCGTGATAGGTGATCTGGACGCTCGATATGCCATCGGTGGCGCGCAGCCGTTCGACCAGGTCCGCCGGTGGATGCCGGTACTGCACACCGTGCGCGCCGAACAGGACCACGCTGTAGCCGTCGCGCCGCTTGGAGTCGTCGAAACGCCAGGCGCCGTCGGCGTAAAGACGTACGAGCGCTTCGACCCAGCCGGAGCCGTACAGGTCGGGCCACTGGTCGGCGAAGCGCATGTGCACCTCGATGATACGTGCACCAATGGTTTCGAAGTTGAGCATGCCCGTGTACCCGGGCATATGGGTTTTGACCCAGTTTGAAATGTAGTTCTCGATGTCCGGCTTCGCTGCGGCAAGCACGGTCCAGTAATCGAACATTCCGCCGTCGAGCGGTTCGCCGACCGTGTGCCGCTGCCATGCAACCTCGCCCGCTACCACCGCCGCGTCGGTGCTGACGTGGTCGCCGGAGAGCAGCTGCATCCACATGTGCCCCGGGCGCTGCCGGTGCCGGTATTCCTTGAGCGTGCGCATGACGCCACTGCCCGCGCCCATGCCGCGCATGTTGTAAATGGGTTTCGAGAACACCGGGAACTCGTCGGGATCGATGCCGTGAGGCGCGCAGACGAGGTCCTGCGTTTCGGCGACCGCGAGCTTGTCGTACACCCACTTGTACTCCGGGTTCCAGCGCCAGGCGTCGCCGTCCTCAGTTGGAATGTTGACGTCATCGGGGCAGTCGACGCCTTCGAAGTACTGCATTCGCCACGGATCGGCTTCACATATAGGCATCATATTGCTCCGGCATTGCATTCATTGTCGGGTGCATGCCAGCTACAGGCAAGAATCCCGATAGGATGGCGAAGTCCCTGACCGGCCGCATGACAGGGCGACCTGTGTGTAAAGACAACTACGCTGACAAGGGCAACAGAATACACCATTGACAATTTTCAACATTGGCGCAGAATCAAGCTCGCCCCGCGCACCGTGCTGTTCAGCGCGTTCCACCGATTGACCTCAACGTCCCGGGGGCCAAGACGCGGTCTTCTCTTTTCGTCCTCAGGAGAATGCTATGTGTCGTTTGTTTCTCCGTTTATTCCCGTCAAGCGCGGCCATGTCGCTGGCCGTTTGCCTGTTGCTTGCGCCCAGCCTCGTAGCAAGCGAACAGCATGAAACGCATCACCCGCCCCGAACCGCCGCACCCGCGCAGCTTGGCGAGGTGAACTTCGCCGTCTCCTGTAGCGCGGCTGTGCAAAAGGAGTTCAACCGGGCAATGGCGCAATTTCATTCTTTCTGGTTTCAGCCCGCGAAAAACTCCTTTGCCGGTGTCCTCGAGCAGGACCCTGAATGCGGAATGGCGCACTGGGGAATTGCCATCATGTCGATGGGCAATCCGTTTGCCTGGCCTCCCAACCCGGACGCACTGACCGCGGCCGAGACGGCCGCCCTCGAAGCCCGACGCGTAGGCGCCAGGAGCGAGCGAGAACGTCGCTACATTGCGGCTCTCGGATCGTACTTCGAGCGCCGGGAGTCGATCGACCATCGCACACGAGCCGCAACATTCGAGAAAGCAATGGGAGATGTGTCGGCTGCGTATCCCACGGACGATGAAGCGAAGATCCTGCATGCGCTTCTGCTCGTTGCCACTGCACTCCCGACCGACAAGACCTTTGCGAATCAGCTTCGAGCCGGGGCAATCCTGGAACCGTTGTTCGAGAAATATCCCAGGCACCCGGGCGTCGCGCATTACCTCATCCATGCATACGACTATGCCGAGCTGGCCGAACGCGGCCTTCCCGCCGCCCGCGAGTACGCGAAAATCGCGCCCGGAGTACCGCATGCCCTGCACATGCCGTCGCACGTTTTCAGCCGTGTCGGGCTGTGGCCTGAAATGGTCGAAAGCAACCGGGCCTCCTACCTCGCCGCCAGGAGTGAACTCGAGGAAACCACCCTGGAGGTCGGCACCTATGATGCGCTGCACGCATTGGACTATTTGGTCTTCGCCCACCTACAGCAGTCCCAGGACAAGGCGGCGAAGGCCCTCGTCGACGAGGTTGCCGCGATACGCAAGGTCAACGTGGAGAACTTCATTGCCGCGTACGCGTTTGCCGCAATCCCGGCGCGATATGCACTAGAGCGCGGCCAGTGGCAGCAGGCAGCTGCGCTCGAACTATCGCCGCGCGATCTGGCCTGGAGCAAGTTTCCGCAAGCGGAAGCGATTCTTGCATTTGCCCGAGGTCTGGGTGCCGCACGCAGCGGCGATGGCGCGGCTGCCCGAAAGGACGTGGAAAAACTACAAGCGTTACGGGACGCGATGACTGCGGCGAAGAATACCTACTGGTCGGGCCAGACCGACTTTCAAATTCAGGCACTCAAGGGCTGGATCGCGCTCGCGGAGAACCGCCGGGAAGAAGCGCTGCAATTGATGCGCGCAGCGGCAGATGCCGAAGACGCGAGCGACAAGCATCCGGTCACGCCGGGCAGTGTTGCACCGTCGCGCGAGCTCCTGGCAGAAATGCTTTTGGCACTTGACGCGCCGGAGCAGGCATTGTCGGAATTCGAACGCGCGTTGAAACGCGATCCGAATCGGCTGCGAAGTGTATACGGCGCTGCCCAATCGGCGCACGCCGCCGGCAATCCGGGCGTAGCCCGGCAACATTGCGCCAGCTTGCACTCGCTGACGGCCAATCGAGATACCGATCGTGTCGGCTGTCCGGTCGCTTTGGAGAATCGCGTCAAAGGCAATTGAAGGCATGTCTGCGATAGACAGAAAAACCTGGCGCGAAGTTAATATACTGCCGCGATGCACATCGATCCGGCTCTACCGATCATCGTCGGCGTTATCGTCGCCGTCCTGCTTATTGGAATTGTGCTGCGCGCCGTCGGGCAGCCGCAGATCGTAGGTTATCTGATCGCCGGCCTGATCATCGGGCCGCATGGTATCGGCCTCCTCGAGGACCAGGATCTCATCAGCCGCATTGGCGGCATCGGGCTGATCGTACTGCTGTTCTTCGTGGGTATGGAGGCGTCACCGGGCGCCCTGCTCTCTCGCTGGCGGCTGGCCATCTTCGGGCTCCTGCTGCAGGTCGGGGCGACGATCGGCGTCATCTGGCTGATCGGTTACTTCTTCGATTGGTCGTGGCAGCTCATCGTGCTGTTCGGTTTCGCCATCAGCCTTAGCAGTACGGCCGTGGTGCTCAAGCTGCTGAAAGACTGGAATGAACTGGATACACAGACCGGTCAGAACGCACTGGTCGTACTGCTTGCACAGGATGTGGCCCTCGCACCGATGATTATCACGATCAACTTGTTTGGCGGCGGAGCCATATCAACAACGGAACTTGCACTGCAGCTGATCGGCGCATTGGTGCTCGTCGGCATTGCGGTCTGGGTTTTCACACGCCCTCATGTTCGGCTGCCATTCGCAAAGAAGCTGAAAGAGGACCACGAGCTGCAGGTCTTCGCAGCGCTCCTCCTGTGTTTCGGCCTGGCGCTATTCTCCGGCGAACTGGGGCTGTCGACGGCGCTCGGCGCCTTTATCGCCGGCCTTGTCGTCAGTTCGGCACGAGAGACGGACTGGGTGCATCACAGTCTCGAGCCGTTCCGCGTCGTTTTCGTCGCCGCCTTCTTCGTATCCGTCGGCATGCTGATCAACATCGACTACGTGCTCGCCAATCCACTGAAGCTGGCCCTGCTCGTCTTCGTCATCCTGGTCATCAATACGCTTCTCAATGCCGGCATTCTCAGGCTCCTCGGATCATCCTGGCGCCGTGCCACCTACGCCGGTGCCCTGTTGTCGCAGATCGGCGAATTCAGCTTCATACTGATCGCATTGGCGAGGAGCGGCGACATCATGGGCGAGGCAGACTACCAACTGTTCGTCGCCCTGACTGCTATAAGCCTCGCGCTAAGCCCGGCATGGATCGGCCTGTGCAAGGTGTTGCTGCGCCACCCTGAAGGTCAGCCGGACAACCCGCGCATTCCGGAGGCTTGAGCGCTCCAGTATGCAGCGCGTGTTTCGATGACCCGGCTGAGCCAACCGGCGTTGCCCAAAACGGCGTTTCTTCTCTGCTACCCCGCCGCAGCAAGTCCGCTCGGATCGCCGAGTCCTGTTTCCTGACTCCCATCGACAACCTGCGCGGCCACCGCCTTGATCTGCTCCCGCAGCCAGCGATGCGCGGGGTCGAGGTGGGCTCTGCGGTGCCATACCATGAACATCGAGCGTTCTTCGGACTCGAATGGAAGCGGCGCCGAATCCAGTTCGCTCAGGATATTCAGGCGCATCCTGCTCCTTGACGCGGAGAGATGCAGTGGACAAATTCTTGTTAATGCCTTCCATATTGCTGCTCCTGGCTGCATTTCTTGTCTGGTCGCCGCTATCCGCCGATGGCGTGAATTAGAAAGGTCACAACGCGCGCATAAACGGCACGTGGGATGCAACGACCGACTTCTTCGGAAGTCCTGTAAGGGCAATGTTCAGCTTTCACGGCGACGGCACCCTGACCGAAGCCGACAATCCGGGCCTCGACCCCAATTTCGGTGGCGATGCCTTGAACCCCGGGCTCGGTGCCTGGGATTTGAGCCGGGGCGGCCTGACGCCGCCCCGGCACTGACTCACTCGTGACAATATCGTTCCTGTCATCGTCGTGCCGGACAACAATCGCCTAGAAACTGATCCGAATACCAAGCACGAATTCATTGGCAGCTGCATCCTCGATCTCGAAACCATCGGTGAATGCATCTTGCCCGGTGCTTACGTCGCCGAACGAGACATACTGGTATTCGCCATAGAAGGAAACGCTGTCGGACACGTCGAAGTTCCCACCAACGCCGACGTTCCAGGAGAACTCGGTAGAGTCACCATCGGCATAGGCGTCGTAATAACCATCGGTTACTCCGTCGAAGGGATCGAACGCGGCTACGCCTGCGCCACCGAGCCTGGCTGAGTAGCTGTTGTCCGATACGCCGACGCCGGCCTTGACATAGGGCGTGAACGAAGATTCGTTAGCGAAGTCGTAAAAGCCCTCTACGGTGAAGGTCGTGCTCTCGAGGGCACCGTTGAGGATGTATTCCTCGCCATCACGTGCCCCGGTTCCGATCTGCCGGTCGTTGAAGCTGCTGTCACGGTGGCTGATGCGACCCTCGATACGAAATTGCTCGCTGACTTTATAGCCGATGCCGATTCCGCCAACGGTGGCGTCGCCGGCGTCGAATTTCCCGGGGAAGTCCGGATCCGCGGCGATATTTTGTCCGATCGGCCGGGAATCGTTTGCCTGCTCGCTGAACGCCAGTTGGCCGGTGGCGTAAAAGCCTTCTGCCAGTGCGATTGAGGGCGTGGCCAGTGCCACTGCAATGCCCAGTGCCAGTTTTTTGCTACGTGTGTTCATGTTTATCTCCTGAATGTAAATTGCCTAGTGTTCGCGGTGATCGGCTCGTCTGGCCGGGGTCACCGTTCAAATTTCAGGATCAAGATAGCGTTTACTGATTGTTCTGAATAGCTATAATAGACGTATATAATAGTTCCGATATTCAGAACAATGATCAATTACCTGCGACATATGGCGGTATTCGCTCGAGTGGTCGACGAAGGCTCGTTTCGCGCCGCGGCCAGGGATCTTGGCCTTGCGCCCTCACGCGTCAGCCATACGGTGTCCGATCTGGAGGAATTTCTCGGTGTCACGCTGTTGTATCGAACCACACGCAAACTCACCCTCAGCAACGAGGGGCGGAAGTTTTAT
>JAHHOT010000236.1 GCA_018677555.1 Gammaproteobacteria bacterium | reverse complement strand
GCACCGGCGAGCGACCTCACTTCGGGCCAGGTGCCGCGTAGCGCTCGACCCATTGCCGCACCTCGCCATACCAGTGCAGCGAATTGGTCCGTGTCAGGATCCAGTGGTTCTCATCCGGGTAGTAGACCAGGCGGGATTCGACCCCGCGTGTCTGCAATGCCCGGAACAATTCGAAGGCCTGACCCACGGGCACCCGCAGATCCCGCTGGCCATGAATGATCAGGCTGGGGGTGTCGAAGCGGTCGGCGTACATATGCGGTGACAACTCCTCGTAGATTTCCGGTTTTTCCCAGTATGGGCCGAACCGCTGCTCGTGTACGGCGAAGTCAGCCGATGTTTGCGCATACAGGTCGTACACAGCAGCGTGGATCATCAGTGCATTGAATGGATGCTCGCGGCCGAGCAAAATAGACGACAGGTAGCCACCGTAACTTCCGCCGCCGGCCACCGTTCGATCCGCATCGATCCACGGCTTTTCCATCAGCCATTCGGCGGCGGCGATAACGTCAGCGTAAGGTTTGCTTGCCCAGTCCGGGTTGATCGAATCGGCGAACGCCTGGCCGAATCCCGTCGAACCGTGGAAATTCGGCCACGCAGTTACGTACCCCCACGAAGCGAACGTCTGTGCATTCCAGCGGTAGTGGAAATCGTCCGTTACCGCACCGTGCGGCCCCCCGTGGATCAGCAGAAACAGCGGGTACTCCTTGTCCCGATCGAATTCCGGCGGGTAATGCACCCACATCTGGATCGGGGCGCCGTCGGCGCCGGCATACGTGACAGACTCGCGAGTGCCTACAGAAACCTCTGCCAATATGGCGTCGTTGAATGCGTCGAGACGCCGTACCTTGCCCCGGTCCGAGTCGATACTCACGATTCGCGCCGGGTACACGGCGCTCTGGTTCTGCGCGATGACCGTTCCGTTGCGGGCGACGCTCAGCTGCCCGTAGTCCGTTTTGTCAGTGATCGCCGATGGCGCATCACCGTCCAGCGGCAGGTAGTAGACGCGACGCATGCCCTCGTCGTCGATTGCCCCGTAAAAGCCCTTGGAGTCCGCTGCCCAGGCCAGGCCCTCGGCCGAACGATCCCAATCGCGGTGCAGCATTCGACTCCTGCCGGACCGGACCTCATGCAGCATGAGTTTTACCTGGTCGGCATAGAAACCTTCGATACGTTGACGGGAAAACTCCAGCGCGCGGCCGTCGGGAGAAAACATCGGCCGGTCGTCGGGCGCCGAATTGTCTTCCGTGATGTTTTTCGCCCTTCCGGAGCCGATTCGAGAGAGGAATATGTCTTCGTTGGGATAAATGCCGCCGTCGCTGCCATCGGCCACGAATGCCAGCGTCGTGCCATCCGGCGAAACATCGTAGTCGCTCGCATCGACGTCTGCCCGCGCCAACTGGGTGCCGATCGGCAAAGTCAACGCCTCGATCTCTCCACCGGTGTCGGGGATGCGATAGAGGTGATTCTGCCGGTCCTCTGCCAGCCAGGAGTCCCAGTAGGAATAGGGCATCTCGTTCCAGACTTTGGCCGAGAGCTTGCTGTCCTTGTCTGCCGCAAGTTTTTCCTTCATCTCGTCGAAAGACATCTCCGGCCAGACGTTCGACGCGAAATAGATGTGCTCGCCGGCCCATTTGATCGCCGACACGCCGGTCGGGACGTCGGTCAATTTGATGGCTTCGCCGGGCGCGCGCATGGGCATCGCGTAGATCTGCGGCGCGTCCTCTTTGTTCATTTTGCGAACGAACGCGAGACGGGAGCCGTCCGGCGAAAAAACCGGGTCGGATGCGCTGCCTTCCTCGCTGGTGAGCGGATGCTGTGCAATGTCGCCGTCCACGCTCAGTAGCCAAAGCTGCGAATTCGCGTCTCCGCCATCCTCGGGATAAGTCGTCACCGGTACAACGACCTGGTTTCCGTCTGGAGAAACCACCGGCGCGCCGACGCGCTGCAATTGCCACAGCACCTCAGCGGATAGCCGTTTGGAATTCTCCGCAGCCAGCGACAGCGGTAACAAGAAAAGGAATAAAGCAGGAATGATTTTTTTCATTTAGCGGCCTCAACGACTATGCCCGATTGCGGGGTTACGATGGAAAAAGTCGATTTTACAGTCTAGCAGCCGCCAGGGAATTCCATGCGGAATCCTTCGGTGCCGTTCACGCTTGCTCTTTTTTATCGTTGTAAAGCCTGGGGGGTGGCATCGGCCAACGTGTTGGCTCCGGTCGACTATTTGGCTTTAGAGCGGATACCACGAACCATGCCCGGAGCGCAATTTGTTAAAGTTGGTCACCTGTCAACGATGAAGCAGGAACACCATTGAATCCGATCGACTGGCTGGACTACGAAATATTGGGAAATACGGCTCTGAGCTTCGCTATAGCCTCCGGCGTATTTTTGCTGCTCTGGCTGGTCCTGATCATGGTCCGGCGGCTGCTGATCTACCGCCTGGGCAAGCTCGAAGCCACCGCGTTTGCCCTCGATGTGGCACAAACAGTGGTGCAGGCTACGCGCGGCTGGTTTTTGTTCCTGATTGCGCTTTTCATCGGCTCGCGATTCCTCGAACTGGCGGACAGTGTCAGTGCCTGGACTCTGAAAGCAACGTTCATCGCGACGCTCCTGCAGCTCGGCCTGTGGCTGAGCGCCGGCGTGATCAAGTCGATCAAGGCCAAACGGCAGCACGACCTCGAGGAAAGTCCGGACGGCGTTGCGGCAATGGACCTGTTGTCATTCGTCGCGCGGGTAGCGATCTGGAGCATCGTCCTGCTGGCGATCATGGACAACATGGGCGTGAACATCACGACCATGATCGCGGGCCTGGGTGTGGGTGGTATCGCCGTCGCGCTAGCGGCGCAAAACATTCTCGGCGACCTGTTTGCGTCTTTGTCGATTGTGCTCGACAAGCCGTTCGTCGTCGGGGATTTCCTGATCATCGGTGAATTTCTCGGTACCGTCGAAAAGGTCGGCATCAAGACCACGCGGCTGCGGAGCCTGTCCGGCGAGCAGCTCGTGTTTTCGAATAATGACCTTCTGAACAGCCGAATTCGCAACTACGGCCGCTTGTATGAGCGACGTATCGTCTTTTCCATCGGTGTCACCTACCAGACATCGGCCAAAGAACTTCGGGCCATTCCGGAGATTCTGCGCGAGGCTGTCGAAGCGCAGGAGGGCGTGCGCTTCGATCGCGCTCACTTCAAGCAATACGGTGATTTTGCGCTGATATTCGAAGTCGTCTATCACGTGCTGTCTCCCGATTACAACAAGTACATGGACGTACAGCAGGCGATCAACCTGAGGATTTTTGACGATTTCGAGGCCCGCGACATCGAGTTCGCGTATCCGACGCAGACGCTATACGTCAGCAAGCCGGTGTAGCGACTTCTCCAGCGCTTCGGCAAGGCTTTGCACATGCGGCTCTTCGACAAGGTGAGGATCGTCAGTGGCGTCAGCTTGACCCGGTAACTCCACAATTGTCAGTTCGCGCCCGACCACATCACGCCACCCTGAATGGTTAGCGCGCCGCGTGACGCGGAAGAAGGTCAGCGATCCGTCATACGGACCAGGACGGTATTGCTGGCTGATGAACTTGTGATATTCGCTGGCTGACTGCACATTGTCTTGCGCGGAACGTCCATCCTGATTGCGCCGTGCCGGAACAGAATACCTCCAGTTGAGTTGGAACCGGCGGCGCAGCCACCTCAGCAAGTGCCCTGATCGTTTTCGGATCCGGCTTGCCAGGTCGGTGACTGGTAAGCGTAGAAGTTGTCCGATGTCCATGCCGATCCTGATTTGCTTCTGCAAGCCTGCGCGAATACTTTCCGGAAAAGCAGTGTCGATCAGGCCAAGAAAGCCAATGTCCTGACCTTCACTCCTGAGTTGCTGCGCCACTTCGAAAGCGACGACGCCGCCGAAGCAGTTTCCGCATAGGCGGTACGGACCGTCCGGCTGAACCTGTCGTATTTGATCCACGTAAGACGCGGCGATTTCCTCGAGTCGCATTTTCGGGGTTTCGATCGTCGTTGAGAAAACGCTGCGAACACCATACACGGGCTGCTTCGGTGCGAGGCGCTCGGCGAGGTGTCGATAGATGAGTACCTCGCCGTATTCATCGTGCAGGCAGAAAAGCGGCGGCCGTTCGCCATCGGGTTGGAGCGGAACAACGCAATCATGCGCCTGTTTCGCAATGAGGCGCTTGTCCAGAGCGGCGACCGTCCGATGCCGGTAGACAAGGTCCGGCGAACATGGCGTATCGAGTTTCTGTTCGATCAGCATCGACAGCTGCATGGCCAGCAGAGAATCGCCTCCAAGATCGAGAAAATCGTCGTCTATGCCGATGCCATCTGTTCTCAGTGTGTCGGAAAAGCAGGAAGCGATAATTTGCTGCGTTTGCGTCGCCGGCGCGCGGTAGGGCGTGTCGAGCGGCGGGCGCTCCGACCCGGGTCTCGGCAAGGCTCCACGTGCGACCTTGCG
>JAHHOT010000098.1 GCA_018677555.1 Gammaproteobacteria bacterium | reverse complement strand
GCGGACGAAACGCCAGCCGCTGAAAAACCCGCGGACGAAACGCCAGCCGCTGAAAAACCCGCGGACGAAACGCCAGCCGCTGAAAAGCCGGCCACGGATGAGGCGCCGGCTGCCGAAGCCGCCGCCGAGGCGGATACCGCCGAACCAGTCGAAGCCAAGAGCGCCTGAGGGGAATCGAGATGAGCCGATATTCACGCAGACGGAAGTATTGTCGTTTCACCGCCGAGGGCATCACGGAGATCGATTACAAGGATCTCGGGTTGCTGAAGGCGTATGTCACGGAGACCGGCAAGATCGTACCCAGCCGTATCACGGGCACGAAGGCGCATTACCAGCGGCAGCTGTCGGCCGCGGTGAAGCGTGCGCGATTCCTGGCGTTGTTACCGTACACGGATCAGCACTAGAAACCGGCGGACGGAAGAGTGCAGGCAATCGCCGCGTGGCTTGTTGCGCGGCCGCTCAATTCCATAGCGGTACTGGCCGCGACGCTGCTGCTGCCGTTTCGCACGATGACCAGCGGCGCCACGCTGGTACTGCTGATACTGCACAGCGGCGCGCAGAAGGTCGCGATTTACGCACTGGCCGCCGCCGGGTTTGTCGTCGGCCTCGGCTATATTACGGGGCTGGCAGTGGCGGAATTGACCGCCACGGTGGCCGCGATCTGGCTGCCGATCGGGTTGCTGGCAATGCTGATGCGCAAGACGCGATCGCTGACGCTGACTGTTCAGCTATCCGTCGTTCTGGCATTCGCGGCGCTGCTTGTGATCAACGTGGGTCTGGAAGACCCGGGTGTAGTCGGAAACAATTGGCTGGACCAGATGATTGCGTACTTCAACGAAGTCGGCAATCACGGGCAGGCGAACATACTCGCGGATAACCGCGCCGAACTCGCCCCGCTGGTTACGTTGTTCATCGTACTGGGCGTATGGCTCGTGTACGTAATGGTTTTGTTGTTCGGTTACGCGCTGTTTCGCTCGTTGCCTGGCCAATCTGCGATTTACGGCAGGTTTTGCGACTTGAGCCTGGGCCGTGTGCTGGCGTTGACTGCTGCAGTCGTACTGTCGCTGACGCTGGTGTCGAATGCCGTGTTGCTGCAACAACTGGCAATCATGTGCATTGCCGTGTTCTCGGTGCAGGGTCTTGCGCTCATGCACTGGCTGCAGGTGGAACGCGGCCTGCCGATGCTGGTTACGATCGTCGTGTACCTGCTCCTGATGCCGCTCGCTGCCATCCTGGGGCCGTTGCTGGCGATGACCGGGTACGCCGACGTATGGCTCGATTTGCGTTCGCGACTGGCGCAACGAAAGCCCGACAAAAGGTGATATTTTACCGCAGTATTTGATAGTAAGGTATTGAAAATGAACGTTATATTGTTAGACAACGTAGAGAATCTCGGGAACATCGGCGACCTCGTCTCGGTCAAGCCTGGCTATGGCCGCAATTTCTTGCTGCCGACCGGTAAGGCAGCGCTCGCGACCCGGGCCAACATTGCCGAGATCGAGGCGCGTCGCGCCGAGCTGGAGAAAGCCGCCGCCGACGAGCAGGCGGCCGCCAGGGCACGCGCCGAACTCGTTTCCGGCATGGAGCTGGTGATACCTGCCAACGTGGGCGCCGAGGGCAAGCTGTTCGGTTCTGTCGGACCGGTCGACATTGCGGAGGCCTTCGCGAAGGTCGGCGTCGACGTCGCACGCAGCGAAATTCGTATGCCGGAGGGCCCGATCCACGAGGTTGGCGATTTCCCTGTTGGTCTGCATTTACATGCTGACGTCAACGTCGAGGTGACCGTAAAGGTGGTCGCGGACGAGTGAAGGGGATGTGTTACCTTAGCGGTAACGCGTATCAACATCGATCGGGGGACGCTCTGCAATGGTTCGAGCGCTGGATGACGGGGCCGGATTGGGTACAGCCGAACAGCGGCTGAAAGTGCCGCCGAATTCCATAGAGGCCGAGCAATCGCTGCTTGGCGGCCTGCTGCTCGACAACCAGGCATGGGACAAGGTCGCCGACCTCGTGGTGCCCGAGGATTTCTACCGCAAGGATCATCGCATCATCTTTGCCGGCATTGCAGAGCTGGTCGAGCAGGGCCACCCGGGCGATGTGGTCACCCTGTCCGAGTTTCTCGACAACCGCGGCGAGCTGGATGCTGCCGGCGGCCTCGAATACCTGGCTACGCTGGCCAACGAGACGCCGGGCGCCGCCAATATCGTGGCCTATGCGAAGATTCTGCGCGAACGCTCGACGCTTCGATCGCTCATCCATGCCGGAAACGAGATTAGTGGTAGCGCATTCGCGACTGACGGCCGCAGCGCCACCGACCTGGTCGACGAAGCCGAACGGCTGGTATTCGACATAGCGGAAAAGGGCGCACGCGGGCGCGTCGGATTCAAGTCGCTCAAACAGATTCTTCCGGATACCGTTGATCGCATCGACTTGCTGCACCAGTCCGGCGGCGACATAACGGGCATCCCCACAGGTTACGCCGAATTCGACAAATTGACTGCCGGTCTGCAGCCGGGTGACCTCATCGTGATCGCCGGCCGCCCGTCGATGGGTAAAACAACACTGGCCGTCAACGTGGCGGAAAACGCCGCGATCGGTGCGAAAGTACCAACGGCTATTTTTTCCATGGAAATGCCCTCGCAGCAACTTGCGTTTCGCATGATTTCTTCGCTGGGCCGGGTAGACCAGACGCATTTGCGGACAGGTCGTTTTCCCGATGAGGACTGGTCACGTATCAATACGGCAGTGCAGCTCATGTCGGATGCGCCGATGTTTATCGACGATTCGCCAGGCCTGACGCCGACGGAGATTCGCGCGCGCGCACGACGTCTCAAGCGGGAGCGAAACCTCGGGTTGATCGTGGTCGACTACCTGCAGCTGATGCAGGTGCACGGCACGAAGGAAAACCGTGCCACGGAGATTTCCGAAATTTCGCGCTCGTTGAAGTCTCTCGCCAAGGAACTCGAGTTGCCGGTCATTGCGTTGTCGCAGTTGAATCGCAGCGTTGAGCAACGGACCGATAAACGCCCGGTGATGTCGGATCTTCGCGAGTCCGGCGCGATCGAACAGGACGCCGATCTGATCGTCTTTATTTACCGCGACGAGGTCTACAACCAGGATACGCCACGCAAGGGCATCGCTGACATCAGCATCGCGAAACAGCGTAACGGACCAATTGGCGAATTCCCCCTGACCTTCGTGGGCCGCTACACGAAGTTTGAAAACTTCGTTCCCGAGATACACATGGATGAGGGCTATACGTGAGTTTCGGAGCTCGGGCACTCATCCGGCTCGGCGCGCTTCAGCACAACTTCCAGGTCATACGCAAAGCCGCACCTGGCTCGAGAATCATGGCCGTTATCAAGGCGAATGCATACGGTCACGGGCTGGTGCAGGTCGCTGGCGGGCTGCCTGACGCCGACAGCTTTGCGGTTGCGCGGCTACCCGAGGCGATCGAATTGCGCCATGCGGGAATCGAGAAGCCCATCGTATTACTGGAGGGCGTGCAATCGGCGGCTGATCTCGCGGAGGCCGCGAGGCTCGAATGCGAGTTGGTCGTGCATTGCGAACCGCAGGTCGGATTTCTCGAATCCAGTGACGCAAGGAATCTGACCGTATGGCTGAAAGTCGACACCGGCATGCACCGGCTCGGGTTTCCGCTGCGCGACGCGAGCATTGTCCTGGCAAGATTGCGTGCGTGCAACGCCGTTGCGGAAGTACGCCTGATGACTCACCTGGCAAGCGCAGACAAGCGTAGCGAAGCGACAACGCGTAAGCAGCTTGCGCTGCTGCAGGACACGATCCCCGATTTCGATGGCGATGTGAGCATTGCGAATTCGGCGGCGATCTTTGCATGGTCCGGCGAGCTCGACGCCTGCTACGCGCGTTGCAGCGGCACCCCCTGGGTGAGGCCGGGAATCTGCCTGTACGGCATCTCGCCTTTTTCTGGTCAGACCGGGCGGGACCTGGGCCTGCGGCCGGTCATGCAGTTCGAGTCACGGCTCATTGCGGTCAAAAGCGTGCGCAGTGGCGACTCCGTTGGCTATCTCGGTCGCTGGCAGGCGCAGCGTGATACCACCATTGGGATCGTTGCAGCGGGTTACGGTGACGGATACCTTCGATACCTTCCGTCTGGAACGCCGATGCTGATCAACGGGCGTCGCGTGCCTCTCGCCGGGGTCGTGTCCATGGATATGGCCGCAGTCGATCTTGGGCCCGGTGCAGCAGATCGAATCGGTGATTTTGCGATCCTGTGGGGTGAGGACCTGGCGGTGGAGGAGATTGCGCTGCACGCCGGTACCATCCCGTACCAGCTCGTCGCCGGAGTCATGCACCGGGAGCCGAGCGAGCAATCGCAGTGACCTGCGCCGGCATGGCGCCGCGCCGTCAGGCGCTGAAGAAACCCATTTTCACGCCGGCCAGTTGCAGCACGTCGTTGTCCGCAAGCTTGCGCGCCTGGGAGCCGATCGGCTGACCGTTTACCAGCGGGAAGTCGCCTTCCTTGCCGCTTTCGACGTGCACGACGAAGTAGCCTTCGGCGCGCCGTGTGATCGCCGCCACCTGCACGCCGGGCCGACCCAGTGTCGTCAGCGCTTTGGTCAGCTCGAGTTCGCGACCCGCAAATGCCCCGCTCAAAACCTGCAGTTTGGCGAGCGGCAATGCATTGGGTGCGCTGCGGGGATCCAGCCCGGAAGCGGTCGACACGTGCGCGGGCTCCGGCGGCGTCGGCGCTACGGTCTCCTGACGCCGCGGCTCCGCGTCGGGCATGGCGACCTTGAGATCTTCGCGTTCGTCGCTTACCGATTGCGTGGCCGCTTGCGAAGACGCTGCTACGTCCGCGGCCTCTTCGGCTTTCGCGAGCTGCTCGGCGCTCTGCTGGCCCGATGGAATTACCATCGTCTTTTCGAACTCGTCCTGTTCTGCTTCACTTGCCTGCTGATCGGAAAAGCGTAGCTGATGGTGTCCGATGGTAATTACGTCCCCGTGCTGCAGGGCATGCTTCTTGATCAGCTTGCCATTCACGTAGGTGCCGTTCGTACTGTTCAGATCCTCGAGGAACGAATCGTTGAGAATATTGATGATCAGCGAGTGATGACCACTGACAGCAGGGTTGTCTATGCGAACGTCGTTGTCCGGTAGGCGCCCAATTGTGTACCGCTCTTTGGACATGTTGTATTCAGCCAGAACCTGACTTTCCAAACTGAGGATTAAACGCGCCATATTTTTATTGCCGTTGTCATCAGAACAGAGACGGAACAAGTGTCCGCGGAACCAGCGCGACTAACGCTGTCTCTGCGAAGACCTTGCCCCTAGACACGAAACAAACCCGCCAACCTGTCGATCAGGCCACGTCTTGCCGCGAACGGCTCAATGACCTGCGCCAGCATTATCGAGACGTTGTCTCGTCCGCCATGATCGTTGGCCAGTTGTACAAGTTGTTGACCAACCACATCAAGGCTAGCATTAAACGTGCTGATAGTTAAGTGAATATCCTCATCTTCGACCATGTCGGGAAGGCCGTCGGAGCACAATAAATAGATATCGTTCGGCAGCACTTCGTGCTCCTGGATTTCCACTTCCACCGTAGGCTCGACGCCGAGAGCCCGCGTCACATAGTTGCGGTTCGTCGAGCGCTGGGCCTCCTCCTCGGAATAGAATCCCCGATCCACCAGCTCCTGCAGCAGCGAGTGATCCATCGTGAGTTGCTCGAATCTCTCGCCGCGCAGCCGGTACGCACGGGAATCACCCACGTGGGCAACCGAGATCTTGTTATCGAAAAACATGGCCGCCACGAGCGTCGTGCCCATGCCCTCGCAATGAGACTGGCTCTGCGCCGTCTGAAAGATGATCTTGTTGGCGCGGGCAATGGCGTCGCGTAACACAATCGTCTGCCGCATCAGCCCGGTTTCCGGATCAAGATCGTTGCGCTCTTCGCGAACAGCGCCCTCCGAGGACAGTTCGCTGATCGTTTGCACGGCGATTCCGCTTGCCACTTCACCGGCGTTGTAGCCGCCCATGCCGTCGGCCAGCACCAGCAGGCCGAGGTCGGCATTCGACCCGATGGCATCTTCGTTGTGCTCGCGGACTTTACCGGTATCGGTAATTTCAGCGATCTTGATTTTTCCTCGAAGACTCATATCGGGTAGAAGCACTCAGGCAGATGCGTATTTTGCACAATTTCTAAGGGCGATAGCCATCTCCGCGCCGCTCGAAAAACGCTTCTCCGGCCGTTTGGCCAGAGCTTTGCTAAGAACGGTGTCGAGGCTGGGCGGAATTCCGGATCGGCGATTGGAAACAGGGATGGGATCCTCGCTGGTGATTTTGCTCATCAGTACGGCAATGTTCGTCGCTTTGAACGGCACCTCACCCGTGAGGAGTTCATATAGGGTAACACCAAGCGAGAACAAGTCCGAGAGCCCGGTGAGTTTTTCCGCGTTGAGCTGCTCCGGCGACATATACATGGGTGTGCCCAGAACAATGCCGGTCTTGGTGCGGTTGTTGTCTGTCAGCCTGGCTACGCCGAAATCGCTGATTTTCAGCACGTCCTCCCTGGGGCTGTAAAGGAGATTCGCCGGTTTGATATCGCGATGAATAACCTGCTGGTTATGCGCATAGTCGAGCGCCTCGGCCGTTCTCGCCGCAAGCTCCAGCGCCTTGGAGGGAGCCAGTAGTTTATGCGGGTCCGTGTATGTAGTGAGTGGCACGCCAGACAGGTATTCCATGGCGATGTATGCGAGATGCTTGTCCTCGCCGCAGTCGAATACCGTGATGATGTTCGGGTGAGTGAGTCGGCCGGCGCTTTCGGCCTCGCGGAAGAACCGCAGCCGCGCCTCCTCGAGTTCCTCGTCCTCGAATTCCTTCTCGATCGGGATCACTTTCAGCGCCACCGGGCGATTGATGCGCGGGTCCCGTGCCAGGTAGACCGCGCCCATGGCGCCCCGCCCAATCTTGCGTTCGATCACGTAGCGGCCGAGGCGCTGCGGTGTGCCGTTCTTGCGGCCGAGCATCAACTGGCCCGTTGGCTGCGGGCCCTGCGTTTTTTTCATCCAGTCCAGCACCGCCTCTGCGCGCTCCGGCTTTGCCTGCTCTTCGAAAGCGAGTGACAGCTTGTACATGACGTTGGCCAGCGTTTCTGAGGGCTGGCAGCGGCGGAATTCAGCAAATGCCGGCTCCAGGCGGCCCGCCGAAAGAAAATCCGAACCGCGCTTGAATGCATGTTTCGCTGCCTTCTTGTCCTCGCCGCCAAGCCACCAGATCAATAGCGCGGCGCCGACGAATATAAACATCGGGCGGCCGAGGTCGAGCCGTACGCGGCCGATCGTCAGCAGGGCGAGTTCAATCAGGAGGAGCCCGACGACCGCTGCAGCGCCAATGGTCAATATGTCCTTGCGCGAACGATCCGGCAGAAATAGCACGGCCACGATGCCCAACAGGGCAGGGATCAGCCATTCGGTCGACCGCACCCAGGAGGGCGATATGATCGATTCGCCCTGTTCGATGTTCGACAGCAATGTAGCGGTGATCTCCGAACGCGTCACGAACTGGCCCGATGGCAATGTCGCGACCGCGCCGGCCAGGTTCGGGTCAGCATCGACAAAAACGGTCTTGCCGGCAAACGTATCGTTTGCGAGGCCCTGCGACAGTACCTCCTCTGCGGGGTAGCGCTCGACGGCTTCGTAGTTCGAGAAATAGATTGTCCGGTCGGTGCTCGCCATGCGTGGATCCGCCGCAACGTCCGGATTGTCGAATGCGATCGCCAGCGGCAGCGACGGCACCCAATCGGTCCCCTGCAGGTGCCACAATGCGGCACGCCGCAAAATGTCGTCCGAATCGGGCTGCAGCAGGAACACGCCGGATTTCGGGGCCATGCCGGCGAAACGGTGGTCGTGAGCGACGTAGACCGTCGGCCCGCTGGAAAGCATCGCCGCCCAGCCGGGCAACTCGACCTCCGGCGGGATATCGGGGATCGACGGCATAACGATTCGCGCCGGCCTGTGCGATTTGATCACTTGGGTGACCTTGCCGAGTTCGTCGAGAATCTGGCCGCGCGATTTCTTGGCCGGGTTTACGCTGACAATAACCCCGTCGTCCAGCGTCGAATTACGCACCGTACCGGCCAGCACGTCGTAGACGAAACGATCGGCCGCGACGAACCATGGCGCCGCGGGGCCATACATAAGAATCAGCAGCACGCTGACGAAGCTAAGGGCAACCAGGCGGTCCCTGTGTTCTTTTCGGTATTTGTCCAAAGCCAATGTTCTCTACATAACGTGGGCAGTATAGAAAATGGCATGGTTTATTAATGAGATAGGGTTGGCAATTTTCGCGGGCTGTGGCGCTTGACAGCGGTGCTATGATGCCTGCCACGGGGTCCGCCAGCAGTGGCGCAGCGGACCTTCCGAATCGCTGGTTTTTCAGGGCTTTTACGGGTTTCGAGATGGCGCGGGCAAAGACGGCGTACCTATGCAGCGAATGCGGTGCGCACAGTGTCAAGTGGCAGGGCCAGTGCCCGGATTGTTCTGCGTGGAATACGCTGACGCAAACCACCGTGGCCCAGTCGCCGACCGAGCGCCGCCCCGGACCTGAACCGTCGCCGCTCGGCAAGCTCGCCGAGAACAGGAGTTCGCGCCACGACACCGGCTTCCAGGAATTCAATCGCGTGTTGGGTGGTGGCCTGGTGGCTGGCTCCGTGATTCTGCTGGGTGGAGATCCGGGAGTCGGCAAATCGACCCTGCTGCAGCAGGTCGCTGCCGGGCTTCCTGGCGACCTGACCGTCTGTTATGCCACCGGCGAGGAGTCGTTGCAGCAAATCGCTGACCGGTCGCATCGGCTGGGGCTCGCGAGCGAATCGCTGGTGCTGCTCGCGGATACGTCGCTCGACAATATACTGGCGCAGGTTGCCGGCTGTGCGGCAAACGTCCTGGTCGTCGACTCCATCCAGACCATGGCCAGCGATGACCTGCCGTCGGCCGCCGGTTCCGTAGCGCAGCTGCGCGAGTGTGTTGGCAGAATCGTTCAGTTCGCAAAGAACAACAACGTGTCGGTATTCCTGATCGGGCATGTCACGAAGGAAGGGGCTATTGCCGGGCCGCGAGTGGTCGAGCACATGGTCGATACAGTGCTGTATTTTGAAAACGATCCCGCGAGTCGTTACTCGATCGTGCGTGCGGTAAAAAACCGCTTCGGTGCCAGCAGCGAGATGGGCGTATTCGCGATGACGGAGAGCGGCTTCCGCGAGGTGACGAATCCGTCCGCGATATTTCTTTCACGCGGAGATTCGCGCAGTGCCGGCAGCGTCGTCACGGTCGCTTGGGAAGGCAGCCGCCCGCTGCTCGTCGAGATTCAGGCACTCGTCGCCGATGCAAACAGCAACTATCCGAAGCGGATTTCGCAGGGTGCCGACCAGAGTCGTCTCGCGCTGTTGGTCGCCGTCCTGCAAAGACATGGCGACATCGTCCTCGCAGGCGAGGACGTGTTCACCAACGTTGTCGGCGGCCTGCGCATTGCGGAAACGAGTGCGGACCTGCCCATCGTGCTCGCCATCGTTTCCAGCTTTCGCGATCGCCCTTGCGCCGCAACCGCAGTCGCCTTCGGCGAACTCGGGCTGGCGGGGGAAGTCCGGCCGGTGAAGTTCGGCACGGAACGCATCGCCGAAGCGGCGAAGCAGGGCTTCGAGCTGGCGATCGTGCCGAACGCCAATATGCCACGCAATTCGCCGCCAGGCATTCGGGTGGTCGGCGTCGATACGCTGGGCGAGGCACTCGCGGCGGCGTTCGATAATTAATCAGGGTTTCCCTAGCTCAGCGGAGCGTGGATGCGGACTTTCGAGATTCGATTCTCGTTCGACTCCACTATCTCGATCGGGTAATCGTCGATCTTGAGGCAGGTGCCGGATTCCGGGATGGTTTCCAGGTACTCGACGACAAGCCCGTTAAGCGTTTTCGGTCCTTCGGTGGGTAATTGCCAGTCCAATACCTTGTTGATCTCGCGGATATTCGCCGCGCCGTCAACGAGGAACGCGCCCTCGCCGTCGCGCACGATATCCTCGTCGTCGGCCGCAGGATCGGTTGTGAACTCGCCCACGATTTCCTCGAGGATATCCTCGAGTGTAACGATGCCCTGGATGTCGCCGTATTCGTCGACCACGAGTGCAAAGCGTTTGCGCCCCTTTTGAAACTGCAGTAGCTGCGTGCTGAGTGGCGTCCCCTCGGGCACGAAGTACGGTTCGTCCAGCAAACTTTCGAGCTCCGCTTTCGTCAGCACCGTTGTCGACGAGGCATTAGCAAGTTTGCGCAGGTGCAATACGCCGATTACGCCGTCGATGTCGTCCCGATAAACCGGCAGGCGCGTGTGGTCACTGCGCTGAATAACTTCAGAGATGTTCTCGATATCGTCATCGAGATCGATGCCGACAATCTCATTGTGTGGAACCATTACGTCGTCGACGGTGACTTGCTCGAGATCCAGGATACTCACCAACATCTGCCGGTACTTTGTCGAAATACGTGTGCCGGCTTCGTAAACGACCGTGCGCAGTTCCTCCCGGGTCAGCGCATGTCCTTCCGCGTCCCGCTGGCGAATACCGAGAACGTACAGCACACCGTTGGAGGCGATATTGGTGAGCCACACGATCGGGTACAGCACTTTCAGAAGTGGGTAATAGATGTACGCTGCCGGGTACGCAACCTGCTCCGGGTGCAGCGCGGCCCAGGTTTTCGGTGCCGCTTCGGAAAAAATCAGCACGACAAGTGTCAGCGCAACAGCCCCGATTGCCACGGCCGGCTCGCCGCCCATCTTGAGCGCGATAACGGCCACCAGCGACGCCGCTGAAAAATTGACCAGGTTATTGCCGAGCAGGATCAGGCCGATGAGGCGATCGGGACGTCGTAGCAGGTTCTCGGCGAGGCGCGCCCCACGATGCCCGTCACGCGCCTTGTGCCGAAGGCGGTAGCGGTTGAGGCTCATTAAAGCTGTTTCCGTGCCGGAGAAGAACGCGGAAAGGAGGAGCAAACCGAATAGCAGAGCCATCAGGCCCGCTATGGGGACATCATCGCCCAACGAACGAGCACCTCTGCGTCATTAGCACCGATCCAGTTCAACAAGACATTTGCTTCGTGTCAAGGAACCATCCAGCGCTAACCCCAACTTCTGCCGAGCACGTTCTCGAGTATGAATCGTGAACCGAAATACGCGAGGCACAATACCGCGAATCCACCCAGGTACAGGTAGACAGCGCGCCGGCCCCGCCAGCCTGCAAATCGCCGACCGGCCAGCAAGACGCCGAACAGCAGCAGTGCGAGCAGCGAAAGCGCGGTTTTGTGGACCAGGTGTTGTGCGAACAAGTCCTCGACAAACGAAAAACCGGAGAATACGGCAACGAGGAGAACGACGAATCCGCCGGTTGCGATACCGTTCAGCAGGCGCTCGTTGGTCTCGAGCGGTGCGAACAGGCGATTACTTGGCGCGAGCTGCGCGCGACTGAGCCTGCGGTCCTGTACCAGCGCGAAAAGCGCAACAATGGCGCCGACCGAGAGCAGCCCGTAGGCGAACAGCGAGATCAGGATGTGCGCACGCATTTGCCAGCTGACGGGATCGCCCGACTGTCCTGTATGCGCGAAGTTAGTGAAGGCAGCCGCGAACGCGCCGAGCAGCAACAGCCCGGCCGACAGGCCGCGCAACCTGGCTTCCACAGCGCCTATTACCGCAATCAACGCCAGTTGTGCACCGATAAACGACGCGGTGTTGCCCAGCGACAGGCCGATGCCGCCTGGGAAGACGAGCAAGCTCCACAGGACAAAGGTATGCCAGACAAGGCCTGTGGCGGCGCTGATGAAGGCAACGGCCCGCAGTACTCCCTCGCTCTCCGACAGCCCGGGAAGGCGGCTGAGAGCAAAGCAAGCAGCAGCAATTATGTACAAGAAAAGAATTGTGATTTGAAACACAGAAACGCTGATACCTATGCCATACGTTGCTCGGACGAATCATCCCACATGGTGCAGTACATGAGAACACCGACGCATTGGTAGGCGTCGGTGTGCCGCTTTGGTTCAGAGCCTGCAGGTGGGGTGCCGGGTATCGATTGACAGTGTCCAGGGATGGCGGTTCGAAGGCAATGATGGCATGCGAATAAGGATATTGGGCTGCAGCGGCGGCATAGGCGCGGGGGCGCGCACCTCCGCGATGCTGATTGACGATGATGTTCTGCTGGACGCCGGTACCGGTATCGGCGACCTCCAGCTCGCCGAAATCAAGCCGATCCGGCATGTCTTTCTGACCCACGCGCATCTCGATCACATCGCGGGCCTGCCGATGCTGATCGACAGCGTGTTCGATGAGAACTTCGACGTCCCGGTGACCGTGTACGCGCGAAAGGAAACAATCCGGGCTGTGCGCACGCATCTGTTCAACGACGAAATCTGGCCGGATTTCTGCAAACTGCCGTCGCGCGACAATCCGATGCTGCGATTCTCAGTGTGCAACCCCGGTGATACGGTCACGATCGGTCACCGCAATTTTCACGCTGTCGAAGTGCGTCACAGCGTGCCTTCGTTGGGATTTACCGTCCGGAACTCCGGTGGCGTTTTCGCTGTGAGCGGCGATACCAAGACCAACGAAACGCTTTGGCCGGTATTGAATGCCTGCGACGACCTGCGGGTACTGGTGATCGAAGTTTCGTTCCCGGACGAGCAGGAAGGCCTTGCAACCCGCGCAGGTCATTATTGCCCCAGTACCTTGTGTCGTGATCTCAAGCAACTCAATCACAACCCGGACATCTGGCTGACGGGTATGAAGCCTGGCCAGGAAGAACGGATTTACGGCCAAGTGCTGGCGACGGCCCCGGATAAAAACATCCGAATGTTGTCGCGCGGGACCGTAATCGACGTCTGATGCCAACGTCGCGGCCCGCTTGTCACATGCGACAAACGCGCTAAACTACAGCCCGGTTCGTCTCCGGCAGTCAGCATATGTTCGATAACCTGTCAGGCCGCCTCTCCGCGGCCGTGAAAAACCTCACGGGCAAAGGTCGCCTGAGCGAGTCCAATATCAAGGACACGCTGCGCCAGGTCCGGCTTGCATTGCTCGAAGCCGACGTGGCGCTGCCGGTCGTCAAATCTTTCATCGAGCGTATACGTGAGCGCGCGGTCGGCGAGGAAGTCGGCAAGAGCCTGACGCCGGGCCAGGCCCTGGTGAAAATCATTCACGGCGAGCTCGCTACAATTCTCGGTAGCGAAACTGTACCGCTCGACCTGAACGCGCAGCCGCCGGTAGTGGTCTTTCTCGCGGGACTGCAAGGTGCGGGCAAGACGACGACGGCAGCGAAACTCGCGCGGCGCCTCATCGAACAGGACAAGAAGCGTGTGATGCTGGTCAGCGTGGACGTGCATCGCCCGGCGGCCATTTTGCAATTGCAGACGCTGGCCGAAGAGGTGGCTGCGCTGCATTGTGCCAGCAACGCAAAAGAAGACCCGGAAAAGATCGTCGCGCGCGCCATGGACGAAGCACGTCGATCGCACGCCGATGTCCTCATTGTCGACACGGCCGGCCGCCTGCACGTTGATGACGAGATGATGAGCGAGATGGTGCGCGTGCATGCGCGTGCGCAACCGCACGAAACGCTGTTCGTCGTCGACAGCATGGCTGGCCAGGATGCGGTGAATTCCGCTCGCGCTTTCGGCGACAGCTTGCCACTGACGGGTGTCATCCTCACAAAAGCGGATGGCGATGCAAAGGGTGGCGTGGCGTTGTCCGTACGCGAGGTAACCGGTAAATCGATTCGCTTCCTCGGCGTCGGCGAAAAAACCGACGCACTCGAACTGTTTCATCCGGATCGCATGGCGCAGCGAATCCTCGGAATGGGCGATGTGCTGTCGCTGGTCGAGGAAATCGAAAGCAAGGTCAGTCGCGACAAGGCGGACAAACTCGCGAGGAAGATCAAAAAGGGCAGCGGTTTCGATCTCGCCGACCTGCGCGACCAGCTGGAGCAGATGCTCAACATGGGCGGTATGGCGGCCATGCTCGAGAAGCTCCCGATGCCGGGCAACGTCAATCCGGCGGCTCTGCAGAAGGCGAGCGACGAGGGTGGGATTCGTCGCCAGATCGCAATCATCAATTCGATGACGCCCGGCGAACGGCGCTTCCCGAAAACCATCAACGGGTCGCGCAAACGGCGCATTGCCACGGGTAGCGGGCAGCAGATCCAGGATGTAAAC
>JAHHOT010000090.1 GCA_018677555.1 Gammaproteobacteria bacterium | reverse complement strand
AGCAAATACATGTCGTAGGAATCACGGCGAATCGCCTTCAGAAAGTCCGATCCCGAAGCAAAGTCGACGACGGAGTTCTCCGCGTCCTCTAGCCACAGGCGCAGGATTTCGGCCTGGTCGGCATCATCTTCGAGAATGGCAATCCGCAAAAGTCCTCCCATGCTGCAGGACATTGCTTGTTATTTCGCCGTCAGCTGCGCCAACGCCGATTTTTTCCAGCAGCAATTGCCGATAATACAACGATTTAGCGCCTACTTGCAGCAACTGCCGCAGAAATGAGGCGCTACGCCGGTCAGGCGACGGTCACGTTGTCAACATAAGACTCCAGCGCGTCAATGATCTCGGCGATCGATCCCGAATGTTCTTTTTTGGCCGCCTTCTCCAGCATGGCGCCCAGTTCGCTAACGCGGTCCAGGCCGTAGGCGCTCCCGGAGCCGAACAGGTTATGCCCCTTGTCGCGTATCGATGCGTAATCACCGTCGCCGAGTGCCTGCCGCAGCGACTCGATATCGGACTTCCGATGGCCGAGATACTTAACGATCAGACGCCTGGCAAAAGGATCCTCGATAGTGACCTGAATCTCGGCGCGCTCAGTCATCAGCAAAGATTAACACTCCCTGTTGCGCGGTCGAAGGCAGGCGAGGCAGTTGTCCGGATACCTCACCTCGCATCAGCGGGTTCTGCCCGCGTGGCGTCACCGCCGCTCAGTCCTTTCGCAGCCTTGCAAGCCAATACTCCATTTGTTTCCCGGCAGCCTCGCGACCGCCGAGGCCGAACGACAGCGCAAATGCGACGGCGACGGCCCCGAGGACCAGGCCAAACGCAAGATTGACGATATCGTCCGCGATCCCCATCGCCCGCAATCCCATCGCCAATACCAGGCCGAGGATTGCAGCACGGAGGATGCCGGCAACTACGCTGGTGGACTGGCCACCGACTTTCAACATGCCGGCGTAAACCAGGTTCGCGAGCCAGAAACCCACCAGGAGGATTACCGAACCCAGCAAAACTTGCCCGCCGAATGCAATCAGGGTCGTCACGAGCCCGGAGACCTGGCCAAAGCCGAGCTGGTTTGCCGCTTCGACGCTTGCAAACAACAGTATGAAAATACTCACGACATTGCCGATGAATTTTGCAAGCGAGAATCCGTCCTTGTCGACGTGGCCAAGACCGAGCTTCTTCGGCAACTGGTTCACACCGAGGCCATCGAGAATGGTTGTGAGAAGGCCGGATATGAAGCGCGCAAGGAAAAACGCCACCGTCAATATGATGACCGCGGCAAATATATCGGGAATCGCAGCCATGAAGGCGCCGAGCATCTCACTGGCTGGTCGTGAAATCGCCTCTATCTGCAGCGTATTCAGTGCTGCAACGAGCGCCGGCACGAATACGAAAACGAACACCAGCAATGCCACCATTCGCGAAAGGCCGACCTTGCCGCTCAACCCTGCCTTTGCCCCAAGCCGATCGAATCCGACGACCTCCAGCAAATTCTGCACGAGGTCCCTGAGTATTCTCGCGACAAACCAGCCGACGGTCGCAATGACGGCAGCACCGAAAATATTCGGGACCATGGCGAGAATCTTGTCGACCTTAGCCTGCACCGGCACTAGCAAGCCTTGCTGCTGCAGCGTGCCGAGGATTGCGGGGAGGAACATCAACAGGATCAGCCAGTACAAAACGTCGCCAATGTTTTCGCTGACCGGCTTCATGCCGGCAGCTTTGCTGACTTTCTCATCGATCGACGTCGCCGCCAGTGCACCGGTAGCCAGGCTTCGCAGCACACTCGCAATGACCCATGCGACCAGTGCAAGGACCGCGCCGGCGATCAGGCTGGGGCCGTATTCGAAAACACGCGTAACGAGCGCTTGTAGTGGCGTCGAAACGATCTCGAGGTCGAGTACGTTAAAGAACGCGATCAGGACGAAGAACATGACGACCCAGAAAACGCCCGCCGCGCCCCATGACTCTGCGTTTACCTCGCCGTCAGTGCTCGCCTGAATTCGCTCGTTGAGGCGCAGCGCTCCGAGCAGTCGTCGCGTGCCCGCGCGCAGGACGACGGCAACCAGCCAGCCAATAATGAGGATGCCGGCGGCTGCCAGCATGCCCGGTAGCGTGCCACTCAATGTTTCCAACATGGAGTCGTATAGCGTACTGATATCCATGACTCAATCCCCTCAGCCTTTGGCCAGCGGCGGTCTGCGCGTGGCAATTGGCCGTATTGTTGTTTTTCTAGTGTGTAATTTTTGGCGGAAGTGCCTTCGCCTGCTGCACCCAGGACGCCACAACGGTCGTAGACGGTGTTTTTCGCACCAGGTTCTTTTCCGCGTTCACTTCCTTCATCGAGGCAGCCAGATTGTCCGCGTTGCGATTTCTCAGCTCCTTGACGGTGTCGACGCCCGCGCCCTCCAGCAACTCCGCGTACTGGCCGGCAACTCCGCGTATGCGAAAAAGATCGGCCATGTTCGCCCACCTGAGCAGCCGTGACTCGGCGATCTGCGTTTTTTCAGCCAGCGACTTTCGGCCTCGTTGGTCACACGCTGTGTCAAGCAGCTGGTCGACCGTGCTTATGCCTGCATCACGGAGAGCAGCGCCCATAGACGGGCCGATACCTTCGATATCTTCAATTCGCTTTGCCATGCCTCATTACCCCTTGCGATACGCGCGAACACGAATTCGCCGTAATATCTGATTTGAATGATTGCGTTAACCGGATGCGGGGATAGTAAGGCCAGGAATTCGGCCAGAGTGATTTGTTGACAATGTTTTACAAACGAAAAAGCCGGGCGAATATCTGCCCGGCTTTCCCTGATGCTTGTATATTCGCTATCAGCGAAGTACGAACGTCACTTTCATCATGGCGCGATACTCGTCGATCTTGCCGTCCTTGCAGGTGACCTTGAGATCCTGAACCCACGCCCCTTCGATGTTGTCCAGAGTTTCGTTGGCTTTCTTGATGCCCTTCTGCATGGCATCTTCGAAACTCTTCTTCGACGATGCGCTGATCTCGGTGATCTTGGCTACTGACATTGTTGTTCTCCGGTTTCTGTGTGGTTTTTACGATCGCGAATTATAGAAGCGTGGCGCCTGCGATGCGTCCCGGCAACAATTATTAACAATCGCTGGTAGCAGCTGTGTCAGGCTCGCCACAACTGAAACAGGCAGCGTCTGATTTCGCCCGGATGCCGGGCGGTTCGACGGTTGGCCTGGCCTCGAAAGCCCGCTTGTTATCCGCAGCGATTATCGTACTGAAAGAACCAGCCGTACGTCCTCGAAGGACGCGCAACGCGCTGCCGATGCCGCCGCGAGCAGCGCGGCATATTGGCCGTTGCCACAGCCCAGTGGATAGCTGCAGTTAAGCCCGTGATTTACCGTAGCCCAGCGGTTGTCGCCTGCGGTATTGGGCGTACGTTGCGGATACACGGCGTCATTTGATGACTGAGAGCGGCTCAGCGATATGTGATCGGGCCGCTGTCCGCCGACGACGACCTCCACCTTCGCCACGACACACTTGTCCAGCCCGGCCAACTGTCCCGCGAACTGGCATTCGGCGCCGTTGTGCCCCATCGGCTGTAACGGAAACTCGTAGGGACCGGCAGCGCAGTTGAGCGCCGTTTGGCGGCGCGGCGGCGCTACCGCTGGCGCTGTCTCTTTGGGCACGGCAACAGCGGCTACCGCTTGAGTCGCCGTGGCCGTGGTCTCGACAGGCGGCGATGTCGGGGTGTCTGAAGACGCGGCTGGATTAAACCAGAACTTTCCCAGCAATGAGCTTCGATCCCAGGTAATTTGCGGCTCTGGTCCAAGTTGCTCGGTGGTCTCCTTCACGCGAACACGAACGTCAATCATCATGTCACCAATAGACGCATTACTGGTCGCGACCTCCGCGGCAAACGCCTCGGCAAACGGGCTGTAGTCGCCGGTTCCGTCGTAAGCGACCTTACCCGGGGTCGTCGAAAATGCGAGAAAGGATCCATACGGCGCAACGTCCATCTCGGTCATGCCGCGCGAAAGCGCACGCGTACCCGACAGCGAAAAGCTGCGAAACGGATTGTTGCGGCAAGCGTCCAGGATGACCATGTCGGTCGCGTTGCGCGCGTCTTCCATCAGGCTTTGCACGAAATTTGCTGACAGCGTGCGATATTTGAGGTGTGCTGCCTGCTGAATATCGGCATTGACCGGAATAAGCCAGTTTTCACCCTGGTAGCCGATGCCATGACCGGCGAAATAGAACAGGCCAACTGTATTCTCCCCGGCGTCATCCAGACTCCTGGCAAACTCGGTGACCGCGCGGTCCATTGATTCGAGATCCGCGTCGATCAGCGTTGTCACGTTGAAACCCACCTGCGCAAGCGCGTTCGATACGAGCCGCGCGTCGTTCGGTGGATTGCGCAACGGATCGACGCTCTCGTACGCGCCATTACCGATAACAAGCGCGTATCGTGCCTCCGCCTGCGCAGCCGGTGCCGCGGCGAATATCAGAACGAAAATCAGGTACAACTGCAGGCGGTTCACGGGAGCTTCACCAGGTTCTGCTTGTTCTTTTACCTGGCTGGATAATACGACAGTCCGCAACGATCAGAAAACGACACCGGAAAAAATCCGCAAATACCACGCAAAAATGCAGGTTTTTCGCCGAAAAAAAGTAAACTGGCCGGCTTTCCTAGCGATGATCATCGTGTACGGGTCGCCGCCGGAGCTATTCGACCAGCGCATAGACAAAGTCGACGTACGCCTTCTCGATATCGGCAAGGCCGGCAACGCCGACACCCGCTTTCGGCTCGATCAGCATGATCTCGTTCGGCGCGTGGGCGCCGGTGCCGAATCCCAGCCCCGCAGGGACGAGCGGCAGGCCCAACACCTCCGTGAACTGGTAAAACGGCGCGCTTCCGGCAATACGTGGTTGCACGACAACGCTGCTGGCGTATTTCCGGAACACCGACAACGCGGCCTGCACTTCAGCTTCGCTGACCGATGTCTGCGACGCGGGGTATCCGCCGAGCTTTTTGATTTCGATGTCGTCGAATCCGTTGTCGTCCAGAAACGCGCGGATTTTTCTCAATGCCTCGTCGGGATCGAGCCCTGGCGGCAGCCGGGAATCGACCTTGGCTGCGGCGGTATGCGGCAGGATGGTCTTGACGCCCTCCCCCGTGTACCCAGCCCATATGCCGTCGATGTTCAGCGTCGGCTGGTACAGCAATTCGATGACCGCGTCGTTGCCCAGTTTGTCGTCGATCCAGCGGCTGACACCGAGTAATTCCTGTTGCTGCACGTCGTTCCGTTGTTCAATACCGGCGTTGATCAGCAGCGATTCCTCTTCGGTCGGTGGAATGATTCCATCGTAGTAACCAGGAACGAGTACCGTGTTGCCGTCCGGCGAGGTTAGCGAGTCCAGCGCCTTGATCAGCCGCCACACCGGTGAATCGACGATCGCCTTGTAGGAGCCGTGAATCTCGGCGTTAGCAGGACCACCCCAGCCGCCGCCGGTTGATGACATTTCGACGTACAGAATGCCTTTGACACCCAGGATCACCGAGATCGCCCCGTCCGGCCGCTGCGAGTTGAACGGGAACAGCGCCGCGTCGGCATTCATCAGGCGATCTTTATAGCGCTGGATAATCTGGTAGTAGTGGGGCGAGCCCAGTTCTTCCTCACCCTCAGCTGCAACCATGATGTTGACCGGCAAGTTGCCCTCGACCGCGATGATCGAATCCAGTGCGTTCAGGAACGCACGCTGCGGTCCTTTTTGATTGGTGGCGCCGCGTGCCATCAGGACACGTCCCAGCTCATGGTCGACCAGGTTTGCTTCGAACGGCGGGCTATCCCAGTCGTCCGGGTTCACCGGCTGAACGTCGTACATCAGGTATACGACCAGCGTCTTCGGCGCACCGGCATCGTAGTAGCCCCACACCCCCGGGTGACCGTCCGTCGGGACAAGTTCCGCCTCGGCAAAGCCCAGGTTCGCAAGATCGTCGCGCAGCATCCCGGCCATGTCCGCAATGCCGATATTCTGCGCCGAGATCGATGGCTGCCGTAACCAGCGTTGTATGGCGGCCAGGTGGGCATCCAGGTTTTCGTCGATGTATTCGTACACCGCGGCGTGGTTGTCCGCATACGCTGGAATAGCCTCGAGGTCGTATGCTTCGCTCGTCGTCAGTGAGAATTCCGGGCGTGACACCGTGGCCCCGTCAACGACTTCCGGTGGCCGGGTGCAGCCCGCAAGCAAGAGACTGATCGCGAATACGCTGCAATAGAGCATTGCATTGAGTGCTTTCATTGGTCTCTCCGTCTTTCGTTATTGATTGTCGTACTGCCCGGATCGCTGCAATGTCGAGCCTTCGAATCTAGGCGGCATTCAGCACCTGCAGGAAAGCTCTGCGGCCCTCATCCGCCGCCGGTCCATAGTGCTGCAAACCATCCAGCTCGGAGTGACCGAAAGCAATGCGGCCGAAGCCTTCGCGAACGATATCACGCGGCGCGGCGCCAGCATGCCCGCCAAAGAACCCCGGATATGGCACGGAGTACGCGTGGCCCCAGCGATTCAGGATGAGCCCGGCAACGTCGCGCCGGGGATCGAATCCGTGGCTGCCGAAAAGTTTCAGCATCTGCGCATATATCCTGTTCTCGTAATCCGCGTAGGACGTGCCGAGCAACTCGGCGCGCCCCATAGCGCCCTGCGCGGCAACCGGCAGGCCCGGGTAGTAATAAGGTGTATAGAATGACAGAACGGTTGGTCGATCCGGGTCCAGCGGTGGCTGGTAATCGCCGACCTGCATCGGGTTGCGGATATTGCAGGTATAACCGAAATCGCCCTCCCCTTTATCCCAGATCGCCGCCGTGATGCCCAGCCTGTACAAAAACCGCCAGTTGGTGAGCGCCACGTTGGCGACGAGGAACGGCGCATACTGAAACTGCGCATAGGCATTCGCCAATTCGCGGGGCATGTCCCTGACGACGTGTTGGTTCATCCAGCCGCCCGTCGCCATGACGACGCCTTTCGCGCGCACCCCATGAAACTGCCCGTCGCGGACGTAGACCAGTGATACCGTTCCGGCAGTATCCGGCGCTCCGTCGTGCTGCACGCTCACAACCGTTGAATTCAGGCGCATGCGCAACGGCGCGCCGGGCCTGTCCAACGCCGACAGCGCAATTCGTCCCGTGACGATGTCCTCGAAACGATTTCCGCCAGCGATGGCATCCGGGATCAGGCGCTTGAGAAAACAGCGGGCAAAACCTGAATTGCCGCCGGGAAACGACGTGCGGCGCAGCCCGTCCGGCGGCATATCCATGAAACCGGACAGCGGTAATCGGTACGCCGCGTACGCGGAGGTCGCATCGCTCCCGAGGCCGCTGGCCGATGCAATAAACAGATCGGCATAGCGTGCCGCCTCCGGGCCAAACCCGAGCTCGTTCTCGAGAAACTCCTTGTAGGACATCGTGTCGAGCGCCGCGATCGCCTCGGCATCGCTGGCGTAGCTTCGCGTGGCGCCAGTGTGGTACCAGCGAAGCAATTCCTCGCGCGCCGTCTCCGCCAACGGCGTATTCGCCAGGCGCTTTTGCCAAATGTCGATCGCCCAGGTTCCGCCCGTGCCGTTGCCGTCGTTGAAGTAGTGACCGACGCTGCTGAGTTCCTGCAGACCTTTGACCAGGTACTCGTAGTTGTCCGGCGAAAAGCCCAACGGTTTGCGCCCTGCCGGCCAATCGCGCAGCGTAAACTCGCGCGGAATTTCCAGCTCGGCGTAATAGCGCGGATCGCCGTACGCAGAGTCGATCTCATCGACAGCAGGCGGTATGAAGAAACCATTGGCACCCTGTGGCGCGATCATTCTCACGCCATCGACGTTGAATTCGTTTTCTTTCGATTCACCGCCGAACATCGGATGGTTGTCGAGCATCAGGCAGGTCTGCCCCGCCCGGCGTTTCTTCGTGTATTCCAGCCCCGCGGCAAGGCCCGCGATGCCGCAGCCGACAACGACAAAATCGTAGTCCTCGACGGATTCCAGATCATCGAAACGCGTCGGGTAGTCACCATCGCGCAAACGGTGCGCGTCAGCCACCGTTTGCGGCGTGTTGCCGTGCGA
>JAHHOT010000070.1 GCA_018677555.1 Gammaproteobacteria bacterium | reverse complement strand
GGCATTGGCTGCTGTGCTGATGGCGATGCTGGCTGCGGCTTGCGCGGAGCCGGAAATCCTGCAACCGCACAGCGCCACGACACCTGCCGGTGTCGACTTCGCCGGCTACTGGACGCTGCGCGCCGATGAATCCGGCAATCAGCGTCGTTTGCGCGAAGCGATCGATCGCACCGACGGCATTGACAATTACCGTCCGAACAGCGCGAGTGGACGCACCTCCCGCAGCGGACGCGCCAAGGGTGGCATTGTGCAAGTGTTCCTCCAGGTCGGCAGTTCGCTGAAGGTGACGCAAACACCTTACGCGTTGTTTATCAGTTTCGATCGTTACGTCGTGGAGGAGTTTCGTTTTGGCGAAAACCGGACGGTCAATATTGGGGCCGCAGAAGCGATGCGTGTATCGGGCTGGAGCGGAAACGCGTATGTCGTGGAAACCCTCGACAAGAGCGGTATGAAGCTCACCGAACGTTACGAACTGTCGCCCGATGCGGATGTGCTGTACCGCCACATCACCTTTCGCAGCAGCAAACGAGAGGAGGAGTCGCTGACGCAAATTTTCGATCGGGCCCCGCGGTAAAATGGGGCAGAGCCCGGCGTCTGCCCGGCGGGAAACAAGGCGTGCCGGACTCGAGCCCCAATCTGCTGGTTGGCCGTTAGTGCTGCACGGCCATATACCTCGAACCAACAAGTATCAGTGTACATACCTTGAACCAATAGGTATATATTGACATACCTGTTAGCTCTAGGTATGTTGAAAAGTCATTGTGCCGGGGTGACATGCATGGGCCAGACAAACCCGCCGTTCATGAGTGGCGTTCCCGAACTGCTGCTGTTGCAGCAACTGGCGCAGCGCGAGATGTACGGGTACGAACTCGTCAGGTCGATCCGGCTCGTCACCGGCGAGGCAATCTCGCTGGGCGAGGGCGTCATTTATCCCGTCCTGCACTCCCTCGAAAGGAACGGCGCGCTGAAGGCAAAGCGCAAGGCTGTGGCGGGCCGCACCCGCGTTTATTACTCGCTGACGGCGAAAGGTCGCAAGCGCCTGCAACGGCTGCAGTCGGAGTGGCAGCGCATACAGTCCGGCATCACTGCCGCGCTGGAGTCTCCGGGCCATGCGTGAAAAACCATTCCGGGGATTGCGCAGCCGCTTGCTGGCCATCGGGGTCGCACCCCGGACGGTCGGCCGCACACTCCTCGAATTGCAGGACCATCTCGATGATCTGCAGGCCGAGGCTATCGAGCGCGGGCACGCTCCCGAAGAGGCCCTGCGGCATGCACGGCGAAGCATTGGCGACATTGACACGATTGTTGCTGCGATGCGGGAGCGGCACGAACTGCGCTCCTGGCATTACCGTTTTCCGAGAGTCGCTCGCCTGGCATTGCCGCTCGCTTACGTCGCATTGTTGCCCGTTGCGCCGCTGTTCACCGGTGTGAGCTATGCAGCGACGATCATGCGCTGGACGGCGAGCCTGATGCTGGCAGCAGCCGTGACGGCGACGATGTTCCTGCTGCTGCAGCTATCAATCGTATTCAGTTAGAACCGACTGCGAGTTTCCCGCCGTAAGCGTGAGCGGCTCATACTGTGTGAGCACCGCGCGCATCCGCAGCTTGCCCTTCCGATGCTGCTCGATCATCACCGGCAGGTAGTCGAGTTCGGCAACACACCACAGTGTCGTTAGCCGCTCGGATTTCGACTTCTTCTTGCGGTGCTGTATGCCCACGGCCTCGAATTTGCCGTACGGCACTTTCACGGTTCTCGTGCCGACGTTGGTCACTTCGAGAAGCTTCGATTCAAAGTCGTCGAGCAACAGGTATTCGCCGCTTTGTCGGCCATTCAGGAGGTCCAGCATCAGTTCGTACTGGATCGACACGCGGTCGTGAACCGGTCCGTCCAGGTCCATGGCGATTTCTTCGTCGTTTATCGTGCCCGTTACCTGCTTGCTGCTCCAGTCGAAGACGAAGTCCATGAACTTGTCTTCTTTGGAGATGCGGTCTTCGGAGGAGTAGCGCAAGGGTCGGATTCCGTCCGCATCGGCGGCGAAGACGGAACGCTCACTGACATCGCCGCGCACGAAGATGCTCGCGAATCCGGCGGCCTCGAGCGTCGAGTGGGCGGAGTAACCTTCGTCGGTCAGCCGCACCTCCGAGCGCAGGCGCCCGCTCAGCACGTTGACCTTGACCTTGTATTCCGCGATATGCGGCGTAATTGCCTGCTCTTCCGCAGCGGCTGCAAAGGGCAGTAATGAGAATGCACATGCCAGACAGGCGACTATCGGCCGGGCGATTTTCCGGTTCGCGAAATTCACTTACGACTCCTTCGCATGGTCGAATACGGCGTTGGACTCTTCCATGAGGCGATTTACTGCATTCTCCATCTCCTGGCGGTAGTCCTCCAGCTCGTCCATCGGCGTGCCCGGCGGGATCCTGATGGGGTGCCCGACCGCGAGCACGAGCCGCGCAAAAGGCTTTGGTACCATGAATTCGTCCCAGCGACTGAGATACCACGCACGGTCCGCGGCACAGGCGATCGGGACGACCGGGATCCCGGCAATACGGGCCATCAGCACGATGCCCCTCTTGAATTCGAAAATCGGGCCGTTCGGCCCGTCCGGCGCGGTCACGAAGGACACCCCTCGCTTCGCCTTTTCGTGCAGGTCGCGAAGCACCAGCGTACCCGCACGGCTCGCGGAGCCGCGAATGACCTCGGCCCCCCATGCGCGCGCAATACGCGCCGGGACATCGCCATCCACGGATGCCGAGATGATGAAGCAGGCGCGGAAACCACGCGACATCCAGTCGCGAATCATGAAGTTGCCGACCAGGAGCTGTTTGTGCCAGTAGCAGGGCAGATAGGCATGCCCGTCGCTCGACACCTCATCGACGATGTCCTGGCCGATGACGCGTTCGATCCGGTAGCTTTTCCACATGACGGATGCAACGAAGCGCAGGACGTAATAGCCGAAGAAATACACGACGCGACGCCCGAGCGTAAGTTGTCGCGATGATTTCTTGTTGCGCCTGCCTTCGACATCGTCGGTCCCTGCTGTGTTCGTGTCGTTGCTCATGCGCCCACCGTGCCCGATCCGGGCAGCACGTGCGCAGATATACAGCATGGAACAGGTGACATGAACGACCCATGAACAGGCACGCGCGCAAGGGTCGGCGCTACCGCTGCGCCCGCCGTCCATGTAATATTGCGCCATCGCTCGCAGGGCGGGCATTTTTTTTCTATTGAAATCAAAGTTTTAATCAACCTGAGTTGCGGCTCACATCCACATCGGAACTCCCATGCTGTACGCCAGCCTGACAGACATGTTGCAACAGGTCCTCCAAACGGACCGGCACATTCGCTTTATCGACGGCGACAAGGATGAATCGGTGCTCAGCTACGCGCGGCTGTGGGACGAGGCGAACGGGTTGTTGGCGGCGTTGCAGAGTCACGGTATAGGTGCCGGCGACGAATTGGTGATCTATACACGCTCCAACCAACGCTTCGTCATAGCGTTCTGGGCGGCCATTCTCGGCGGGATTGTACCTGTCCCGGTTGCTGTCGGCATCAGCGACGAACACCGGCTGAAGCTTTTTCGCATTTTGCGACAGCTTCGCAGCGGATCGCTGTATACCGAGTCCGGTCTCCTTGGCCGCCTGAAAAGGTTTGCCGCGACGGAAGGAATGGCAGCGGAGGGGCGACTGCTCGACGAACGCGCCGTGCTAGATGCGGATGTGCGTGCTGGCCTCGAGCCGAAACGGGTGGTTCCCGAACGCGACAACATTGCATTCATACAGTATTCCAGCGGCTCGACCAGCGACCCCAAGGGGGTTTGCCTGACTCACCACAATCTCACCACACACTTGCGCGCGCTGTGCGAGCGGGTTCTCTGGGATACCGACGACTACAGCCTCAGCTGGATGCCATTGACACACGATATGGGTCTGATCGGGTATCACCTGACGGCGGTCGCGTCCCAGATGTCGCACGCGATCATGGATACCAGCGTTTTCGTGCGAAGGCCGCTGCTCTGGATGTTGAAAGCCAGCGAGTACCGGGCAACGCAGTTGTGCTCACCCAACTTCGGCTTGAAGCATTTCCTGAAAGTGTTTGAACGACGCGGCATCGGCAACATCGACCTGTCATCGGTCAAGCAGTTGCTGAATGGCGCCGAGCCGATATCGTGGGAATTGTGCGAACAGTTTCTGCAGGCACTGGCCCCGTTCGGGCTGAAGCGCACAGTCATGTGCCCGGTGTATGGCCTGGCCGAAGCGACGCTGGGTGTAACGCTGCCGTACCCCGGCACCGAATACTCGCGCGTGATCGTGGATCGCCACAGTCTTCGTATCGGTGAGCCCTGCCGGGAAACGATGGAAGACGATCCTGACGCAGTGTCGTTCGTCAATGTCGGTTACCCGGTGCGTGATACCGAGTTGCGCATCACCGACGATGACGACCGGGAATTGCCGGCGCGCCATGTCGGTAACATTCAGATTCGGGGCGATAGCGTAACGACGGGGATCTACAACAATCCGGAAGTGCAGGCGCAATTGTTTGCCGACGGCCAGTGGCTGCGCACGGGCGACTGCGGCATGATGATCGGCGACGATCTCTTCGTTACCGGTCGCTCCAAAGACATCATCATCGTCAACGGTCAGAATTATTACCCGCACGACATTGAGTCGGTCGTATGCGACCTCGACGAATTCGATCTCGGCAAGGTTGTCGTCACGAGCATCCGCAGGCCCTCCGCTTCCGTCGAGGAGATCATCGTATTCCTGCTTTATCGGCAGGACCTGGAATCCTTTGTCGAAATCGCGCAGCAGGTACGGTCGGTCGTTGCATCGAATACCGGGCTCGAAGTCGATCATGTCATTCCGGTCGGACGAATTCCCAAGACCACCAGCGGCAAAGTGCAGCGTGCGCAGCTTGCAAAAGAATACGCCAACGGTGACTTCGACGAGGTTGTGGCAACGCTGAGGCAGCTTGGCCAGGCTGAAGCACAGGACGGCGATCCGCTCGTCCAGGAGTTGCTCGATATTTGCCGGGAGCAAGCGGGAGAAGTCGTCATCGGTCCGGACGACAACCTGTTCGAGGTCGGCGTAAGCTCGATTACGCTCACCGAGATCAGCATCGCGGTGGATACACGTTTTCCGGGCAAGGTCGACATCAACGACCTGTTCGAGCACCCGACGATTCGCGAAATAGCGGATATCATTCGGCAGTGAAGGCATAATCCGCTCACGGCGGCAAGGGACCTTCCCGATGACATTTTCGAGAATCGCCGGTACCGGCGGGTACCTGCCTGAACGGGTCATGACCAACGAGGAATTCGAAAGTCTGGTCGAGACCTCCGATGAGTGGATTCGCGAGCGCACCGGGATCAAGCGTCGGCACGTTGCCGCCGAGGACGAAACCACGTCAGACATGGCGCTTGCAGCAGCGAGGCGCGCAATCGATGCCGCCGGCGTTACGACATCGGATGTCGATCTCATCGTCCTGGCTACCACGACGCCCGACAAGGTATTCCCCAGCAGTGCCTGCCTGGTGCAGCGCCAGCTCGACATTCACGACTGCCCGGCATTCGACGTACACGCGGCGTGCTCGGGATTCATCTATGCGCTGGATATCGCCGATCGCTTTATTCGCACGGGCGGCGCGGCCTGCGCGCTGGTGATCGGCGCAGAAACATATTCGCGCATCATCGACTGGAACGACCGCGGCACCTGCGTGCTGTTCGGTGATGGCGCCGGCGCGATCGTGTTGCAGGCGTCCGACGAGCCCGGCATCTACTCCGCCCATTCGCATGCCGACGGCCAGTTCGCGGAATTGCTGCACGTGCCGCAGGGCATCTCTACGGGATACGACGTCGTTCGCGCCGAAGCTGCGTTCATCCAGATGAAAGGCAACGAGGTATTCCGCAAAGCGGTCGGCACGCTCGGTGCCATCGCGCGGGAGACGATTGCAGGCAATGGCATCGAGAAGAAGGACATCAACTGGCTGGTGCCACACCAGGCCAATCTCCGGATTATCAAGGCGGCCGCCAAAAAACTCGAGCTGCCGATGGAGCGCGTGGTCGTGACCGTTGATGAACATGCGAACACGTCCAGTGCGTCGATTCCGCTCGCGCTCGATGTCGCCGTGAGAGACGGTCGCATTAAACGCGGCGAATTGCTGCTGTTCGAGGCCTTCGGCGCCGGCTTCACCTGGGGATCTGCGCTGGTGCGGTACTGACATCGACTGGCCAGCTCCGCTGCGAAAACGATAAACTTCGCGGTTCGTGCCGCAAGCGGACCGCAACCTCTCCGTGAATGACAAAATAGACCGATTGGCCGAACTTCGTATCGATCGGTCGGAGCAACCCGAAACGCCTGCTCGTTGGCCCCTGTGGCTGGCGGGCGCCGTTGTGGCGCTCGCCATTGCGTGGTTCGGCCTGCGCGCGCTCACCGACAGTGCTGTTCCGGTTACAACCGAGACGGTGCGGCTCGCGCAGGAAAGCGGCGGCGGGGCGAGCGTCCTGGACGGTTCGGGCTATGTCGTGGCACGCCGCCAGGCAACGGTCTCGTCGGAAATCTCCGGCAAAGTCCTCGAGGTGCTGATCGAGGAAGGCATGATCGTCGAAGAGGGCCAGGTCGTTGCCTACCTGGACAACAGCATGCAAATGGCGCAGCTGGCACTTTCGCGCGCGCAACTGGTGTCGGCAAAGGCGCAGCTCAGTGAGACGCAGGCACAGTTGACGCAGGCCGAGCTCGAACTGAAGCGCTTCGAGGAGCTTGCAGGTCGCAAGCTGGCAAGTGCGAGTGAGCTGGATGCTGCGCGCGCCAACGCGGAGACGCTGCGCGCACGGCTGCAGACAGGGCAGGAGAATGTAACGGTGGCGCAGCGCCGTCTCGAGGTTTCGCAGGATCAGCTGGACAAGACGACTATTCGCGCGCC
Source organism: Gammaproteobacteria bacterium (assembly GCA_018677555.1). Taxonomy (GTDB): domain Bacteria; phylum Pseudomonadota; class Gammaproteobacteria; order Steroidobacterales; family Woeseiaceae; genus JAHHOT01. The sequence continues at coordinate 2,106 of JAHHOT010000070.1, read as the reverse complement.
GTTCGCCGGAGTCGTCGTGACCAAGAATGCACAGCCGGGAGAAATGATCTCCCCCAATTCGGCCGGCGGCAGTTTCACCCGTACCGGCATTTGCACGATCGTGGACATGGAATCGCTGGAGATCGAGGTTGACGTAAACGAAGCGTACATCCAGCGGGTCTATCCGGAGCAGCCGGTAACGGCAACGCTCGATGCCTATCCTGACTGGAAGATACCGGCCCGCGTCATTGCAATCGTGCCGACCGCAGATCGTCAGAAAGCCACTGTCAGGGTGCGCATCGGATTCCTGGAACGCGACGAGCGCATCCTGCGCGACATGGGCGTAAAGGTTGCATTTCTCGACGAGTCGACCAACGATGACCGTCCGCAACAGGCGTCGCTGTATATCTCCGATGGCGCGCTGCGCAGTGACGGGGAAGGAAATTACGTCTGGATTGTCCGCGGCGATGCCGTGCAACGCCGCCCGGTGACGGTCGGTCAGCGGTCATCGCGCGGTGTGCAGGTGCTGACCGGACTCGGGGCAGGGGACCGAATCGTCCTCGCAGCGGAAGGCGAACTCAGTGCCGGACAGCCGGTCCGGGATCAATAACAACAGTAACAGGGGGTTCCATGACGGATCTCGTCGTGCTCAATGACATCAGCCGGACTTACCAGAAGGGCAAAGAACGTGTCGAGGTGTTGCATAAACTCGACCTCACGATCGAGGACGGCGATTTCCTCGCACTCATGGGGCCGTCGGGCTCCGGCAAGACGACGCTGTTGAACCTGCTCGGCGGGCTCGACAAGCCGACTTCGGGAACCGTCCGGGTCGGCGATTCGGCGCTGCACAGCATGTCCTCCGGGCAGCTGTCCAGGTGGCGCGCGCGTCATGTCGGGTTCATTTTCCAGTTCTACAACCTGCTGCCGGTGCTGACGGCGCAGAAGAACGTCGAACTGCCGCTGCTGCTGACAAACCTGGGTTCGAAAGAGCGCGCAAAACGCGCCACGACGGCGCTGTCCATTGTCGGGCTCGAAGATCGCGCTTCCCATTATCCGCGTGAGCTGTCGGGCGGCCAGGAACAGCGCGTCGCCATTGCGCGGGCCATAGTTTCGGACCCAACGCTGTTGCTCTGCGACGAGCCCACCGGCGACCTCGACCGCGAGACGGCGGACGAGATCCTGCAATTGCTGCAAGCGCTTAATCGCGATCACGGCAAGACGATCATCATGGTGACGCACGACGGGCGCGCCGCAGAGTATGCGAAACACACACTGCACATGGACAAGGGCACGTTAACGGCGGAGCTTGCCGCATGAAATATTTCTACCTCATCTGGAAGAGCCTCTGGCGCAAGAAGATCAGAACCCTCCTGACGATTCTGTCGGTGTTCGTTGCGTTCCTGCTGTTCGGCTTGCTGAGTGCGCTGAACCAGGCATTGACCGGCGGCGCCGATCTTGCAAATGCCAGCCGGCTGGTGGTCATCGACAAGATTTCCTTGATCAACTCCTTGCCTGCAGCTTACCTGCCGAAAATCAGGGCGCTGCCCGGCGTCGAGGGCGTCGCCAACGTCAACTGGTTCGGCGGTTACTACCAGGACCCGAAGAACCAGTTCCCGCAGTTTCCGGTAGACCCTGAGGATTATCTCGAGATGTATCCCGAGCTGGCGATTTCCGACGAGCATCGGGAGCGCTGGGTGCGCACGCGCGACAGCGCGATTGTCGGCAAGGACCTCGTCGAACGATACGGCTGGACGGTCGGCGATCGTATACCTGTTCACTCGTCAATCTGGACCAACGTCAGCGGCAGCCAGGTGTGGGATTTCGAAATCGCCGGCGTGTTCGATAACGAGGACCCGCGCGGCAACAGCCTGCTGATGCTGATGCACTACGACTACTTCGAGGAAGGCCGTGCGTTCGGCAAAGGCACGATGGGGTGGTTCGTCGTAAAGGTCGCGCCGGGCGGCGATCCTGCGGCGGTCGCCGACGCCATCGACACCCAGTTCGCGAACTCGCCGAACGAAACCAAGACTTCGACGGAAGCGGCATTCGCGGAAAGCTTCGTCAAACAGTTCGGAGACATCGGACTGATCGTTTCACTGATCCTCGGCGCAGTCTTCTTCACGATAT
>JAHHOT010000265.1 GCA_018677555.1 Gammaproteobacteria bacterium | reverse complement strand
GCGCAGAATATGCATGTTGCGTTCGACCTCTTCCGTCAACAAGGCCAGTTGATCGTGCGCCTGTTCCAGGCTTGTCGAGAGGACTTCGATGCTGGTCATGGACGCGTTTGCTCTCGTTGTTCCAGTATTCTGCCTTTTACCAAAAATGCGACGGCAAGTCGTTGCACCGGGTCTGCATCGCAGCCCCCGCATGATGCAAGTTTACCCCTCGCCGCTATTCGCGCAGCTTGAGGTACTCGCGCCCGTTTTCCATCAGCTGTACAAAGCCTTCCTGATCTCCCCGGGCCACCAGTTTGCGAATCCTGCCTGCCGCTTCGTAAAGCGCCTCGAGCGGCTCCAGGCCAAATTCGTTCAGATTCTGTATCTCGAAATACAGGTTCGGGTTGTCCTGGGCGACGGCAGCCGATACCAGCAACTGCGCGTCGAATGTCGTGGACGACAGGCGCGCCAGCTTCGGCGCGGCCTCGCCGCTTTCCGCCAGCGCGGTAAAGAACGCGATATTCAGCGCATGCGACAACCCGAGGACATAGGCGATCAGCCGATCGTGGTCATCCAGCCCCATATCGAGCTGTTCGACCATGGTCGATGCGAACAACTCCTTTGCCGCTGCCGTCGCCCCGGCAGAGCCTGCATCCACGAAAATGAGGTGGCGTCCCGACAACAGCCGGGTATCCGGTCCGTACATGGGATGCAGCGATGCGACGTTGCACCCGGCTTGCGCCAGCGCATTGAGGCCGTGCCGCAGCGGTGTTTTCAGTGAGCCAATATCGAAAACCAGGCCGGAAGGCTGCGCTGCGGCGAGTTGTTCCAGGATGCGCCCCGATTCAGCGAGTGGCGCAGCGACGACGATGACCTCGTAGTCCGTACCCGCGTCGCACCAGTCGCTGAATTCGCCGTCGCCGTTGTTGACGCCAGGATCCGCGATATGCGTGGTGAATCCCTGCGAGCGAAAGAAGTCGGTAAACCAACCACCCATCTTTCCGGCGCCGCCGATGACCAGCACGCGGCGTCCATCGCCCTTGCCCTCGGCGGCCACCCGATCGCGCTCCTGGTGTTCCAGGGAAGAGCGAATCAGCGACCGCAGGATTTCTTCGGCAAGCCCCGGATCGACGTCGAGCGACGACGCCTGGCTGCGGGCGCGGTCGAGTACGTCCTTCTCGCGCACGTAATCGCGCGTTGCACGCCCGGTCGATCGCTTGTTTTGGCCGATGTCCGAGACGATTCGTTGCCGCTCGGCGACCAGTTCGATGAGCTTGCGATCGACATCGGAGAGGCTCGTACGAAGTTGTTCGAGGTCCATCATGGTTACCATCGTGTTTTCGTGTAACCGGTTGTAAAAGAAAAGCCCGGACCAATCAATGGTCCGGGCCTTTGCAAGCGATCGCTTTCAGACGCAACCAATCGAATTCACACGCTAGCCACGTCGGCGTCGGTTGTCGTCGCGGTCTCCGCGGCGTGGCTGGTCGCGCCAGTCGTGGCCGTGGTCAAAGCGGCGATGCCACGCCCGGCGAAAACGGCGCGTGTCGTAAAGATACATCTCGTACAAACGACCCCAGCTCGCACGCCGCGGCAGCCGGTGCTGCTGGTGCACATACCAGCGTCGGAAATTGTAATTACGACGCAACCAGCGCGGCATGTGGCGGACCGCGTGCCGGTTCCTGTGCTCGACATTGATGACAAAGCGCGAGTCCCGCACGCCGTGTGCGGATGCGTCCGGCGTTGCGGCGATGCCGCTGCCTGCCAGGACGATGACTGACCACGCTACTCCTTTAGCAAATCGTTTCACTATCTGATTCATGACGGCCTCCTTTGCTGATGGCACGATTCCACACTAGCGTCCCCACGGTGAACGCGAACTGAATGCAAGTATCTGTTTTTCTTAATTTTCTGAACATGAGCTGAACGCGCTTCGGGTTGCTCAGCGCGCGCACTCTGGCTGCAACACACCGAATCGTGCGAATATCGCCAGACGGCGAATGCAACGTTCAGCCCACGAGATGTTTACCAATAACAAAAGGATCGAATCATGAAGACCCGAGCCGCTGTTGCCTGGGAGGCCGGCAAGCCTCTCGACGTCCAGGAGATTGATATCGACGGACCGAAAGAAGGTGAGGTCCTGATACGCAATGTTGCAACCGGCGTCTGCCATACCGACGCGTTCACCCTGTCTGGCGAGGATCCGGAGGGCATATTTCCTGCCGTCCTGGGCCACGAAGGCGGCGCAATCGTCGAAGAGGTCGGCGCGGGCGTAACGAGCCTGAAACCGGGTGACCACGTGATCCCGCTCTACACGCCCGAGTGCGGTGAATGCAGCTTTTGTACTTCGGGCAAGACGAATCTCTGCCAGAAAATTCGCGTCACCCAGGGGCGCGGCCTGATGCCGGATGAAACATCGCGTTTTTCCCGCGACGGCAAAACGATCTACCACTACATGGGTACGTCCACGTTCAGCGAATATTCCGTGCTGCCCGACATTTCGCTGGCGAAAGTCAGCAAGAAGGCACCGCTGGAAAAAGTCTGCCTGCTCGGCTGCGGCATTACCACGGGCATCGGCGCGGTACTCAACACGGCGAAAGTCGAGCCGGGCGCGACGGTCGCCGTATTTGGCCTCGGCGGGGTCGGGCTAAGCGCCATCCAGGGTGCAACGATGGCAAAGGCCAGCCGTATCATCGCCATCGATATCAACGAGGACAAATTCGAACTCGCGACGCAAATGGGCGCGACGGATACCGTCAACCCGAGTAAGCATGACGCAGCAATTCAGGAAGTCATCGTCGACATGACCGGCGGCGGGGTCGACTACTCATTCGAATGCGTCGGCAACGTCGACCTGATGCGCGCAGCTCTGGAATGTGCACACAAGGGTTGGGGCGAATCGGTCATCGTCGGTGTCGCCGGTGCCGGCCAGGAAATCCGCACGCGGCCGTTTCAGCTTGTAACCGGGCGCGTCTGGCGCGGTACGGCGTTCGGCGGCACGCGCGGCCGCACGCAGCTCCCCGGCATGGTGGAGCAGTATATGAATGGCGACATCAAGGTCGACGAGTTCATAACACACACCATGCCACTGGAGGATATCAACAAGGCGTTCGATCTGATGCACGAGGGCAAAAGCATTCGTTCAGTCATTCACTTCTGATGACGACCCGTCGCTGTCGCACCGCGAAATAACAGGCGGGCGTCGGTACCCGGGATGAAGGTCGCTGTCGCAACAACATCGTCGCTGGCGGCACTGGCGGCGCAGGAAATTGCCGAGGCCGGCGGCAATGCAGTGGACTGCGCGATCGCCGCCGCCATGCTCACTATGAACACCGAACCGGGTGTTTGTGCGCTTGCCGGCGGCGCTTATGTGACGGTCTGGGTTCCCGGTGAGGCCCCGGTCACTATCGATGGCAACGTCGCCATCCCCGGCAAGGGCCTGCCAGAGGGGCATCGCCACAAAGGCGGCGATTCGGTAGTCATGGAATACGGTGGCGGTGTCACGACCCTGGCAGGACCGGAGTCCATCGGAGTACCCGGATCGCTGGCCGCGGTGGACCTCGCGGCACGTCGTTACGGTTCCGTGCCGTGGAAACGGTTGCTGCAACCCTCTATCCGCGCGGCACGCGATGGCTTTCCGCTGTCGTCAGCCTGTCATTATTACCTGCGCTATTCCGGTGACACGATTTTCGGCCGCAGCCGCGACGGGCATCGTGCGCTGCACGATGTCGATGGCGAGCTCAAAAGCAGCGGCGCAATGATCGTCGTGCCGCAACTCGCGGACAGCCTGGAGGCAATCGCTCAGGAGGGCAGCCGCGAGTTTTACGAAGGTGGCCTCGGACGGCGCATCGCCGCACACGTCAGCGACAATGGCGGCCTGCTCACGTTCGCCGATCTGAAATCTTACAAGCCGCTGGCCCGCGAATCCCTGCAAGTGAATCTCGCTGGATGGACGATCGCGAGCAACCCGCCACCGGCAGTGGGTGGCGCTGTGCTGGGTGCCATGTTGCTCGCCTTCGAAAAATCGCCGGTATCGGGATGGACGCCTGACAGCCTGCGGCAGTTAATCGAAGTGCAACGCTGGGCACTGAGTTACCGCAGGGACAAGCTCGAAATTGCCGATGACATCGACGCCGAGGTGGCATCGTTGCTGGCGGATGCGCGCAGCCGGCAACTGGCCATGCGCTGGGCGTCGTCCTCAACGGTGCACACGTCGGCTGTGGACGATTCGGGCATCGCCTGCGCGATAACCGCTTCGTCCGGCTATGGCTCGGGAGAAATGCCCGCCGGGACAGGTCTCTGGCTGAACAACTGCCTCGGAGAACTCGAGCTCAACCGCAGTGGCCTGGATGCATCGCCGCCCGGCGCCCGCTTGCCCTCCAACATGGCACCCAGCATCGCCCGGCGGAAGCAGAAGGTAATGGCTGCCGGTTCTCCGGGTGCCGATCGCATTACCACCGCGCTGCATCAGTTTTTCGTCAACTATATGCAACTCGGGCTGCCGCTCGCCGACGCGATCGCTCACCCTCGCCTGCATTTCGATTTTGGCAACGGTCGGCCCGTGGTGGCCACCGAACCGGGCCTCGACTTGCCGTCGTCGAACATTGCATTGCGCGAGTTTCCCGAGCGCGGTATGTATTTCGGCGGTGTCGGCGCGGCGCTGTTTGACAAACAGGGAGGGTTCAACGTGGCCGCCGACCCGCGGCGCGAGGGCGGCGTTTTCTGTTCGTCATGATGATCCACGCGTTGCGGTTTGGTAGGCTGCCTGTCCTGGCGAAACCTCGCGCATGCGATGCTCGAGATGCAGCAAACCCGGAGTTACCGTGAACGATCAAATGCTAGCGGACCGTCTGCCCGACGAACTGCCTGGCGATCCCATGCACTGGGCTGACGCCTGGATCAAGGAAGCGACGTCTGCCAACGTACAAAAGAATCCCAACGCGCTGACGCTGGCGACGGTTTCGGCAACCGGGCAGCCGTCGGCGCGGGTCGTTCTGTGCAAACATTTCGTGCCCGATCCCGGGTATTTTGTCGTCTACACCAACTACGAGTCGCGCAAGACGCGCGAACTGCTCGGCAACGCCAACGTCTGTGCCGTTTTCCACTGGGACAGCCTCGGCCGACAAATTCGCATCGAAGGCAAGGCGGTGCTCGCACCGGAAAGCGAGAGCGACGCGTACTTTGCCAGTCGCGAATGGGGCAGTCAGCTCGGCGCCTGGGGCAGCGACCAGAGCCGGCCCATCGAATCGCGGGCTGCGCTGCTTGCGCAGATTCGCGAACGGGGCGAATTGCTCGGCCTCGAATTCGGCGACGGCACCGGCACACTGAATAGCGATGACATACCGGAGATACCGCGTCCGCCGCACTGGGGGGGCATTCGTATCTGGGCGCGCTCGATCGAGCTCTGGATCAATGGTGTCGACCGCATTCATGACCGTGCCCTGTGGCAACGGGAAATCGTGCAGGCTTCGGACCACGGGTTTTCGGTTGCGCCCTGGACCGGCACGCGCCTGCAGCCCTGACCGCCAGCACCGGGTAACGGCATGGATGATCCACTCGTCGACCGGCGGATTAGCTGCCCGTATTGCGCGGAGCCAATGCACATTGTCATCGACCTGTCTGCGGGCGGTCAGTCGTACGTGGAAGACTGCCAGATATGCTGCCAACCCATGCAGGTCAGTTTCGACACCGACGGCGAGCAGTTGCTGGGCCTGACCGTGGACACCGCGGGATAAAAAGTGGCGCGTCGTGCAGCCGCCCTCGTGTTTCTCCTGGCGTCACAGCTGGCGCAGCCGCAGGTATTTCTGTCGCAGGGCACGAACATCGCTGCCCAGGTGTCGCCCACCGGCGAACGGATCGCCATGGACCTGCTGGGCAGCCTTTGGGTATTGCCCGCCACCGGCGGCCAGGCGGCGATCGCAGGCGACAGCCTGCTGCCCGTTCGCTTTCCACGCTGGGCGCCCGACGGCCAGGCTATCCTTTACCAGGCAAGCTCACCTGCGGGCACGACGCTGTGGCTGCTGCGACTGGACACGCAGGAGATCCGCAGCCTGTCGACCACGGTCTTTTCAGACCAGCAGGGGTCCTGGCACCCGGACGGTACGCGCATCGTGTTTTCCTCGGAGCGGCACGGCCGCGGTCTCGATCTTTGGGAGATGGATCTGCAGACCGGATTGTCCTGGCGCCTTACCCATCATCCCGGCGACGAAACCGAGGCGGCCTGGTCGGCCAACGGCCGCCACCTGGTCTACGTTCGGCGTTTCCAGGGTCAATGGTCGCTCATGCTCCGCCGCCATGGCGCGCCAGACGAAGAGCTGCTGTACTCCGACACGCCGCTATCGTCGCCCGCGTGGCGACCCGACGGAAGCCTGATCACATTTCTGCGGCACCAGCGCGACCGCTACCTGATGCGCATGGTGATCCTCGCAGACCCGCCACTCGAGATGCCGCTGGCGGACGGCGAAGATTTTTTCCTCGCCCCGGCCAGCTGGATCGACCGGCACAATTTCATCTACACGGCCGACGGCATGATCAAATCCCGGGCATTCGACAGCCGCGAAGCCAGGCAGCTGCACTTCCGTGCACCGGTCGGCCGTGCCGGGGATCGCCAGGCTCGAGCCGTACGCCGGCCAGCATTGCCGTTGCGCGATCCCCCCGAGAGCAAATTCATCGTGCGCAGCGGGAGAGTGTTCGACGGCTGGCGCTATCGCGAAGGCGTAGACATTCTCGTCGACGGTCCACGCATCGTAGCGGTGGGACACGATTTGCGCGACACCGACGCCGTCGTCCTCGAGCTCGGCAACGTCACCATCCTGCCCGGATACATCGATATTTACGCGTCCATACCGGATGGCGACCTCGCGACACTGGGGGCCCGCCTGCTGGCGTACGGCGTTACGACTCTGGTCAGCGACGCGGACTCGCTGCCGGCTGAAGCCGCTCTCTGGGACAGTGAAGCCACGCCGGGGCCACGGCTCTTGCGCGCCGCCGATATGGGCCAGGCGGCCGCGGATATCGACGCGGTCCTGGTGACAGTTGGGTCGGGCGGGGCTGCCAACGCCGGTCAACGCGACGCCGTACGCAAGCTGCAGAGCCGCGGCATTCCGGTGCTGGCAAGGAACTGGGCACTGGGGCTCGGGCTGGGCGCCGATCTGTTACTGGGCGCTGATACCCTGCCGAGTTCGCCTGGCGGCAAGCGCTACCAGGATCTGCTGTTAGCTACCGGCAGCGGCCCCCTGACCCTGGTGTCCGGCCTGGCGGATGCCGGTACGCCGGGGCTCACGCAGCTGTTCAATAGCCGGCAGGCGCAGGAACTGGGTCATCGCAGCCCCGGCAAGCGACGCATCGCCGGCGCGCCACGCTTGTTTGGCCAGGATTCGACCATCGTCGCGGGCAGCAAACCGAACGGATTGCCGGCCGGACTTGCGCTGCATGCCGAGATACTCGCGCTGGGTGCTGCCGGCTTGCCGGGAATCCAGGTGATGCAGGCGGTTGGTCGCGCGCCTGCAACCACCCTCGGGCTGCAGGACGAGCTTGGCACGGTGACGCCGGGCGCATTGGCAGACCTGGTGATGGTGACGGGCGATCCGCTCGAGGCGCCGCAGACCGCCTCGAACATCGTTGGCGTGATGCGCAACGGTCGCTTTTTCAGTTTGTCCGGCCTGCTGGAGCGGGCGACCGGCCGCTGAGGCGTCGGATAATTTGACAAAATGCGCAATTTCTTCGAGGTAGTGCACGGAAGCCCGGAAAACTAAACATAAAACGGCATTTCCGACCCGTAACCTGTCGCCATATGGCGACAAAAAGTCGCAAAAAAGACTTCATTATCAATTGCTTATAAGTTGTTGTTTTCTAACAAATTGTGTGCAGGTGCAGCATTTTCGTCGAAATTTTTTACAAATGACGTTTTGCGGCTCATCCAGAAGTCTCAGGATTTTCTATATACCCTTGAAATAAAACACTTTTCTTGAGGTTGGCACAGGACTTGCCTTATATAGCTTGCCCAAGCGAAGTGTAACTGGAAACGGTAACCGGACAATCGATACATACAGGATTTAGACGCCAGAAGAACAATAAAAACAATAATAAGATCCAGATCCAATAATAATAATAAGTCTGTATCTGGTTACCGAATTAACAGTTACCTCTTTATAATAAAAAGAGTCATTAGCCCCGCCCCAAGCGGGGCTTTTTCTTTGCCCGTTCGAAAGGTCTGCGAACGATTTTGCATAACCGGCACTTTGCGTGGAATGATGAGTCTATACCCGCCATACCCATTGCCAGCAGGATTCATCATGCGACCCACAGCGCTCATATTCGTTTTCCTGGTCGTTCTCGGCGGATGTTCCGGGGGCCCCGCCGATGGCGGCAATGTCGCTGATTCGGGCCCGGCACCGCAGGATTCGCCCGCGCCACGGGTGTCGGTGTATCACGCCGCTGTCAACCATGCCGACCGCAGCGAGCGCGACATCGCCCGCGATGCCGGTCGGAAGCCGGGCGAAGTCCTCGGGTTTTTCGGCATAAAGCCCGGCATGACCGTGCTCGACATGTTCTCCGGCGGCGGTTATTACACCGAGCTCGCATCCCGCGTCGTCGGAGAGTCCGGACGGGTGGTCTCCCATACCAATGCGGCGTACGCACAATTTGTCGGCGACGAAGCGACGAATCGTTATGCCGATAACCGTCTGCCCAACGTGCAAATTCTCATGGCCGAGAACAACGAGCTGGACTTGCCGGCCGGTGAATTCGACGCGGTGCTGATGATCCTGGCCTTTCATGACATCTTCTATGTCGATAGCAAGAACGGCTGGCCCAAAATTGACGGTCCCATGCTGCTTGCCGAGTTGTACCAATCGATGAAACCCGGCGCGGTGCTGGGCGTGGTCGACCACTATGCCGAAGCCGGGTCGCCGCGAGAAACCGGTGGCACGCTGCATCGCATCGACCCGGAGATCGTACTTGCTGACCTTGGCAAAGCCGGCTTCGTGTTCGATGGCAAGTCGGAAATCCTGCGCAACATGGACGACGACTATGGCAAGAACATGGCGGACCCATCGGTCAGGGGAAGAACCGACCGGTTCGTATTCCGCTTCCGCAAGCCGGACTAGGAGTCTGTTGAAAAAGCCATCCATGGCTTTTTCAGCGTCGGCATTCGAATCTGCAGCCCGACGCGTAATTTGCGCCGCCAGCCCCGCGCAACTACGCTCAGCTGCCTGTTTCATAAACGATCTATCGGCATGAATCGTCTTTTTATTGCCTGCCTGATTGCCTGCCTGGCTGCTTCCGCCTGTGATCCGCGTGAACGGATGCAGCTCAACGAATACGACGTGCCCACCATGCAGGCGATGATGGCTCGGGGCGAGCTGACATCGCGGGAACTCGTCGAGTACTACCTCGCACGTATTCGGGCGATCGATCAGGGCGGCTCCCGACTTGCCTCGATCATCGAGCTGAATCCTGACGCGCTCGCTATCGCTGACGCACTCGATGCGGAACGCGCAGCCGGCGGCGCGCGTGGGCCCCTGCACGGCATCCCGGTCGTGCTGAAAGCCAACATCGATACCGGCGACCAGATGGAGACGACCGCGGGGTCGCTGGCAATGGCCGGGCATCACGCACCCGACGACGCGTTCCTGGTCACGCGACTGCGCGACGCGGGCGCGGTAATCCTGGCGAAAACCAATCTTAGCGAGTGGGCGAATTTTCGCTCCTCGCGATCGTCGAGCGGCTGGAGCAGCATTGGCGGGCAGACGAAGAATCCGTATGACCTGCGCCGAAATCCCTGCGGCTCGTCGAGTGGTTCCGCCGTAGCGGTAGCCGCCAATCTCAGCGCGCTGGCGGTCGGCACCGAGACCGACGGATCTGTGATATGCCCGTCGGGAATCAACGGCATCGTCGGCATCAAACCGACGCTCGGCCTGGTCAGCCGCGACGGCATCATTCCGATAGCACACAGCCAGGACACCGCGGGACCGATGGCCAGGACGGTGCGCGACGCAGCGCTGCTACTGACCGTGATGGCGGCGAGGGACGACGCGGATCCAGCAACCGCGAGCCGGCCTGATCAGCCGATCGACTACGCGGACGATCTCCCGGCGGACGGCTTGCGGGGCAAGCGCATTGGCGTGATTCGCAGCTACTATGGCTCCGGCGACAGGCCCGACGTGGAGAACCTGTTTGCCGATGCGATCGCCACGCTGCAAGGCGGGGGAGCGACGATCGTTGACCCTGTCGAACTGAACGTGGACGGCATGAGTGCAGCGGAAGGTGAAGTCCTGAAGTACGAGTTCCGCCCGGATCTGGAGCACTATCTTTCCGGTAGTGGCGCAGCGTTGCGCACCTTGCGATCGATCATCGAATTCAACATCGCCAACAGTGACACCGTCATGCCCTTCTTCGGCCAGGATATCCTGGTCGCAGCACAGGACAAGGGCCCATTGACAGAAACGGCTTACCGCGACGCGCTGCGGGAGAGCAAGCGAATCGCACAATCAGCCATCGACACCGCGCTGCACGAGCACCAGCTCGACGTGCTGATCGCGCCTTCCAATGGACCGGCCTGGATGACCGACCACGTGAATGGCGATTCGTTTCACGTCGGCAGCTCGTCGTTCGCCGCGGTATCGGGTTACGCCAACATCACCGTACCCGCCGGATTTATCGCCGGGCTACCGGTCGGGTTATCGTTCATCGGCGGGCCATTCAGCGAACGCCGTCTCATCGAGATTGCCTACGCTTTCGAGCAGGCGCGCCGTGCGCGCAAACCGCCACCGCTCGACTGACAGCCGTCACAAATCCGCCGCGGTCTCGGCGCCGGCGGCACTTTTTGCGACCTGGTCACTGGCAGCCGCCCGGCGGCAAGGGCCTAATGGCGCCGCTATGGCCAGGTGACGGTGAAAGCGCTCGCTCATGTTCAAAGTCGTTCGCATCAGTATTTTGCTGTTCGTTCTCTTCGTGGTCTCTGTCAGCACCTGGCTGACCCAATCGCGCAGTACCGATTGGAACAACAGCCTGTGGGTCAAGGTTTATCCCATCAACGGCGACGGCAGCCCGGACAGCGACAAATATATTCAGCAACTGAGCCTCGAGGACTTCAAACCGATTGAAGCGTTCATCGCGCGCGAGACCACCCGCTACGGGCACGGACTGTCGCAACCTGTGCGCATGGAACTGGGCCAGCCAATCGGCGAACAACCGCCGGATTTCGGCGACGCGCCGAACGTTCTGCAGGTCATGTGGTGGAGCATGAAGCTGCGCTTGTGGGCAAGCAGCGTGACCGACGATCAGGACAACCCCGATCCGGACGTACGAATTTTCGTGCGCTATCACTCACCGTCGACGGACTTTGTGCTCGAAAATTCCGTTGGCATGCAGAAAGGGATGGTGGGAATCGTCAACGCGTTCGCCGGGCGACGGCACCGCGGTACCAACAACGTAGTGATCGCGCATGAGTTCCTGCATACGCTCGGTGCGACCGACAAGTATGATCCGGCCAATGGTATGCCGCATTTTCCGGCCGGCTACGGCGAACCTGACCAGAAACCCCGGCACCCGCAGAAGCTGGCCGAGATCATGGGCGGACGGATTGCCATCTCCGACGACGATGCGATCGTGCCGAAGAGTCTCAAGTACGTTCTCATCGGCGAATCGACGGCACGGGAAATCCAGCTGCGCTAGCGGCGGTTGCGCTTGAATCATTGCAAGCACGACTCTACCCTCGGTCTATGAGGAGCGCCGAAGAATGCGAACTGTCCTGCCATGCGCTTGACGTAAGCGTGCCCGGGCGCCTGCTGGTACGCGGTCTTGAGTTGTCGATTGCGCCAGGAAACTTCATCGCCGTACTGGGCCAGAACGGGACCGGCAAATCGCTGACATTGCACACGCTCGCGGGTCTTCGACCTTATGCAGGCGGGCGCATCAGGCTTTGCGGAGAGGATATCGGCAAGACCCGGCGGACCACCATCGCCCAGCACCTCGCACTGCTGCCGCAATACACGGAAGATATTTTTCCCGCGACGGTATTTGACACCGTGATGATCGGCAGGCACCCGCATGTCGGACGATTCAATCTCGAGTCGGATGAAGACCGTCGCATAGCGCGCGCCGCGCTGGCAGAACTGGATCTCGACGAACTGTCGTCGCGGGACGTGCTCACTCTCTCTGGCGGCGAGCGGCGGCGACTCGCCATAGCGCAGATTCTGACCCAGTCACCGCAGCTATACCTGTTGGACGAACCGACCAATCACCTGGACCCGCAGCACCAGCTGCAGGTCCTGCAGATGTTCCGCAACAAAGCGCTGCAAGGCGCCGGGGTGCTGGCCAGCCTGCACGACGTGAACCTGGCAGCCCGGTATGCCGATAGCTGCCTGTTGCTCTACGGGGACGGCCGCTGGGAACTCGGATTGACCGCCGACATACTCAGCGAAGACCGGCTGACCGAGTTGTACGAAACCCCTATCGAATCGCTGAGCTGGCGGAACCATCAGCTGTTCGTTGCAACCGGTGGCTAGTCGTCAGGTGAACGGCTTATGCTCTTCATGCGTATTGCCGGTGAGGCTTTCGACGTAGCGCAATGCGCGCGAGGTCGGCATCGGATGCCAGGAACTGGTTTTATTTCGCC
>JAHHOT010000014.1 GCA_018677555.1 Gammaproteobacteria bacterium | reverse complement strand
ATACCATTTACGGTCCTGGCTTGGACAGAAATAGGCCTGCGTGAAAACCTCCTGGAAACACAGGACCTGTACTCCTTGCTTTCCGGCATCCTCGATATACGGAACATGCGCCTCGATCATGATGTCGCGAATCTCGTCGGGCTGCATGTCGGTATTGCCTTTGAAGCCCATCTGGATCAGACCACATTTAACTTTTGCCATTACGGCCTCCTGTTTATCGTCCTGCCGTGGACACAATCATTCCACAGTTGTCCACGATCCGTGCATCGGGTTGGGTAGTACAAACCACTTTTTGCCCCAGTAGCCGGCGTGCTGCATGATCGAGTCAGCACGGCTTGCGGCGGTCGCGCCTTCGCGGCAAGGGTGGAGCGGCCGTGCTCTCGAGCAGGCAATGAAGTCGCCGAGGTCATCGCCGAACAGCATTATGACGCGGTGTGTTTCGGCTACGTGGTTTCGGCGGTGGAGTTTTTCACTGGTCCACTCCGGGCGCTCGAGCGCCAGCATGACGTGATCGCTGTCCGCCGCTATGCCGGATTCGACCAGGTCGCCGATCGTCGTTGCTTCCTGGGGGCAGCTGCCTGGCATATCCGCACGTTCTTCACACGGCCTGTTTGTCACGAAAAACAGGGTAACCCCTGCCGCGCGTGCTTTATTGGCGAAGTCGGCAGCGCCCGGGAGCGGTGTGGCCACGTAGTTCCTGTTCCAGTCGTGGTGCTTAAGGTTTGTAAACGGCGGTTCGAAGGTACGTTGAAACGCTGCGTTGCTCACGAGCGTTTCGTCGATGTCAAAGATGATTGCGACAGGCAATGTCGACGCGGCACGCTGGTCCGGCAGTGCGCTCCAGTCAGGGTCGGCAATCGCCTGGTGCAGCCGCTCGGCGGCAGAATTGTATGTTTGCAGCGATAGCGCCTGGAATTCCGCCGCGCTTTCCACCCAGCGAATTGCGTCGTTCTCCGTGGTCCGTGTTTGCTGCGTCTGCGCACAAGCAGCGAGGCCAATTGCGGCCGCCAGGACGATGACTGCCAGGTTCCTTGTCATGCCGGGTGCTGTTCCCCCACTTGGCGCCCTGCGAACAAATTCACCACAGGGTCTTGGTTTCTTTACACTTTTCTTTTGCAGAGTAGCATGCTGGCAGTGAAGTTGGCCACCGGATTACACAATCCGGACAACGCGGAAATCATTCGCGGTAACATCCGCAATCGCGCGCAACGGAGAGATGGCTGCATGAAAATCAAACTGGCCCCGGCATGGTGTTTCTTTCTGCTTGCTGCAGCTTGCGGCGACCCGCAGGACGATGTGTCGAAATCAGAAAGCAACACGCTGACCTTCGTCCATCTCAACGATACCTATCGTATCGACGCCGTCGAAGACGGTGAGCGGGGTGGTTTTGCACGCGTGGCCAGCATCGTGCGGGAATTGCAAAAGGACGGCCGCGAGCTGCGGCTGTTGCACGGCGGCGACTTTCTGTTCCCGTCACTGGAAAGTCAGCTTTGGGCCGGCGAACAGATGGTCGAAGCGATGAATTTCCTCGATGCGCTTGCGCCCATGTACGTCGTTCCCGGCAATCATGAATTCGACCCTCGTGGCGCCGATGCTTTCATCCGCGCCGTGCAAGGCGCTGAGTTTGAATGGCTGGGCGACAACATGCGATTTCAGACCGGTCAAAACGACGTTGACGAGGCGCTGCGACAGGCGTTCACCTTCGATTCGAACGGACGCACGATCGGCATCTTTTCCCTGACCCTGTTGCCGAAGGACGGGGGCAACGTGCGCGACTATGCCGTTGTCGATAAGCCATACATGGACACTGCACGGAAGGTGCTTGCGAAATTCCGTGCTGCCCAGGTTGACGTCGTAATCGGCCTTACACACCTGCACATGGCTGACGACTTGCGCTTGTCGGCGCTGCGCGCTGAATATCCGGAGTTCCTGTTCATCGTCGGCGGGCACGAGCATGAACCGGAATTCCAGGCATTGTCCGACAGCAATGCTGCGATCATGAAGGGCGCATCGAACGCGCGCAGTATCTGGCAAATCGATGTCCATTTCGATGGCGCTGATACGCCACGCCTGGCAACGAACCTGGTCGCAGTCGATACCAGCATCGCCGAGGACCCTGCCTATATGGAAATCGCGACCAGGTGGCGCGCGCGCCTGCTCGAGCTGATGCCCTTTCTTCAAAGCACTGTGGGCAGTGCGGCGGTGCCGCTCGACGGGCGCGAAGTGACCGTGCGCAACGAGGAAAGCAACTGGGGAAATTTCATCGTCGACCAGATGCCGCTGGCATTTCGTGCGCCGCCGGCAGATCTTGCATTCATCAACAGTGGCACGCTGCGTATAGATGATTTCGTCGCAGGCGATATTACGTTCGAGGACATCGGCCGCACTTTCGGTTTTTCCTCGTATCTGCGCCACATGACGATCGCTGGCGGCGACTTCGTGACGCTGCTGGAGGCCGGCTACCGCGGCACCGGACCGAGTAAAGGATACTTCCCGCAGATCGCGGGCTTCAGGGTGTGCGTCGATCGCAGCCGCCACAACGGCGAACGTATTGTGCAGCTGCAGGTCCCTGACGATGACGGATGGCAGCAAATCGATCGGGACAGGGATTACTCGCTGGTTGCGCCGGCGTTTCTGGTCCGCGGCGGAGACGGCTACGATTTTTCGAAAGCGCGTAACGTATCGCGAGCCGGCTCCGAGCTGCGTTACCTGGTGCTGGACGCGATCATCCGCGCGCAGGCACAGGGGCGGGCAGTCGGTGCGCCGGTCGATCCCGAAAATCCGCGCATTGCTTTTCTGTCGCCGGGCGACGAACGCTGTTTCCCGGACTGAGCTGCCGGAGCGGCGCTCCCGCGGCGACCTGCGGGAGAGCGGCCCAAATTCCTGAATTTATTGGGATTCGATGCTCATCATAATCGGCCAGTGATCGGAGACGCCGGAGCCCTCGGGCAGGGAAAAGCGTGCCGGCGTGCCCCGGGACGTCACCTGCTCGGGCACACGGTTAGCGATCGCCACCGACCCGGGGCGCAGTCGCCACTGTGTTTTTACGCCAGGCGCATCACCCGGCGACCACAGGATCATGTCGAGGAACGACCACGAGTCGTTCGGCCGGTAGTAGTTGGTGCCGCGGCAGCCGTCGCAGCCCTGCTCGTGCGCCACCGTCCAGCGTGGCCGCGCGTAGCGCTCCAGCATTGCTTCGCGCCGGTCCTCGGCCGTGGTCGTGTTGAAATCGCCGGCGGCGAAGGCCGGCCGGCCGGCGGGCAGCTTCGCATGCAACTCGTTCAAGCGCCTGTACGCGTCGACGCGCATGGCGGTCGGGTGGTACGGCGCCGGAAAGTGCACCGAAAAGCCGGTCAGCACGGTCCCGTCGGGCAAGCGGAAATCTGCCTGCAGGATGCCGCGGGTATCCTTTTCGCGGTCGTCGATATCCCCCGTAAACCCGATGTCGTGCAAAACCGGATCTCCGGCAAGCGGCAGCTTCGAGAGAAACGCGACGTCGATACCGCGATCGTCCCGGCCTTCGACCAGTGCCGAGACAATAAAACCGGCATCGGCGAGGTACTCTGTTCGCAGGCGCTCGAGAATGCCGATGTTTTCGACCTCCTGCAGCGCAACGATATCAGGGCCGCGGCCGTTGCCAACCTGCAGAATCGCCGCCGCAATCGCGCTGAGTTTGCGGTCGACGATCTGATCACTCCAGTCCCAGTGGAGGCATTGCTCGCGCCAGTAGTCGGAGTCGATCGCGGCGCAGGCGTCCTTGTGCGCTTGCGATTGTTTGGCCGCGGCCGGCAGGTAGCTGCGGTCATCCTTGCCCGGGTCGTCCTTGTTGTCGAACAGGTTCTCGACATTGAATGCCATGATCGTTACGACCGGGTCGCCTGCTGCGACAGGAATATCCTGTCGGGCGCAGCTGGCCAGCGCTGTGAGGCAGGCAGTTGCGAGAGTCAATTTAATGACGAGCCGCCAGGTTGTTTTCATGCGTAGATTGCCTCCTGCTATTCGAGCGGCGTGTAACAGTCAATGGTGAACCTCGGCATGCAGATGCAGCGAAACACGATGTCATCACTGCCGCGATTCTCGATGCGCTGCGGGATTCCGGCCGGAATCTCCACGGAGTCCCCGGCCGTCACCTCGAAGGGGTCCTCGTCGCCAACATGCATCAGCCCGCAACCGGAAGTAATGACGTACCACTCCGTCACGCTGAGGCTGTGCCATTCGGTCGTGACACCGGGCGCCACGCGCGCCCTCGCCAGCGAGACGCCGGGTACGGCAGGATCGTTGAGCTCTTCGAGAATGCAGGTACGCTCGCGGGTCAGGATCTCCGCCCGCTCGGCTGGCGACGATATGAGGTGCTTGTACATTGGGCGCGTCCGGCTGACTGTACGGCGACTATAGAGCAAATCTGCAGAGCCATCACGGGCCCGGCAGGTGCTAAAATGGCGGCGCCGGCCCGGCACTACGATAAATTTCACGGACAATCGGGCCGCGCGCGAACGCCAGAATCCTGATCTCCAGCACGGGACACATCCATGCCGACACCTCATATTAATGCGCAACCGGGCGCCTTCGCGCCGACCGTGCTGATGCCGGGCGATCCGCTGCGCGCGCAGTACATCGCCGAGACCTACCTCGAGGATGTCCGGCGGGTCACCGATGTGCGCAACATGTGGGGCTTCACGGGTCAGTACAAAGACATGCCGATTTCCGTCATGGCGCACGGGATGGGCATTCCCTCCGTGTCCATTTACTGCACCGAGTTGATCACCGAGTACGAGGTCAAGCGCATCATGCGTGTCGGCAGCTGCGGCACGACCCACCCCGACGTCAAGCTGCGCGACGTGATTATCGCGATGGGCGCGTCCACCGATTCCGGCGTCAATCGCATGCGCTTCGGCGGCTATGATCTTGCTGCGCTGGCGACGTATTCACTGGTCGAGAATGCGGTCAGGGCGGCGCAGGAGAACGGCGTGCCGTATCACGTCGGCAACATTTTCTCCGCTGACCTGTTCTATACCCCGGACACCGCCATGTTCGACACCATGGCGAAGTACGACATCCTCGGCATCGAGATGGAGGCGGCGGGCATGTATACGATCGCCGCCGAACACCGCGTCGAAGCGCTGGCGGTATGCACCGTCAGCGATCACATTGTCAGCGGCGACAAGTTGACGGCGGAGGAGCGCGCGACAACCTTCGACGAGATGATCCTGGTGGCGCTGGAGACAGCGCGGCGCAGCGGGTGATTGCCATGGCATTGACGGCAGTTCCGGAATCCACAGCCATGCCCGATCTCAACCAGGTAGCGTCGGTCGACGAGGTCGGCGTCAACGAACGCGTTGCGCGTTTCTGCAGCCGCAGTATCAAGAAGGACTCGAAAGTCGAGGCGCTCAAGATGGTGCTCAGCATGATCGACCTGACGACGCTCGAGGGCCAGGATACGCCCGGCAAGGTACGGCAGCTGTGCCAGAAAGCGCTGCACCTGCACGATGCCGTGCCGGGGTTGCCGCACGTTGCCGCGGTCTGCGTATACCCGACGATGGTTGGCGTCGCGCGTCGCGCGCTGGGCGACAACGACATCGGCGTCGCATCGGTTGCTACGGCGTTCCCGAGCGGCATGGCGCCGCGCCAGATCAAGCTGGAGGAGACGCGTATCGCCGTTGCCGAAGGCGCCGATGAGATCGACATGGTCATTTCGCGCGGCGCATTCCTGCAGGGCGAATATGGTTTCGTATTCGACGAGATTGCTGCGATCAAGGAAGCCTGCGGCGAAGCGCACCTCAAGGTCATCCTTGAAACCGGTGAGCTGGGCACGCTGGACCGGGTGCGCCGCGCAAGCGTCCTCGCCATGCACGCCGGCGCCGATTTCATCAAGACCTCCACCGGCAAGATCCAGCGGGCCGCGAGGATGCCGGTCACGCTGGTCATGCTGCAGGCAATCCGCGACTATTTTTACGAGACGGGGCGCATGGTCGGCATGAAACCGGCGGGCGGAATTTCGAACGCGAAACTCGCCGTGCACTACCTGGTCATGTTGCGTGAAACACTGGGTAGTGCCTGGATGACCAGGGAGTGGTTCCGTTTTGGCGCAAGTTCGCTTGCGAATGACGTATTGATGCAGATTCAGAAGCAGGCGACCGGTGTGTACCAGTCGGCTGATTACTTTTCGAAGGACTAGGGCCGCAAAGCATTATGCATAACTCACCGAACTCGCTTGCTTTCAACGATGGCTGGCAATATGCGCCGGCCCCGGAAAGCACAGATCACATTTCGCTCGAAAAACAATTCGATCTCTTCATCGGCGGCAAGTTTGTCGCGCCGGAGGAGGGTCGCTATTTCGAGACCATCAATCCGGCCACCGAAGAACAGATCGCCAGCGTGGGCCTGG
This sequence comes from Gammaproteobacteria bacterium, assembly GCA_018677555.1. Classification (GTDB taxonomy): domain Bacteria; phylum Pseudomonadota; class Gammaproteobacteria; order Steroidobacterales; family Woeseiaceae; genus JAHHOT01. Next base: position 11,744 of record JAHHOT010000014.1, on the reverse strand, counting down.
CGACGCAGACAGACGTCGACCGCGCTGTGAAGGCTGCCAGAAAAGCGTTTGCCGGTCCGTGGTCGAAAATGAAGGCCGCGGAGCGTGGCAAGTATATTTACCGGATCGCGCGCATGCTGCAGGAGCGCTCGCGCGAGTTCGCCGTCATCGAATCGCTGGACGGCGGCAAGCCGATTCGCGAATCGCGCGATATCGATATTCCATTAGCCGCGGCACATTTCTTTTATTACGCGGGCTGGGCGGACAAGCTCGAGTATGCGTTTCCCGGCCGCAACGTCGCAGCCCTTGGCGTCGCCGGGCAGATCATTCCGTGGAATTTTCCACTGCTGATGGCGGCGTGGAAGATCGCGCCGGCGCTCGCCTGTGGCAACACCGTGGTGCTGAAGCCGGCCGAGTCGACGCCGCTGACAGCGTTGAAGCTCGCCGAGATCGTACAGGAGGCGGGACTGCCGCCAGGCGTGGTCAACATCGTTACCGGGGCAGGCGAAACAGGCGCCGCTATTGTCAATCATGCCGATGTCGACAAGGTCGCCTTCACCGGCTCCACCGAAGTAGGCCGCATCATCCAGCGCGCACTCGCCGGCACGAGCAAGAAATACACGCTGGAACTGGGCGGCAAGGCGGCGAACATCATATTCGCCGATGCCGCCATAGACCAGGCGGTGGAAGGAATCGTCAACGGCATCTTCTTTAACCAGGGGCATGTCTGTTGTGCCGGTTCGCGCCTGTTCGTACAGGAATCGGCGGTGGACGAGGTCGTGCGCAAGCTGAAAGATCGAATGGAGACGCTCATCATCGGCGATCCGCTGGACAAGAATACGGACATCGGGGCCATAAACTCGGCGGGGCAACTCGAAACGATCGAGTCCTACCTGAGCCTCGGCCGCGAAGAAGGCGCAGAGATGTATCAGAGTTCCTGCGCGGTGCCGGAGCGCGGCTACTGGTGCCGTCCCACGATCTTCACCGGCGTATCGCAGTCGAATCGCATCGTGCAGGAGGAAATTTTCGGCCCGGTGCTGGCGATCCAGACCTTCCGCACGCTGGAGGAAGGACTGTCGAAGGCCAACAACACGCCCTACGGTTTGTCAGGCGGCGTGTGGACGGACAAGGGCGCGAAGATTTTCAAAATGACGCAAAAGCTGCGCGCCGGCGTGGTCTGGGCGAACACGTTCAACAAGTTCGATCCCACCTCGCCATTTGGCGGCTACAAGGAAAGCGGCGTCGGTCGCGAAGGTGGTCTGCACGGCCTCGATGCGTACCTGAAACTGGAGGCAAGATAATGGCCACTGCTGCTGACCGGGTGCCCGTCGCCAAGACGTACAAGATTTATATCGACGGCAAGTTTCCGCGCACCGAATCGGGCCGTTACTTCGCACTCGAGGACGACGACGGCGCGACCATCGCCAACATCTGCCGCGGCAGTCGCAAGGATTTCCGCAATGCAGTGGTCGCCGCGAGAAACGCATTTGGCGGCTGGTCAGGCACCAGCGCTTACCTGCGTGGCCAGATTCTCTATCGCATCGCGGAGATGCTGGAGGGGCGGCAGGAGCAGTTTGTTGCCGAGCTCGTGCAGCAGGGCTTGTCCAAACGCAAAGCCAGGAACGAGACCGAGGCCGCCATCGATCGCCTGATTTATTTTGCGGGCTGGTCGGACAAGTACCAGCAGGTTTTCAGTTCGGTCAACCCGGTCAGCTCGTCGCATTTCAATTTCTCGGTGCTGGAGTCTACCGGCGTTGTTTCAATCATCGCGCCGGACGAAAGCGGTCTGCTCGGCCTCGTGTCGAATGTCGCGCCGGCCATCGTCGGTGGCAACACCGTGGTCGTGCTGGCGTCGGAGAAGCTGCCGCTTTGCGCGATCAGCTTTGCGGAGGTGCTGCATTCGTCCGACGTGCCGGGTGGCGTGGTGAATATCCTCACCGGGTATCGCGCGGAGCTGACCGGACAGTTTTCGTCGCACATGGACGTCAACGCTGTCATTTACTGCGATGCAGACGCGGAAATCGCGGCGAGCATTCAGCAACAGGCAGCAGATAACATCAAGCGCGTCATTGCACGCGTGGACGTGGACTGGAACAAAACGTCGGCACAGCATCCCTACCTGATACGTGACACCCAGGAAGTGAAGACAACCTGGCACCCGATCGGGTCCTGACACCGCTAGTAGTTGTCGAGAATTCCCTTCTCGATACGTGCGCCGACTTGCTGAATGACCTGGGTGGCGACCCATGTTCCCAGTCGCGCACATTCGTCCAGCGGTTTGTCGTTTGCCAGCCCGAACAGGAACGCGGCGGTGTAGGCATCGCCGGCGCCGGTCGAGTCTATAACCTTCTTGACGGGCTCGGCGGCCTGCACGAACGTCTCGTCCCCGTGGACGATGACCGAGCCCTTTTCCGAGCGTGTCATGGCGAACAGGTTGTCGAATCCGTCAAGCAACGGCAGCACCTGCTCGAACGATTCGACCTGGAACAGTTCCGTCATCTCGTCTTCGTCGGCACAAACGATATCGACACTGGACCTGACGGCTGCCATGAATTCCTCCCGGTGGCGTTGCACGCAGTAGGAATCGGACAGTGACAGGGCAATTTTCGAGCCGCCGGCTTGGGCGATGCGCATGGCTTCGGCCAGAAGCTGTGGCCCTTCCGGGATGTCCCACACATAGCCTTCGAGCAGCGTAATCTGCGGTTGACCGATCGTGGTTTCAGTGATGTCAGCCAGGCCGAGCTCGGTGCAGGCCCCGAGGTAGGTCTGCATCGTCCGCTGCCCGTCCTGGTCGATCAGCACGTGGCAGCGCGCGGTGGGCGAGCCTTCCCCGGCCGGTGCCAGGCGCACGTCGACGCCGAGCGAGCGCATGTCGTGATTGAAGATCTCGCCGAGCTGGTCGTCGCGGACATTGCCGATGTAGGCGGCGCTGCCGCCCATGTTTGCAAAACCCGCGATGGTATTGGCAACCGAGCCACCGGACATTTCCGTTGCCGGACCCATCATTGCGTAGATTTCGCGCGCCCGCTTCTCGTCGATGAGCGTCATCGAGCCGCGCGGTGCGCCGATTCTGTCCAGAAATTCCTCGTCGACGTGCGCGAGTATGTCAACAATGGCATTGCTGATGCCGAGTAGCTGTACTGAACTGCTCATAGTCTCCGACTTTCGAAAGCGCCCGTTGCCCTGCTCGGGCTGGCGAATGGCGCGTTAGACTAGCATTGGAGCCGCAGCCTCCGCCACGCCTGTGCCATAATGTCGCCGGCCGGAGGCAAGGACGGACGATGAGACGCGCTGCAAATTTCCTGATACCCGTAACGGTGATCACTTTGTACTACGCGCTGTGGGTCGGTCTGGTCAGCTGGCTATTGTCGCGATTTCCCGGCCTCGAGCAATTCATCCCGGTTGGCGGCATCGGCGAACTTGCGGAAAGCAATCGCGATACCTTCGAACCCATCTATTCCAGCCTCGATGAGACACTGCTTTCGCCCGCGGGGCCGGCCAGGTTGGCCGTGGCGAGCCTCGGCGCCGCGATAATGATCATTCCCGTGTCCTGGGCATACTTCATTACCAGTCGCAACAAGGAAGTCGACCAGCACTTCGCACAGACTATCGTCGTCATGCCGATTGTCGTGACGGGCATATCGATGATCGTCATGAACAGTATCGCACTTGCATTCAGCCTCGCCGGGATCGTCGCGGCGGTTCGGTTCCGCTTCTCGCTCGACAAACCGTCGCATGCAATGTACATATTCGTCGCCATCAGCATTGGTCTCGGTTCCGGTGTCGGTGCGCTCGGGATTGCCGCGGTGATCTCGGCGGCGTTCGTCTATGCCACCCTGATCATCTGGAAGCTGCAGTACGGCAAAGTGTTGTCCGGCCCATTTCTCTCGATGTTGGCAAGACGCGATCGCGAAGAGGATGAATACTGACAGCGTGGCGGTGTTGTCTGCTAATTCGCGCTCGGCAATACTGCTGGCCGTCCTGGCCCTGATGCTGCATGGCTGTGTGCGGGAGCCGCAGGCCGGGCACCAGCGTGTCGGCGCACTCGGGCGTTATCCGATGACGTCGGAAACAGTGCAACAATGGAAGCTACCGAAAAAATTGCGCGAGATATCCGGTCTGGCAATCGACGCGGATGGACGCCTGTTCGCAATTACCGACGAGGAAGCAATCGTCTACCAGGTCGACTTCGAAGATGGCCGCCTCGTCAAGGCATTCGCGCTCGGCAAACCGACCGTCAAAGGCGATTTCGAGGGCATCGCGATCGACAGGGGAGATTTTTTTCTGACGACCAGCGAAGGCGACCTGTATCGTTTCCGCGAGGGCGATGACGGCGAACGCGTCGACTACGCGAAAACCGAGACCGGGCTCGGCGAGCATTGTGAGATCGAGGGTCTCGCTATTCGCGAACGCGAATTGCTGTTTCTGTGTAAAAATGTCCGGTCGCGATCGATGCTCGACAAACTGGTCATCTTCCGCTGGCCAACTTCGCCGGGCGTCCATGAGATGATCGGCATGATCGAATTGCCCGAGGCAAAGATCCTGGACCGGGTCGGACGGGACCATCTTAACCCCTCCGGTTTGGCGGTCGACGCCGCAACCGGTAATCTTGTGTTGGTGGCCGCGCAGCAGAAGGTGCTGGTCGAGATAAATGCTGACGGCGGACTGGTACAGGCGCTTCGGATGCCGCTGAAAGGCCGGCACCGACAGGCCGAGGGTATCGAATTCAGTCACTCGGGCCAGCTGTTGATCAGCGACGAGGGGGGGAATCGCCGGGCGCGCATCGCCGTCTATAGCGAGGCCGAACCGGGAGAAAAGAACGAATGACAAACGTGGCGACAACCAGCGGCACCGGCGGGCGCAGCCTCGTTTACGTGCACGGCCGCGATTTCAAACCCGGCGCGGATGCAGTGCTGGAATTGTCAATTGCGGCCATATCAGCGGGAATCGAACGAGACGTCGAAGATCGTATCGACGAGTTTCAATCCATCAGCAAACGTATCGCCTATTATGGCGACCTGGCCAATGAATACCTTGCTGCGCGCGGCGCCAGCTACGACGAAAAGCTGGATCTCGGCGACCGCAGGAACGCGCTCAAGCTATTGCAGGCGAATGTGCGGCGCAAAGACTTCAACCTCAGCAGGTACGATCGATTGCCTGGCAAGACAGCGGTGGCCGAATTCGCGGCGGACGTTGCAGCGCCCGTGCTGGGGGCAATTGGCCTGTCAGACATATTGATCGGCAAGGTTGCGCCCGACGTGGCCGAATACTGGAACAAACGCAACAAAAACTTTCGCGATTCGGTGCGCGAGAGAATTCGTACTGCAATCTGCGCTTCGCTCGACCGAGATGACGATGTCCTGCTGCTCAGCCACGGCAGCGGTTGCATTGCAACATACGACGTACTTTGGCAGTTGTCGCACGACAAGCGCTGGCGCGATCAGTACGCCGAAAAGAAAATCGATACCTGGGTGACGATGGGGTCGCCGCTGGCGGATTCGACGGTGCGCCGCCGTATTCTCGGCGCCGGCGCAGCGCAGCGCGAGCGCTTTCCGACAAATATTGTGACCTGGCACAACATGTCAGCCGAAGACGATTACCTGTGTCACGACAACACTTGTGCTGACGATTACAATCTCATGTTGAAGCAGCGTCAGGTCAGTAGCATTCGCGACTACCGCGTTTACAACCTGGCGGTGCGTTACGGCAAATCGAATCCCCACAGTTCACTGGGTTACCTGGTGCACCCTCGTCTGACGCTCATCGTCACTGACTGGCTGTCGCGCACATCGTCCGCCTAACCGGTGGCGCAGTCGCGAAGGAAATTCTTCTCGATGCTCCGCTCGTTCTCGAAGTCTTCGTAAAAATCGTCGATAAATCTCGTTATCCGCCGCTTGTGATAGCCGCTGAGTCCCTCGATCTCCTCGACGAGTCGACGAATTTCAGCCTCTTTCTCGCTGAAAGCCGCCAGCGTGGCCGGTAAAAGATCGTTATTGCGGCAAAAGCCGCGATAAAGGCGCTGTGTGACGGCTTTGAGTTTGTATTTCGGGTTGGGAGTCGCGTAGGGCGCGTTGACCAGTCCCGCGAGGTCGAAATCGTACGGCACGGGAACAAACGTTCCCGGCGTCGCTGCATAAAGCACGATATTGTGGCAACAGGGCTCGTCCCGTGCTCCCAGTACCATTGAAAAATCCGTGTTGCCTATCAGGTATTCGAACACGTTGACGAGATTCGCCTGCTGCCTGTCGAGCTGCTCGTCCTCCAGTCTCGGCACATCTTCGGGTTTCCAGCCGAGGCGTCGCGCGAGCTCGTCCTTGTCCTCGATCAAGAATGCGTATTTCGTATAAAGCTGTCGCTTTTTCTTTTCGGTATCGATGTAGGTCAGGCGCAGCAGTCGTGTTTTGAAGCTGTTGTCGGTAAGGGTCGCGAGAATCCGATAGGCAAGATACTCCTTGATTACGTACTGCTGGTAGTCGCCGCGGCCGCTCTTGCAATGCGTAACCAACTTGAGCCTGTCCTGACCGGCGAAGACGTTGGCCTCATTACCATTCTTTCGGAAGTTCAGGCGAATAGGCGGGAAGTCGCAAACGTCCTTGCGTCGCCGGTACTCGCCGCGCGTGCGCAGGCCCAGCGGCAGAGAATGCTGCTTTCCCTCGCTATCGGAATAGCGAAGAATCCCGTCGCGATATTCGGTTTCACTGCGGTCGCGCCGTATGGTCGTAAACGGTGCCTCGATGCTCAGGGCCAGCACGTCGTCCGCCGCGAACAAAGGAGCAGGAAGCTGGCTCTGTGCCGAAACCGTATTGACCGGTGATATCGTTAGCAATGTGCACGCGAGCGTTGCCAGGCATTTGCCTGCGTGATCGCTCGCGCGGGTGCGGTAGCCTGGGCCGATCGACATGACTCAAGTCTATCACGCGTCACTAAATTCCCGCCGGCCCGACTGATGTACACTACGCCGCGGAGGTTGCTGTGACGAGAGATTCCCTGCTTGCTGGTTCCCACCGCGCATTGATGCGCGCCTGCACGCTATTGCTGGCGGTAGTGCTTCTGCCAGCTTGTGTGGTTGCCGATACACACCCGCAAGCGGAGCGTGTGGTCGCCATAAGCGATGTGCATGGTGCTTACGATTCCATGGTCAGGACGCTGCGTGCGGCGGGCATCGTGGGGGAAGATCTCGCGTGGGCGGCGGGAGCGACAAAACTGGTAATTACCGGCGATCTGCTCGACCGGGGTGCCGACTCGCGCAAGGTAATGGACCTCGTGATGCAACTCGAAGACGAGGCACCAGACAGCGGCGGCCAGGTGCACCTGCTGCTCGGCAACCACGAGGTGATGAACCTCATTGGCGATCTGCGTTACGTGGCGAAAGGCGAGTATGCGGCATTCGCCGCGGATGAAGTACCTGAAGATCGCGAAAAATGGTTTCGCCATTATTTCGAAAACCTCAATAGCGACGATAGCGAGGAAGCCGCGCGTGCCAGGTTCAATGAGCTTGCGCCGCCAGGGTTTTTCGAGCACAGGCGAGCGTTTGCCGCGAATGGGCACTATGGGAAATGGTTGCTCGAAAAACCACTCATCGCGGTAATCAACGGAAGCGCTTTCGTACACGGTGGGTTGCCGCCACTGGTCGCGGAACTTGGCCTCGACGGCGTCAACGACAAACTGGGTGCCGAACTGTCGGCTTACACCCGGCAAATGAACCTGTTGAACGATGCCGGCCTGCTGAACCCGATCGTCAACTACTACGATCATCCCGGCGCGATCAGAAATTTTCCAATTGACCCGATGCGCAGTCGCGAGCTTATGGACGCTGGTAAGCGGGTCATCGACTTGCACGAGTCGAGCATCAATAATGCCGACGGTCCGTTATGGTATCGCGGCACCGTGGGTTGCGGCCCGCTCATCGAAAGCGAGCGACTCGACGCTGCCCTGGATGCGCTCGGCGCCGAGCGGGTAGTCATCGGGCATACACCCACGCTGACGCGGCAGGTGCTGCAGCGACTGGATGGTCGTGTCATTGAAATCGATACCGGCATGCTGCAGTCGGCGTACCAGGGTGTCGGCAACGCATTGTTGATCGAAGGCGATCGACTGTCGGTCTTCAATGAGGTGACCGGGCCCGACGCCACGATCGCAAAACATCCCCGGCGTGTCGGACTGCGGGCCGAAAGCCTCAGCGCAGCGGATCTCGCCGGTGTATTGAGCGGCGGTGAGATCACAGAGATGCGTGCGGATGAGCAGGGGCGGGAGTTCGTCGACTTCGAGAACAACGGGCAGACGATAACCGCCGAGTTCATCAGGAATCCGCGCGGCAGGGGATTCGTCCCCGAGCTTGCGGCCTACCGCCTGGACCTGATGCTCGGACTGGACATGGTGCCGGTAACGGTGGCGCGTGAAATCGATGGCAAAAAGGGCGTGCTTCAGTTCGTACCCGCAGGCTTGTCCAATGAAACGCTGCGCAGCGCGGCGGGACACGGCGGCTCGGCCTGGTGCCCGATCGTATTGCAGTGGCCGGTGATGTATGTGTGGGACACGCTGGTTTATAACCCGGGACGGCGAGCCGAGAACATTCTTTACAGCACGGACAATTGGCAGCTGATACTGAACGCGCACCAGGAATCCTTCTCGACCAAACGTGGCCGGCCGCCCTGGCTGCAGAAGGCCGAGCTGGACATCAACGATGGCTGGTTGGCGGCGTTGCAAGAGCTGACCGACGAACGGCTGCAGGAGCAACTGGGCGATGTGCTGGGCAAGCGCCGCATTTCCGCGCTGGGCAAGCGGCGCGACGAATTGCTGGCCGGCGCGGCCAGGTAATGCGCGGCTGAAATATCCCCGCTCGCGTCAACTCAGATTTCGTTGTTCCTGGCCGCGGTGCCAATGTGCTCGGCGGCGCGAAACGCCATGGCCATGATAGTCATCGTCGGTTGGCCGCGGCCTGACGTCACCATGCTCGATCCGTCACAGACAAACAGATTGCGCAGATCGTGCGCGCGATGAAACCTGTCGATCACGGATGCCGACGGATCGTCGCCCATGCGGCAGGTGCCGAGGAGATGTGCGCTGCCCGTCTGCGGGGCAACCGGTTCGATCCAGACGCGTTTGGCGCCAGCGGCCTCGAGGATTTCAGAAGCACGGTCCTGCAGAAACTTCGCCATGGCGAGGTCGTCGGGATGATCCTTGTAGGTTAGCCGTAACGACGGCCGGCCGAAGCGATCTTTAGCCTCCGGGTCGATAGTGATGTTGTTGCTGTCGAGCGGCAATGACGTGGTGCTGTTGAGCGTCGACATCTGGCGCGGGAACTCCTGCGCAATCCGTTGTTTGTATGCCGCGCCCCAATTTCTTCCCGCCTGGTCGGCACCGGACAGCGCGAACAGAAGCGGCGTCGCCGATAAAAACGGGCGTCCGTCGATTCCGCCACCACCGTAGAAACCGCGTTTCTCGTCGGAGTCGTAGAAGTCGTGCACGATGCGCGTCACCTGGACGCCCTTGAAGTCGTTCAGCGGATGCTCGAATACCGCATTATTCTGTGAATGGCCGTTGAACATGAGGTTTCGGCCGACGAAGCCACTGGAGTTTGCGAGGCCGTCCGGATAGCGGCTGGTCGCCGAGTTGAGCAGGACGCGCGGCGTTTCGGCGCCGTTCGCGCACAGGACGACCGCTGCCGCTTTCTGCGACTGCTCGACGCCGTCGCGGTCGAAGTACAGCACTTCCGTGACCCGGTTGGCGTCATTGGTCACGACCTGCGATACCGCTGACTCCGGCCGGATCTCGCAGTTGCCGCTTGCCTGTGCCAGTGGAATCATCGCGGCCAGTGTCGACGACTTGGCACCCACTTCGCAGCCGAAGCCCATGCAGAAGCCGCAATTGATGCACGGCGGCCTGCCATTCAGTGGCTGTGACAGGATCGCCAGGGGCGCCGCTTGCGGGTGTAAACCGAGTTTCTTCGCGCCGCGCTCCAGCAGCACGCCGCTCGACTTGATCGGCATTGGTGGCATGGCAAAAGGTCGCGAGCGGAACGAGTCGAACGGGCCCGCTGCGCCGGAAACGCCGATTTCGTAATCGACGCGCGTGTAATACGGTTCGAGCTCCGCATAGCTTATTGGCCAGTCGGCGAAATTGGTGCCGCTGATCGGGCCGAGTTCGCTGCGCTCCCTGAAGTCGATTTCGCGAAGGCGCCAGAAATTGGCCGTGAAATGCGTGCTGCTTCCGCCTACGGTTTGTGCATACTGCGCGCCGAAACCGGGCTCGGCTTTTTTCGTGGCATCGTCGCGAAAGGTCTGGCCATAGCGGTCGCCGTGCAACGAATTCCTGACGATTACATCAATCTCGTCGTGTGTGAAGTCTTCCTTGCGCCGAAACGGCCCCTGTTCGAGCACGACCACCGAAAACCCGGCCGTCGACAACTCTTTCGCGATGATACCGCCCGCAGAACCAGAGCCGACAATGACAAAATCGACAGTGTCACGGTTGGCGAAGCGCGCCTGGCCATCAATCGCCATTCGACTCGCCCTCCATGTACTCCGCATCGTAGTAGCCGAAAGGCGGCTGCCAGGCGCCGGCATGCGGGTCCATCCCGACGAGCTTCCAGCCTGCATCGTTGCGATTGCCGCCGTACTTGCTCATGCCGAAAAAGCCGCAAAACGTCAGCGTTCGCAGCCCGGTGAAAAACGGCGTGTCTTCGATCGATGCGAGCATGTCGTCCTGATCGGCTTCCGGCAAATCGGAAAAGCGCGCACCGCCGAAGCGTGCAGCCACATCTTTCGCAAATTCATCGAGCCCATTACGCATGTCGTCGCGTATTCCATGCAGGACCGAATGAAAGGCGTTATCGATGAAATAGATGACACCGGCTTCGCGCGCGCCCGGCGTGTCGGTGGTCGGCATTATCCTTGCGGCGATGGCCTCGAATTCCCGGGCCTCGATCGCTGATAATTCCTTGAACGCTGCGGCCTGTTCCTTCGACGTACATGCGGACTGCGCCAGCGCAAAAAGTGCCGCCGTGCCACCGGGCCATGCAGAGACGCCGGCAACGGCACCCGAATCGCGCAGGAATTGCCGGCGCGACAAGAATCTGGACTTCATTCCCGCTCCCCGCTGATGATTGCTCCTGGTGATTACGGTAACACAGGATTTCCTGCACTCGCGCTGACCAGATTGCCTGCTGTAGTGTGGCAGAACTGTTGCAATAAGCATCTGACGTTCAGGCCACCGGTCCGGCGGTTTTACGCGGTTAATCAGGCGCTTATGGTGTTTTGCCGGTAACGCGCCTAAACTGAAAGGGATTAGCGTGAAGTGACGGGGGTGAGGATGGGCCGACTGACGACGCATGTGCTTGATACCGCAAGGGGAATGCCGGGCGCGGGCATCGACATCAAGCTCTTTTCCCTGGAGGCCGGCCGGCATCTCGTCGCCACGGCCACGACGAATACCGACGGTCGCACGGACCAGCCGCTGCTGGCCGACGAAACAATGCTGGCGGGCAGCTATGAACTGGAGTTTGCCGTTGCCGATTATTTCGCCGTTAGCGGCATCCCGGCGGGCGATCCGCCGTTTCTGGGCGACATCGTGCTGCGTTTTACGATTGCCGATGGCGAGAGTTACCACGTGCCACTGCTGGTCTCGCCCTGGAGTTATTCGACCTACCGAGGTAGCTGACTCGTATGTCGACTCAGCACGAAACTGTCGCCGGTACCATTCGCTTCGTTCTGGATGGCGAAATCGTGGAGTTGTCCGACGTCGATCCGACGCGGACGGTATTGCAG
>JAHHOT010000027.1 GCA_018677555.1 Gammaproteobacteria bacterium | reverse complement strand
ATGTTAGCTTGCGGCGTCTTCGCGAGTTCGCCGAGTTCGGCCAGGTCGTCGCTCTGCCTTTGCTCGTCAGTCAGTTTTTCCGGGAAATTCGCGAGAATTCTCGCGGCCAGTGAAATGTCTCGTGTCTCGACGGCCACGTCAGCAGCAGCTGTAAACGCCTGCACAATGGGTAGAAAGGAGTGGGTCGCCAGCGCGGGCGCTTCATCGGTAATTGTGTAGATAATCTTTGCCGTGCTCATATTTATTCTTGTCCAATTGTCACGTTAATAACGTCGGGCTCCACTCACGGAACCGCGAATGCTTGGAGATCGTGGCTTGATCTTCAGTCGTATGCGCAAAGCATGGCGATCTGGTGCCAGTCTTTGCGTTGAGTATTGGTGGGCCCGCCAGGACTCGAACCTGGGACCAAGGGATTCACTCTGCCCATTCGTTTCTGAATGGAGTGGACTATCTCATCACCCTCAACCGAATTGTTAGGGGCGGGACGCTCTAGCCTGTGATCAAGAACACTGAAGTTCTCAGGTAGTCTCTGCACCTTCCGCAGGTGTACCTGCGGCTTGGCTCAGGATTGCCATCAGCCGAACTGCTAAGGTTTCCCTGAATTCATCCCGTTCACTTTGCGCCTTTCGACGCAAACGCACCGTTTGTCTTGATGAGTCCCCTGCTCTAACCAACTGAGCTACAGGCCCACATGGGGAGCGGCATTCTAGCAGATTGTGTAGAGCCCTCGCGATGGCAATATCCCGTCAAATCGACCAGATAGGTTGCGGTGCCGATGTTTCCCGCGCGCTATCGTTTGGCAATGTCTATCTGTACTGTCTGTCGACGCGCGCTGGTGGGCAGGCAGCGCAAATTTTGCTCGTTACGCTGCAAAAATAAGGACACCAATAACCGAAACCAGTCCTATGCCGCACAGCAGACGCGAGGCAAGTCGAGAAAATTGCGACTAATTGAGCAAATGGGATCTATGTGTAGCAGATGTGGCTACGCAAGGAATTTCGCAGCGCTCGAATTCCACCATAAAGACCCGCAATCAAAGGGATTTCAGCTCGATTTGCGGTCATTGTCCAACAGGTCGTGGGGATCGATTCGGGCAGAAGCGCGAAAGTGCATTCTGGTCTGCGCCAACTGTCATGCCGAGATCCACAACTCCGGATGCCGCCTTGACAACGTAGACTGTGACGCGGCGGCTAATTCTTCCATCTCTATCTCCATCTCCGGCTCAGGCTTAACGGGTTCCATGCAACGCCATTGCGGGTCCGTGCGGCAAAAAAAACCGCAGCTTCCTGACAAAACATGAGAAATCCGTCAACGACGCTTATTTATCAGTGACTTAAGCTGCCGTACTGTCATCGGATACGCCTAAAAATGCCCTTTATGGGCCACTGAGAACAAATATGGAACATGTCGGCACCCGAAGGACCTGGGGCAACGGATTGCGGCTGGCAGATCCGGTCGCAGGCGATGGCCGGCACCCGCTACTTCCGCCGGATGGCGGCGCCCCCGCCGCCCGCCGCGGGGCCCGGCGGTGAGTTCCAGCGTGTTCTCGAGCACGTTGACCAAGGGCGTCGGGCGGCGGATTTTCGTCCTGTTCCTGGTTGCCGCGCTGGTGCCGGTGCTGTTCACGGCGTTCCTGGCCTATTCCGAAATCAACCGCAGTATCCGCCAGGAAGTGCAGAGTGCACTTGGAACCGATGCGAAGGCTTACGGTGTCGACGTCCTGAGCCGACTCACCGCGGCATCGGACAAGGCGCAGCAAATAGTCGCGAGCGTCGAACGCAGTCTCGCGATCGAATACGAAACGGACGCGTACCTCGTCGACGATTTCGAGGCAATCTGGATCCAGGACTCGAACGACGTGCACCTGCAGCTGTTCGGCAACTTCTACAAGCAGATTCCGCTCGAGCGGGTCGACATGGGGCATCTGCAGGGCGGTGGAAGTCAACTCATGACGGTCAACGTCAATGGCCGGCATGATCTCGTGATGGCGAGACTCGTCAACGACGGTGAGTATTCGGACAAGCTGATCTTTTTCGATCTCAAATCGGGGCCAATCTGGGTGCCGAAGGCAAACCTGCCGTACATGACCGACTTCTGCGTTTTTGCGCCGACCGGCGAGACGCTCTTCTGCACAGACGAACGGGCCGCCGAGAGTTCGCTCTTGGCGGATCATCTCGACCGGGTTCGGCAGAACGAAGTTTTCGAAGGCGACATCGACGGCGAAATGTACATTGCCGCCTCCTGGCAGCTGTTCATGGCCAGCGAATTTCGCCACCCGGCATTCGACGTTGTCGCCCTGCAACCCGCGTCGTATGCGCTGCGCTCCGGCGCCGATTTTGGACGCGTCTTTCCGCCAGCGCTGGCTCTGGTCATCGTCCTGGTCGGATTCCTGAGCTTCAACCTGATCGGCCGCAGCCTCGTGCCACTGCGGCGGCTGACGGTTGCCGCAGGCGAATTTGCCGGGGGCAAGCTGTCCTCGCGCGTGCGCATGCGGACCGGCGACGAGTTCCAGGACCTCGGCGATGCGTTCAACAACATGGCCGAACGGCTCGGCAAGCAGATTTCGACGCTCAAGGCGATGTCGGACATCGATCGAATGATTCTGTCGGGCGCAACGTTCGAGGAAGTCTGCGAATGCGTGGTAGGGCACCTGGTGGAACTGACGGGTTGCGGTGCAGCGGCGGTCATTGCAAAAGATGCCGACGCGCCACGCTACGCCAAGATGGTGTCATTCGCCGGGCAGGACTATGAGCATGAGCGTATTGCGTCGCCGCAGGAAGACGGCGACGACGAGTCCGAAGACATGCACATTCTGGAACTTGCGCAAAAAGATCGTGACGAGGCGCCGTACAGAGACTATTTCGAAGCGCACGGCCAGACACACGTCGTGGTCATTCCCGTTATCCTGAATGGCGACATGAAAGGACGCCTGCTGCTCGGCTCTGAGTCGCAAAACCCGTTCCCGGAATACATCGTCCACCGCTGTGTCGATATTGCCGGTCGCCTGGCGGTCGCGTCCGCCAGCGTCGAACGCGAAGAAGAGTTGTATCGGCAGGCACACTTTGACGAGCTCACCGGCCTGCCAAACCGGCAGCTGTTGATGGATCGGCTCGAGCAACACCTCGTGCTCGCGCGGCGCGACGGGGAGTTCGGTGCGATGCTGTTCCTGGATCTCGACCGCTTCAAGGAGATCAACGACGTTTACGGTCACAGCGTTGGCGACGTCGTGCTCGTGCAGGCAGCGGAACGAATCATCAGCGAGGTGCGTGGCACGGATACCGTTGCGCGTCTTGGCGGCGACGAATTCGTCGTCGTAATGCCGCGCCTGGCAGGCGAGGAACCCGCGCGCTCCACGGCGGCAAGACTGCTGACCCGACTGAGTGAGGCATTTAACGTTCGCGGTACCGATCACTTCGTCAGCGGGAGTATCGGTATCGTCATGTTCCCGGAAGACGGCGACAGTGTCGAAACGCTGCTGAAAAACGCCGATTCAGCCATGTACCGGGCGAAAGACGCGGGCCGTTCGCGTTACGAATTTTTCAGCGCACGGCTGAATGCCGAGAGCAGCCGTCGCATTCAGCTCGAACGGGATCTGCGCCGCGCTTGCCAGGAAGACGGGCTCGATGTGCGTTACCAGCCACAGTTCAACATACTCGACAATGTCATCAGCGGCGCAGAGGCGCTGGTGCGCTGGCCGCACCCGGAACACGGCGACATACCACCCAGCGAATTCATCGCGCTGGCCGAGGACTCCGCGCTGGTGGTCGAAATCGGGCGTTGGGTGATCGAGCGTACCTGTCAGAATCTTCGCGAGATGCTCGACAAACGCCTGCACCCGGGGCCGATGTCCATCAACGTGTCGGCGCGTCAACTTCGTGACGAGCATTTCATCAAGGACGTGCTGGAGCCGCTACACCGCTACGACATCCATCCCGGCTATATGCAGCTCGAGATCACCGAAACGACAGTCGCTCAGAATCGTGATACGGCGATCGGCATCCTGCAAAGCCTGCGCGATTCGGGCGTCAAGGTAGCCATGGATGATTTCGGCACTGGCTACTCATCACTCAGTTACTTGCAGGACCTTCCCTTCGACCTGATCAAGATCGACAAGTCCTTCGTCGACAAGATCGCGACCGGCGACCGCGCCGAGATGATCTGCCGCACGATCATCACGATGGCGCACGAGTTCGGCAAGCAGGCGATCGCGGAAGGCGTGGAGACGGCGGAACAGGCGGAGTTCCTGAAAGCGCACAAATGCGACTTTGTGCAAGGCCACTTTTACAGTGAGCCGCTACCGCATGATGAGTTCCTGACCTTCATCGAGCAGCAGGACTTCCATACGATGCGGCGCAAGGCGCTGGAAATCATCAGCTAAAACTTCCGGACAGAAAAAAGCCGGGCAATGCCCGGCTTTTTACGGGGTACAGGAAAAACTCAGTCTTCGATCAGGAAGCTGCGGAGCTGGTCCGAACGCGTCGGGTGCCGCAGTTTGCGCAACGCTTTGGCCTCAATCTGGCGAATGCGCTCACGCGTCACATCGAACTGCTTGCCCACCTCTTCGAGGGTGTGGTCGGTGTTCATGTCGATACCGAAGCGCATGCGCAGCACTTTTGCTTCGCGCGGCGTCAGGCCCGCCAGCACGGAATGCGTGGTCTCCTTAAGGCCCTCGGAGGTCGCCGAGTCGACCGGCGAATGCACCGTCTGGTCCTCGATAAAGTCGCCGAGATGCGAATCCTCGTCGTCGCCGATCGGAGTTTCCATCGAAATGGGCTCCTTGGCGATCTTCAGCACCTTGCGCACCTTGTCCTCCGGCATCTCCATGCGCTCTGCAAGTTCGTCCGGCAACGGCTCGCGACCCATTTCCTGCAGCATTTGCCGGGAAATGCGGTTGAGCTTGTTGATCGTTTCGATCATGTGCACCGGAATCCGGATGGTGCGCGCCTGGTCGGCAATGGATCGCGTGATTGCCTGGCGTATCCACCAGGTTGCATAGGTCGAGAATTTGTAACCACGCCGGTACTCGAACTTGTCGACCGCCTTCATCAGGCCGATGTTGCCTTCCTGGATGAGATCCAGAAACTGCAATCCGCGATTCGTGTACTTTTTCGCGATGGAGATCACGAGCCTCAGGTTCGCCTCGACCATTTCCTTTTTGGCACGCCGTGCCTTGGCCTCGCCGATCGACATCTGCCGGTTGATCTCCTTGATCTCGGAGATTTTCAGGTTGGTCAGCGTCTCAACCGCGAGCAGCTTGCGCTGCGCGCGCAGTACGTCGTCCTTCAGTCGCGCCAGCGTCGACGAATGCTTGCGCTTGGCGCGGATGTGCTTTTCGATCCAGGCCAGGTCGGTCTCGCTTTTCGGAAAGCTCGCCAGGAAGTCCTTGCGCGGCATGCGGGCATCGCGAACGCAGATCTGCATGACCTGGCGCTCCTGTGCACGGATAATCGCAACCGAATCACGCAGATTTCTTACCAGCGCATCGAACAACTTCGGGGCCAGCTTGAGTTCCATCAGCTGGTCCGCGACGTCTGCCTGGATCTTGATGGTCTTTTTGTCCCTGGCGCCGTACTTCTCCAGGGCGGTGAGGCTACGGTTGTGCATCCGGCGTATGGTCTTTGAACGCGCCGCGACTTCCTCCGGATCTGGCCCGGTATCGACGACTTCGTCGTCGTCGTCATCTTTCGAGTCGGCGTCGGCCTTGTTGACCGGCGACTTGATCTCGTCCGGCGCATTCGGATCAATAAAGCCGACCACGAAGTCCTGCATGCGCGTTTCGCCCATGGCGACCGCATCGTAGACTTCCAGCAGCCTCTCGATGGTCGGCGGGAAGTGCGCCATGTGGTACTTGACCTGGTTCAGACCGTCCTCGATGCGCTTGGCAATCTCGATTTCGCCCTGCCGCGTCAGGAGCTCAACGGTGCCCATTTCGCGCATGTACATGCGCACCGGGTCGGTGGTGCGGCCGAATTCTGCGTCCACGCTGGCCAAAGCCGCCTCGGCTTCCTCGGCAGCATCGTCGTCATCGTTGGAGACCGCTGTCTCGGACAGGAGCAGCGATTCGGCATCTGGCGCCTTTTCATGCACCGCAATGCCCATGTCGTTGATCATGTTTACGATGTCCTCGATCTGTTCGGGATCGACGATGTCGTTAGGAAGATGATCGTTGACTTCCACGTAGGTCAGGTAGCCTTGCTCCTTGCCGCGGGCAATGAGTTCCTTAAGCTGCTGAGCCTGCTTGCTTCCTGTGATCATTGATCGTTTTTCGCTCAAGACGCACCGGCCTCCAAGTAAAAAATGCAAACGAGTAAGTATACTCTTTTGACAGTGTCTAAACCAGAATTATCCGTTAGATGCGGAATTCCGTCCGAGTCGTCGCAACTCCGCGCGCTCGGCCTCTGTTAGTTGATTAAGTTTTTGTTTTTCAATGAGAAATTCGATCCGCTCGCGGGCTCCGGCCAACGCCAGGCGGCGCAGGCAGTCGCTCAATTCGACACCCGGGTCGAATCCCTCGCCCTCCGGCAGTTCGACCGTGGCCAGCTTGCCGAGGTGCCGTCCTTCCTCGCGCTGCCGCCAGCGCTCCAGCAGCCCCGCGGTGGTCATAGTAGGCTCTTTTTTCAGCATTTCAATGAGTTCGCGCAAAAGATCGACGCCCGGCTTGTTCACCCCGTCAAGCTGGTCGACATCCAGGTTCGCGGCGGCGCCCGGAAAATGCATAAGGAGCGTTATTGCGCGGCGCACGACGGACGGACGTCCGGCCGTCGGCGGACGTGGCGCCAGGCGGCTCTTGCCGGGCGCCTGGGCCGTGCCGCGCGGCGGTTTTGCGCCCCGCGACAGCAGTGCCTCCAGCTTGGCGGATGACAGCCCGACCGTCGTGGCCAGGCGCTCGATCAGCAGTTCGCGATAAACACCGGCCGGCAATTGGCTTACCAACGGTTTTGCCAGTTCCGCGAGGCGTGCGCGTCCGTCAACCGACTGCAGGTCTACCTGGCTGGCAAGCTCGTCAATGAGAAAGTCCGACAATGGCGTGCCTCCATCAAGCGCGGCAACGAACGCAGCAGCACCGTGCCGTTGTACGTACGAGTCCGGGTCCTGGCCGTCGGGGAGAAACACGAAGCGGACCTGTCGCCCCTCGCGGATATGCGGCAGCGCCGTCTGCAGCGCCTTCCAGGCGGCCGCGCGGCCGGCGCGGTCACCGTCGAAACAAAAACTGACGTTGTCGCACAGTCGAAACACGCGGTTGAGATGTTCGTCGGTGGTTGCGGTACCCAGTGTCGCAACCGCGAAGTCGACACCGTGTCGAGCCAGTCCGACCACGTCCATGTAGCCCTCGACCACCACGAGTTGCTCGATGTCACGCAACGCCTGGCGCGCTTCGTAAAGCCCGTAGAGTTCCTGCCGCTTGTGGAACAACACCGTGTCGCTGGTATTGAGATATTTCGGCTGTTCGTCGCCCATGATGCGGCCGCCGAAACCGATGCAGCGGCCGCGCGCATCGCGAATCGGAAACATGATGCGATCGCGAAAGCGGTCGTAGTGGCTGCCGCTGTCCTTGCGAATGACCTGGCCGACCGCCAGCAGGCGCTCCAGTGCTTCCCGGGACGTGCCGAATTGCCGGGTGACGTTGTCCCAGCCCTGCGGTGCGTAGCCTATGCCGAATCGCTTTGCCGTAGCGCCGTCGATGCCGCGCGCTTTCAGGTATTCGACCGCCGGGTCGCTGGCCTTTAACTGCGCCTGGTAGTAATGCTCGAGGCGGCCCATCAGCTCGAACAACTCGTCGTAGCGACGGGCAGGGCGCTGGCCCTCGTCGCGCGGCACTTCCATGCCCATCGAGTGTGCCAGGCTTTCCACCGCCTCGACGAAGTTCAGGTGCTCGAACTCCATGAGGAATCCCAGTGCCGTGCCGTGCGCACCGCAACCGAAGCAGTGGTAGAAGCCCTTGGACGGACTCACCGTAAACGACGGGGTTTTCTCATCGTGGAACGGGCAGCAGGCCTTGAACTCGCGGCCGGCTTTTTTCAGCTGCACGCGCTTGCCGACCACTTCGACGATATCTGCGCGCGCGATCAGATCATCGATGAAATGCTGTGGAATCAGGCCGCTCATCAGCTTCTATAACGCGCACTCTTCGCTGGTCGGGTTTTGTCGAGCCCGGCTGTTGTTCTTGTGGTTCGGCCTGCCGCATTACGCGGGCGCAGCCGTTACTTCAGCATAGCCAATATCAGCAGCCCGGCGCGGACGAGGACCGGCTGCGGATTAGCCGGACAGTCGCGCCTTGACGCGTGCGCTTACAGCACCCATGTCGGTGCGGCCCTCGGCCTTCGCCTTGATCTGCCCCATGACCTTTCCCATGTCGCGAATGCTCTCCGCGCCGCTCGCGGCGATGGCTTCGTCGATCAGGGTATCCAGTTCCGTGTCGGACAGCTGTTCCGGCAAATAGGTCTCGAGTACCGAGATTTCGGCGGTCTCGATATTGGCGAGGTCTTCGCGGCCGCCGCTGGTGAACTGGCTCACCGAGTCGCGGCGCTGCTTCACCATCTTGTTCAAAACCCCGAGCACCGCAGCGTCATCGAGCTCGATGCGCTGATCGATCTCTACCTGCTTGACGGCCGCAAGAATCAGGCGCAGCACCTTGAGGCGGTCCTTGTCTCCGGACCGCAGCGCGGCTTTCATATCGTCCTGGATCTGGCCTTTAAGCGACACGGCTGGCCTGCGACGGCGTTGTGACGTGGAACGCGCGCTGGCCTAGTAAAGGCGCTTGCGCTTGGAGGCTTCGCGAGATACCCGTTTCAGGTGCCGTTTGACGGCGGCAGCTTTCTTGCGCTTTCTTTCCTGGGTGGGCTTCTCGTAGAACTCACGGCGGCGCAGCTCGGTCAAAACCCCGGCCTTTTCGCAGGCACGCTTGAAGCGACGCAGGGCTGCGTCGAAGTACTCGTTTTCCTTTATGCGGACACTCGGCATACGTAATTCGGTTTTCTATTCAGATACAAAGAAACCCGGCACAGGGCCGGGACAAGACCAGCCATGATATCGGCAGATCTCAGCTAATGCAATGCGCAGCAGGGCCTGATTTGGCGGGTTTCGATGCCCGGATGATGAAGCGCCCGGGCGGCACGGGTATGATGCGCCGCCTATGCTGGTACTGGGACTGGAAACGAGCTGCGACGAAACGGGGGTGGCGCTGTACGACACCGGGCGCGGGCTGGTGGCGCAGGCGCTGCACAGCCAGGTCGACCTGCATGCCGTCTACGGGGGCGTCGTGCCGGAGATCGCATCTCGCGATCACGTGCGACGCCTGCTGCCGATGGTGCGCCAGGTACTGGCCGAGGCAGGCGTCGCTCGCCCCGACGCCATCGCTTACACGGCCGGGCCGGGGCTCGTGGGGGCGTTGCTGGTGGCTGCGGGCCTGGCAAACGGCCTGTCGCTTGCCTGGGATTGCCCGGTGGTTGCCGTGCACCACATGGAAGGGCATCTGCTCGCACCGTTGCTGGAAGAAAACGCACCCGCGTTTCCGTTCCTCGCTCTGCTGGTTTCGGGCGGCCACAGCCTGCTGGTGGATGTCCGGGCGCTGGGCGACTACCGGATTCTCGGTAGTACGCTGGACGACGCAGTTGGCGAGGCATTCGACAAGACGGCCAAGCTGCTCGGCCTCGGCTATCCGGGGGGTCCGGCACTCGCCGCGCTTGCGGAAAGCGGCGACGACGCTGCCTTCGCTTTCCCGCGCCCGATGTTGCATCGGCCAGGATTCGATTTCAGCTTCAGTGGATTGAAGACAGCGGTCATGATCGAAGTGCGCAAACTCAGCGCCGACGGGCGCCTGGCTGCGGTCCGGGCCGATATTGCCGCATCCTTTCAACGCGCGGCGATCGACGCGTTGATTGGTCGCACGCTCGCCGCGGCACGGCACATCGGCGCCACGCGGGTGGTGGTTGCCGGTGGCGTGGGT
The DNA here is from genome assembly GCA_018677555.1 of Gammaproteobacteria bacterium. Lineage (GTDB taxonomy): Bacteria > Pseudomonadota > Gammaproteobacteria > Steroidobacterales > Woeseiaceae > JAHHOT01. Next base: position 9,284 of record JAHHOT010000027.1, on the reverse strand, counting down.
GCAAATGAGTGTCTGCGCGAGTCGCTGAAAGCGCAATTCCACGGGTCCGTGTATTATCCGCGATCGACGTTTTGCACCGACAATGGCGCGATGATTGCACTTGCCGGCGCCTTGCGGCTGGATGATGCTACCCCTGCAGAGACGATTCGGGCAACGGCGCGCTGGTCGCTGGACAGCCTTGCGCCACCGACAGCAAAGGCTGCCAATGACTGACAAGAATCAACAGGACTTCATCTTTCTCGAGCGAATGCAGGTCGAGACCATCGTCGGCATCTGGGACTGGGAGCGAAAGATTCGCCAGACAGTCGCCATCGACCTCAAGATGGCCGCCGACATACGCCGCGCAGCCGCGACCGACCAGATCGATGACACCCTGGACTACAAGAGTGTTGCCAAGCGCGTGCAGGCATTCGTCGCAGATTCATCGTTCCAGCTGGTGGAAACAATGGCCGAACGAATCGCCGGCATCGTGCTCGACGAGTTCGACATTCCCTGGGTCGAGGTCCGCGTGGCGAAACCGGGGGCGATTCGCGGTGCCGATAATGTCGGCGTTTGCATTCGTCGCGAACAAAGCGATGCCGCCAGCTGATGGCGGACGTATTCCTGGGTATCGGCAGCAACATTGAAGCAACGACGAACCTCAGGCTCGGGGTAGGCGAACTCCGCAGGATCTACGGCGAGTTGGAGCTGTCGGCCGTGTACCGCAGCCCGCCGTACGGCTTTACCGGCGACGACTTTCTGAACCTCGTGGCGCGGCTTGAGACGACCTCGACACCGCATGACATTCACAACGATCTCGAGCGCATTCACGAACTGGCCGGGCGCTCCCGCGCTGGCGGTGCCTATGTCGCTCGAACCCTCGACATCGATCTCCTTATGTACGATCAACTGGTGCTCGACGAGCCGCCCGTGCGCATTCCGCGAGATGACGTCCTCGAGTACAGCTTCGTCCTGAAACCGCTCAGCGAAATGGCCCCGCAGCTGGTACACCCGGTGACGGGGGTCCTGCTGGCGGAGGCCTGGGCAGTATTTGACCAGGATCGTCATCCAATCGAGCGCATCGACGTTATTTTGTAAAAGGCCGGGCGAAAAACCATTCCTTTGGCGGCAAAATAGGACCCATGCCGATGTTTCGCAAAACTCTTGTCACGGCGCTGCTGTGCGGCCTGGCACTCGCGGGTTGCGGCGGCAGCGACGCCGGCACGATCGTTTCTCCCGACAGCTGTTCGATTGCCGGGCAGAATCAGTTCGTACTGGACACGATGCGCGACGTATACCTGTGGAACGACCTGCTGCCGTCCAACGTCAACATCAACGCCTACAATTCGCCGGAGGCGTTGCTGGCCTTTCTGACGTCCTTCCAGCCACTCGACAGTTTCAGTTTCATCAACACCGCAGAGGCGGATTCCGCGTTTTTCGGCGAAGGTCAGTTCGAGGGTTTCGGATTCAGTAGCCGCTTCGAAGCGGCCGACGACCTGCGTCTCACGCGGGTTTTTGCAGACGGCCCCGCCGGCCGCGCCGGTTTCGAGCGTGGCCAGCGCATCGTGGCGCTTGATGGCAGAAGTATTGCCGACATCGAGGCCGCGGAAGGTGTTGCGGCGGTGTTCGACCTGTCACCGCTCGAGTTCACCATGCGCCGACCGGATAACTCGGAATTCGTCGTGACACTCACGCAGGATGTGGTCACCATCGATCCACTGCCGCAGTGGCGGGTCATCGACACCGGAACCGCAATGGCCGGGTACATGGAGCTGGCGACCTTTATCAGCACCGCGGACCCCGTTTTCGATACGATCTTCGCGGAGTTTCGTCAGGCAGGCGTCAACGACGTCATCATCGATATGCGATACAACGGCGGCGGACTGGTCAGCACGGCCGAACTCCTCGGCGACTATTTCGGCGGCGACGTCGCTGACGGGCTGGTTTTTTCCAAAACGCTGTTCAACGGTAACAACACGGCGTCGAATCGCACCGAGTTTTTCGAGCGCCAGGGTAATTCGATGAGCCTGTCGCGGCTGGTCGTGATCGCAACGTCGGGTACGGCTTCAGCGAGCGAACTCGTGACCAACAGCATGGAGCCGCACGTCGAAGTCGCGATCGTCGGCGATACCACGTTTGGCAAGCCGGTCGGGCAGCTGGGCATCACTTTTTGCGAGAAAGTGTTGCGGCCCACCTCTTTCGAAACGGTCAACGCCAACGACGAGGGTGGATACTTCGATGGCCTGCCGGTGGATTGCGCCGCGGCTGACGACCTCAACGTAGCGGTAGGCGACGCAGACGACCCGAACGTCGTGGCGGCCCTGGAATATCTCGACACCGGTGCTTGCCCGGCCGTGCAAACCACCGTTGCGCCGGCTGCGCTGTCGGAGCCGGTGCCGCGGCTCGATTTGCGCGGCCCTCCGTGGCGCGAGTTCGCGGGCGCGTTTTAGGGAGTCCCGGATTCATTCCGGTCGCACACGGTGCAATGCGGCTACCAGCCCGCGCTGCGGCCTCCGTCTACCGGAATGACGCAGCCCGTCATGTAAGTACCTTCGAGTATCAGGAACAATACGCAGTTCGCTATGTCGGCCGCTTCGCCACTGCGCCCGAGTGGAATCTGCCCGAGGATGTTGGCCTTGGTGGCGTCGCTCATCTCGTCCTCCGGCCACAGTATCGCGCCGGGCGCGACGCCGGTGACACGTACCTCGGGTGCCATTTCTTTCGCCAGCGATTTCGTCAGCATCTCCAACCCGGCTTTTGCCGATACGTATGGCGCGTAGTGGCGTAACGGACGGTGGGCATGCACGTCGACGATATTGACGATGTTGCCGCGGGAGGATTTAAGATGCGGCCAGGCGGCCTGCGACAGAAACAACGGTGCCTTCAGATTACTGCCTGCCAGGTCCTGCCACTGCGATTCGGAAATTTCGCCCAGCGGCGTCGGGAAAAAACTCGATGCATTGTTGACAACGACGTCGAGGCGCGCGCGCCAGGCGACAACCGCAGCGACGAGCTGCTCGCATGCGCCCGCATCCGAGAGATCGGCCTGAAAGGCGCGCGCCGAATCGGAGCGCAACGCGTTGAGAGTGTCGACCAGTTCATTGGCGTCGGCCGCCGAGCCGCGATAATGCACGGCAACGCAGGCGCCAGCGCTGTGGAGGCAACGCACGATCTCGGCGCCAATCCGCCGCGCCGATCCGGTGACCAGTGCAGTTTTGCCGTCGAGAGAGAGGGGTTTGTGAGTCGACATCGAACACCTTGTTCGCGCTTTTTTAACCCGGGGCGCATGGCAATTGCGCGCCGCCCGCAATACATTAGCGGCATTGTTTAAGGCCGGGCTCGAAGATGCAAGCGAACGCCCCGTTCAAGCTGCCACAACCTGAGGCACCAGCGCTTGCGCACAGCGAGCGGGTTGCGGCCTTCCTGCGTGAGCAAATACGCGCGGGCGGTGGCAGCATCAGTTTCGCCGAGTACATGCAGGCGGCGCTGTACGCACCCGGGCTGGGCTATTACAGCTCGGGAACCCGCAAGTTCGGCGAGCAGGGAGATTTCATCACCGCGCCCGAACTGTCGCCGCTATTCTCACGCGTACTGGCGGTGCAGGTATCGTCGGTTATTTCACAGACCGGGTCCGGCTCGATTCTCGAGCTCGGGGCCGGCAGCGGCGTGCTGGCGGTCGACGTCATGCGGCGCCTGGCGGAACTGGATTCCTTGCCCGAACGCTACTGCATGCTGGAAGTATCGCCTGATCTCGCCGAGCGGCAGCGGAGCTACATCGCGGCCGAGCTTCCCGGGGAATTTTCGCGTTTCGAGTGGCTCGATCAACTGCCGGTCGCCTTCGACGGGGTTGTGGTTGCGAACGAAGTGGCCGACGCATTGCCGGTCGAGCGCTTCACGAAATCAGACGCGGGCATCGAGCAACTCCGGGTAGCCGTGGCCGATGACGGTTTCGCATGGCTGCGTGCACCGGCGCCGCCGCTGCTGGCGGAAGCCGTGGAACAGCTCGAACGATACCTGGGCCAGGCGTTCGAGCCTGGCTTTACATCGGAGATTTCGCTGGCGCTGCCCGCCTGGATCGACGACGTTTGCAGCTGTCTCGCACGCGGCTTCGTATTCCTGTTCGATTACGGCGTCAGCCGGCGCGAGCTTTACGCAGTGGACCGGACGAGTGGCTGGCTGCGATGCCACTATCGGCACCGCGTGCATGACGACCCGCTGATCCTGCCGGGCATCCAGGACCTGACGACGTGGGTCGACTTCACGGCGATCGCTCAAGCTGCCAGCGATGCCGGTATGTCGGTGGCCGGCTACGTGACACAGGCGCACTTCCTTGCCGGTGGTGGTATCGACGCCGAGTTGCAGGCGCTGGCCGACGCGCCGGACAGCGACCGCATGGATCTCCTGCGGCAGGTCAAACTGCTGACGCTGCCGGACGAGATGGGGGAAAACTTCAAGTGCATGGGGCTCGCGCGCGGCGAACTCGCGATCCCTTCCGGATTTGCTTTTGGTGACCGCGCGCACGTACTGTGAGCGCCGCCTTCTCTAGTATCCCCGTCTATGACGTTCACCCAGATCATCGTCCTGGCAATCATCCAGGGACTCACCGAATTCCTGCCGATTTCCAGCTCTGGCCATCTCGTGCTGGTGCCGAGCCTGTTCGGCTGGGCCGACCAGGGCCTTGTGTTCGACGTGACCGTTCATTTCGGCTCGCTGATTGCCGTGTGTACCTATTTCCGCAGCGACGTTGCAGCGATGATCCGTGGTGCGATCGCCGTGCTTACCGGCAAGCTGGAGCAGCCGGAGTCCCGCCTGGCCCTGGCCCTGGGTGTCGGCACGATTCCGGCGGGTCTCGCCGGCCTCATGTTTGCCGGCTGGATTGCCGCGAACCTGCGCAGCCCCTTCGTCGTGATCGCCACGCTCGCCGGCTACGCGATCCTCATGGCACTGGCCGACCGGTACGGCGCGCGCGAGCGCCAGATGTCCGGCATTACGTTGAAAGACGTCGCGGTGATCGGTGTCGCGCAAGCGCTGGCGCTGATTCCCGGTACTTCCCGATCGGGTGCCACGATCACCGCCGGACTCGCGCTCGGGTTTCGCCGTGAAGATGCGGCGCGCTTCTCGTTCCTGCTGTCCATTCCGATTATCTTGCTGGCGACGATGTATGAGGGGTGGAAGCTGTTCTCGGAACCCACCGCGCTGGCGGCCGCTGACCTGGCACTCGCGGCCGCCGTATCGGCGATCGTCGCCTATATCAGCATCGAGTTTTTTATGAGGTTCGTCAACGCGATCGGCCTGCTGCCGTTTGTACTATACAGGCTCGTTCTCGCCGCTGGGATCTACTATGTCCTGGTATGACAGGTTATACCGTAACGTATTCAAACTATTGATATTACTGGCAGTCTCCGGCCCCGCGCTCGGGGACAGCGGTGACTACGTGGTCGGCCTTGGTGCCGATCTCGATTCCGCTGAGGGCCGGGCGTTCTCGCTATTTGGCGATTTCGGGCTGACCGACCAGACCTGGCTGTCGGCAATCGGTGCGTACACCAGCACCGACGAAGCGCTCGGATTCGACGCGACCTACGCCGATCTCTCCATTGACCACAATTTCGAGCCGATCGGCATCCGTGTCGGCGGCGCCTACTGGGGTGACGCCGACCTGCTCGACTCGGTCGATCTTCGCGCAGCCGTGTATTTCCGTAACGAGCACTTTTCTCTGTCGCTCGACTACGAGCGGCGTGATTTCGATTTCCTGTTCCAGTCGTTGCTGCTGGACCGCGAACGCAAGGTGAGTTTCTCCGCCAACGGGGCCGGCCTGACGAGCTGGTTCCAGCTCAACAAGAGAACCAGTTTTTACGTCGGCGGCATGGACTACGACTATTCCGTCGACATTCAACTGCAGGAGAATATCGACGTTTTGCGTTTCCTGTCGGTGTCACGCCTCAGCCTGATAAACAGCCTGGTCGACTACCGGATCAACGGCGGAGTCAACGTAAACGTCGGCGACAGCAGCCTCGATTTCAGCATCAGCAACTGGCGCACGGAAGTGGATCAGGGGCAAGTGACGTCTTACGGCATTGGATTCACGACGCCGCTCGATAGAGCCAGCGATCTCGAGCTACGCGTTGCCTACGACGACTCGGAAAATTTTGGCGATACCTACGTCTTCTCGGTTTATTTTTATACGTTCGGGTCGTGAGCGCTGCGGCGCTTGTACGCCTCCAGTACACGAAGGCGAGCAAGACGAATGCGTGTGCCGATTTCACCGCCGTCGCTCAGGCCCGCAGCAATTTCTTTCGCGTTCACCTCCGCCGCTGCCTGCGCAGCACCACGAAAGTAGTCCGCCTGCGGGTATGGCCGGTTTTCCAGGCCGCTCCTGCCCCTCGCGTCCGCTTCGCAGGCCGTAAGGAATTTCTCGAAACGCTCCGGCCGGCGGAATGCGTCCGTGCGCTCGAGCACTTTCAGTACGGTTGAACCGCGGAGCTCGAACGCCCGGTGACAGTGTGTATGGAATTCCGCGACCAGTACGGCGAGGTCACGCCATGCCGCGGGCACCGGCAGGCGCCGCGCCAGCTTCCCGATAAGTTTTACGCTGCGCCGTTCGTGGCCCGGGTGCTGCGGCAGGTCTTGCCGCCGCGTCGTCGCCTTGCCGAGGTCGTGCACAAGCCCGGCAAAACGAACTTCGCCTGCGTCGCTGAGTTGCGCCGCCTGTTCGACAACCATCAGGCAGTGCAGGCCGCAATCTATTTCCGGATGCCAGCGTTCAGGCTGCGGAATGCCGAACAAGGCATCAACCTCGGGAATGAGCAGCGCGAGCGCGCCACAGTCGCGCAGTACCTGGAAATACACCTGCGGCGACGGTCCGCGCAGCGCGGCCTCGGTTTCTTTCCAGACACGGTCCGGTACCAGCGCGTCGGCTTCGCCGCTGTCGACGATCGCTGTCATCAGGTCGCGGGTTTCCGCGGCAATCGTAAAATCGAGGTCGGCGAAGCGGGCCGCAAACTTCGCGACGCGCAGTACGCGCACCGGGTCTTCGGTGAAGGCACCGGACACGTGTCGCAGTTTCCGCTGTTCGAGATCGCGCAGACCACCGTAGGGATCGATCAGTTCGCCACTATCGTCGATCGCCATCGCGTTAATCGTCAGGTCGCGGCGTCCGAGATCCTGTTCAATGGTGACCGTGGGGTCCGTGGCGAACTCGAAGCCGTGATACCCGCTGCCCGTCTTGCGCTCGGTGCGCGCCAGCGCGTACTCCTCGCCGGTGTCCGGGTGCAGGAATACGGGAAAGTCACGGCCGACGCGGCGGAAGCCCTGTGCCTGCATCTGTTCCGGGGTGGCGCCCACGACGCACCAGTCCCGTTCTGACACAGGAATGCCGAGCCGTTCATCCCGGACCGCGCCGCCAACGAGGTACACTTTCATTCAGCGAGTTTAGCGGTTTGGTGATGGTGGGGCAGGGCAATTTGCAAACGGACAATCTTCCCGGGAAGCGGCGCCACGGCCTGCGCGGCGTGTTATTCCGTGTGGCTCTGCTGGTCGTGGCAGGCGCCATCGTCGTGTTTCTGGACGGCTGCTACTACATGCAGGCGGCCAGGGGGCAATACGACGTCATGCGCCGGCGCGAGCCACTGAGCGAGGTTATCGAAAGGACCGACACCGATGACGAGCTCAGACAACGGTTGAAAATGGTCGCCGAAGCGCGTGAGTTTGCGGTCGATGTGCTGCTGTTGCCGGACAATGACAGCTATCGCAGCTATGCAGATCTCGAGCGCGACTACGTTGTTTGGAACGTGTTCGCGGCGCCGGAGTTTTCGCTGTCGCCGCGTACCTGGTGCTATCCGGTGGCCGGCTGCGTTGCCTATCGCGGTTATTTCAAAGAGTCCGCCGCACAGCGAAAAGCAGTCCAGCTGCAGAAAGACGGTTTTGACGTTGCGGTCGGCGGTGTCCCTGCTTACTCGACACTCGGCAGGTTTGCAGATCCGCTGCTGAATACCATGCTGCGCTGGCCGGATGCGGAGCTGATTGCCACCCTGTTTCACGAGCTTGCGCACCAGCAGTTGTACGTCAAGGACGACACGCAGTTTAACGAGTCATTTGCAACTGCAGTTGCCGAAATCGGCCTGCAGTCGTGGCTGGATGCGCGCGGCGCCGGGCAGAATCTTGACGACTACCATCAGCGCAAGCAGCTTCGGCGCAGCCTGGTTGCCCTTGCGGAGGGCGCCAAGCGGGAGCTGGAAGAACTGTATTCGTCGGCAGCAGACGAGGCATCAATGCGAGCGCGCAAGTCGCAGATACTGCAGCGGCTTGCAAGCGATGCCGAAGCGCTCGTCGAACGCGCAGGCCGGCGCTCGGCCAACTGGTTGCAGCCGCCGCTGAACAACGCCCGGCTGGTGTCAATCGGCCTCTATGAAGGCCACGTCGCCGCATTCATGCACATGTACGAAGACTGCGACCGCGATCTTGGCTGCTTTTACGCCGCAGCCGATCGCCTGGCCCGCCTGGATCGTGACGAGCGGGAGCAACAGCTCGACTCGATGTCCGCGCTATTTGGCACTCGCCACCGGCCCGTCGTCGAGGGGGCGGATCGCTGATAGATTCGCGGTGATGCGGCGGGTGTCCCCGGAGAGGCGCCAGTGAAAGATCGCGTCTGTCGTCAACACGCGGCGCACGTACTTGCGCGTTTCGTTGTAGGGGATGTTCTCGATCCAGATGCGCGCATCGATCTCGCCTGTGCCGGGAAGCCATCGCTGCACGGCAAAAGGACCGGCGTTGTACGCCGCCGTCGCGAGCACATGGCTGTCGGAAAACTTCTCGTACATTTTCGCCAGGTAGGTCGTGCCAAGGCGAATATTGCTGTCAGGGTTAGTGAGCGTCGCGACGCCGGAGAACGGCAGGTTGACCTCCTGTGCCGTTTCCCGCCCGGTCTCCGGCATCAGCTGCATCAGGCCAATCGCACCGGCGTGCGATCGCACGTCGCGCATGAACAGGCTTTCGCTGCGTGCCACGCCATAGGCCCAGCTCGGGCGCACCCGGGCGCTGCGGGAATGTTGCTCGAACTTGTCTGACCACGGCAGGGGATAGCGCAGGTCGAGGTCGTCGTAGTTACCCGTACGTGCCGCCGCCGCAATGGCTCGCGAGTGCCAGCCCCAGCTGTGCGCGAGTATTGCGGCCTGGCGCATTTCGTCAGGCTGCAACAGCGCAATTGCCGCATCCCATTCCGAGCGGCCGCGGCCTTCCAGGCCAACGAGGAACAGCTCTCGTGCCCGCAGTATCGACTTGCGGCTTTCCAGGTCCGCAAGAATCTGCGG
>JAHHOT010000046.1 GCA_018677555.1 Gammaproteobacteria bacterium | reverse complement strand
GGCTGGCGTCGGCAAGACAGCGCTGGACGAGGGCCTGGCGCGCATGATCGTCGAAGAGCGTGTACCGGACGTGTTGCGTGACAGCACCATTTATGCGCTGGACATGGGAACCCTGATAGCGGGCACGAAGTATCGTGGCGATTTCGAGAAACGCCTCAAAGGGGTGATCAAGGAGATCCAGCAGGACAGCGGCAATATTCTGTTCATCGACGAGATCCACACGGTCATTGGCGCAGGAGCAGCGTCCGGCGGCGTCATGGACGCCTCCAACCTGATCAAGCCGGTGCTGGCAAACGGCGAGATTCGCTGCATCGGCTCGACGACCTATGCGGAATACCGCGGCGTATTCGAAAAAGACCATGCGCTGGCGCGTCGCTTCCAGAAAATCGATGTGCCGGAGCCGAGCATCGAGGAAACGGTGGCGATTCTGCAGGGACTGAAGACCCGTTTCGAAGAACATCATGGCGTGGCTTACGAGGGCGAGGCGCTGCAGGCGGCTGCGGAGCTGGCGGCCAAACATATCAACGACCGGCGCTTGCCGGACAAAGCCATCGACGTCATTGACGAAGCAGGTGCCAAACTGCGCCTGAAACCGGAAGCAGAACGCGAAGACCGCGTCAGTGTCCCGATGATCGAGAACATCGTCGCGAATATGGCGCGCATTCCGCCGAAAAGCGTATCCGCGTCGGATCGGGACGTGCTGAGAACGCTGGAACGGGATCTCAAACTGGTGATTTTCGGCCAGGACGTGGCCATCGAGTCGCTGGCTGCTGCGATCAAGATGTCGCGCTCGGGGCTGAACGAGGATACCAAGCCGATCGGCTCGTTCCTGTTTGCCGGCCCCACGGGCGTGGGCAAGACCGAGGTCACGCGTCAGCTGGCGCTGGTCATGGGCGTGGAGCTGATCCGTTTCGACATGTCGGAGTACATGGAACGGCACACGGTATCGCGATTAATTGGCGCACCGCCGGGCTACGTCGGCTACGACCAGGGCGGCTTGTTGACCGAGGCGGTCTCCAAGAATCCACATGCCGTGGTGCTGCTGGACGAAATCGAGAAAGCGCATCCGGAGGTATTCAACCTGTTATTGCAGGTGATGGACCACGGAACGCTGACAGACAACAACGGCCGCAAGGCGGATTTCCGCAATATTGTCCTTGTTATGACAACCAACGCCGGCGCGCAGGAAATGAGTCGGGCGTCCATCGGATTTACGAACCAGGATCACCAGACCGATGGCATGGAAATCATCAAGAAGATGTTTGCGCCGGAATTTCGTAACCGCCTCGATGCGATTATTCAGTTTGCGTCACTGGATCCGCACTCCGTCGCGCGCGTCGTCGACAAGCTCGTTGTCGAGCTCGAAGCGAAACTGGGCGGCAACAACGTGACGCTGGAACTCGACAACGATGCGCGCGAATGGATTGCGGAACGCGGTTACGATCCGCAGATGGGTGCCCGGCCGATGGCCCGCATTATCCAGGAGCACATCAAACGGCCGCTTGCCGAGGAATTACTGTTCGGCAAGCTCGCCGATGGCGGCCACGTGAGAATCTGTGTCGGAGAGAGTGGAGAGCTCGAACTGGTCACAGTGCCGGCGACAAAAGAGCTCGCGCACCTGCCGGAGAAATAGAACGGGCCTAGCGGCCGCGAAAAACGATACGTCCTTTGCTCAGGTCGTAGGGAGTCAGTTCCACCGTGACGTTGTCACCGGTGAGAATTCGGATGTAATGCTTGCGCATTTTGCCCGAGATGTGTGCAGTGACGACGTGGCCGTTCTCCAATTCGACCCGAAAGGTCGTGTTTGGCAAGGTTTCGGTCACGACACCCTCCATCTGCAGGGCTTCTTCTTTAGCCAATTGAGTCAGATCTCCTGTTTGTGAGGCTGCCGAATTGTGCAGAATGCGGCGCTTTTTTGCAACGCACCAGAACGCTTAAAACGACAGAAAATGGCCAATCGGCAGTTTGCGTGTTGGCCAAAAACGACACTGCTCGGCGTCCGCGCAGGCGGATTCCAGCAGGTCGGTGAACGTGCGGCGCGGCATCAGGCCGGCGCCCAGGGTCAGCAGGTGTGGCGATACGACCTGGCAGTCCAGGATATCGAACTGCTGCTCGCGCAACAGGCGCGTCAGTACCAGCATCGCGGCTTTCGAGCCATTGCTGCTGCGGCTGAACATCGACTCGCCAAAAAATGCCTTGCCGATACCAATTCCGTAAAGACCGCCAGCAAGCCGGTCTTCGTCCCAGATTTCGATGGAATGGGCCCAGCCGGACCGGTGCAATTCGCGATAGGCGTGCCGCATCTCGGCCGTAATCCAGGTGCCGCGTTGCCCGGGCCGGTCACCCGCACAGGCGCGTATTACCCGGTCGAATGCCGTATTGAAAGTGACCTCGAACGTTGCGTTTCGCAACGCGCGCAGCAGTCGCCGGGATGCGTGAAATTTGCCGGGAAGCATTACGCAGCGCGGATCCGGTGACCACCACAAAATAGGCTGGCCTTCGTCGTACCATGGAAAGATGCCGTTGCGGTATGCGTACAGCAGCCGCTGCGGCGACAGGTCGCCGCCGGCCGCCAACAGTCCGTCGGGCTCGACGAAGGCCGTTTCGACGGGCGGAAAGGCGTCCGGCGGGTCGTTCGGTTCAAGCCAGGTGAGTGGCGGGTTGGTCATCCCTGGCCCCCACCGGATTCAGGAGGGCCATTTTTGCGGTAGGGGCTGTGTGCCCGGACGGCATCTGCGTAGCGGTCGACGTGTTTGCCCTCATCGTCGAGGAAACGACCGATAGCCTCGAAGAACTCAGGCCGCGCCAGCCAGTGCGCCGACCAGGTCGTTTCAGGAACGAAGCCGCGGCTGATCTTGTGCTCTCCCTGCGTGCCCGGCTCGAAATGGCCGATCCGGTTGCGGATGCAGAAGTCGATACCCTGGTAATAACAGGTTTCGAAATGCAGGGCGTCAAAATAGCCGGCGCTGCCCCAGTACCGGCCGTACAGGGTATCGGCACCGACAAAGAACACCGCTGCGGCGACGACTTCGCTGTTCAACTCGGCCAGAACGACAGCGATGCCTTCACCAAGCTGAGCGCTTACCTGGCGGAAAAAACCGCAGTCGTAGTAGGGCATCGAGCCGCGTCGCATGAACGTAATGCTGATGAGACGATAAACCTCCTGCCATGTGTCAGCGCTGATTTCGCTGCCGCGCAGCCAGCGAAACGTGATGCCCTGTGCAGCGATCTTTCGCCGGTCCTGCCTGACTTTTTTCCGTTTGCGCGAGCTGAAGCCGCCGAGAAAATCGTCGAACGAGGAATAATCGCGGTTATGCCAGTGAAACTGGCAATCCTTGCGCACTTTCAAGCCCGCTTCGGCCATTATCGGTAGTTCGTCCACGTGCGGGAACAGGATATGCAGCGAGGAGCACCCCA
>JAHHOT010000007.1 GCA_018677555.1 Gammaproteobacteria bacterium | reverse complement strand
GCGGCCGGAGCGAGCAATTCATCGAGTGCCTGCTTGCTGCTTGCGAAGTCGATTCGCTGGTCCTGCGACTGGCGCAGGAATTCGAGCATGCGCGGCCACAGGGCAACAGCCTCGTCGACCAGCGTGTTGCTACCGGGTTGGTACGCGCCGACCGCGATTAGATCGCGATGTTCCTGGTACAACGAATACATGCGGCGGAATCGTGTGATCAACTGCCGGTGATCCCCGTCTGTCACCTGGTTGAGCGCCCGGCTCACCGAGGCTTCAATGTCGACCGCCGGATACACACCGGCTTCGGCCAGCGATCGGGACAAGGTGATGTGTCCGTCGAGAATTGCACGCGCGGCGTCCACGATCGGGTCATTCTGGTCATCGCCCTCCGCAAGCACGGTATAGACTGCAGTAATAGACCCCTCGTTCGGCGACCCGGTACCGGCGCGTTCCACGAGTTGCGGCAACTTTGCGAATACGGACGGCGGGTAGCCCTTTGTTGCCGGCGGCTCACCGATCGCCAGTGCGATTTCGCGCTGTGCCTGGGCGAAACGCGTCAGCGAATCCATCAATAACAACACGTTTTTGCCGCGGCTGCGGAAGTGTTCGGCGATGGCCGCCGAGCGCCAGGCTCCATGCAAACGCATCAATGGTGTATCGTCCGCCGGGGTAGCGACGACGACGGCCTTGCGCAGCCCGTTTTTGCCGAGCGTAAGGTCCACGAACTCCTTGACTTCGCGGCCGCGTTCGCCGACCAGCCCCACAACCACTACATCGGCGTCCGTGAATCGCGTCATCATTCCGAGCAAGATGCTCTTGCCGACACCGCTACCTGCGAACAGACCGAGACGCTGCCCGCGTCCGATGGAAAGAATCGAGTTGATCGAGCGCACGCCGACGTCCAGTGGCTCGGTGATCGGACGGCGATTGAGCGGGTTTATCGGCTTGCCGAATAACGGCACGGCTCGGCCCGCTGCGATCGGAGCGCCGCCGTCCAGCGGCCGGCCGCGGCCGTCGAGAATACGCCCCAGCAATTCGTCACCGACCGCCACTTCGGGCACGCCGGCTACGGGAATCACGCGCGCATTGGGCACGATGCCGCGCATTTCACCCACCGGCATGAGGAACAGCCGGTCACCGGAGAAACCGACGACCTCTGTTTCGACGCGTCGGCCTTCCTCGGCGACGACGTCGCAACGTCCGCCAACCGGTGCATGACAGCCTTCTGCTTCCATCGCCAGGCCAATTGTCTGTCGCAGAACACCCTCGACAACCAGTCGCGGATGCGTTTCCTGCGCGCGCTGCACGTAATTGCGCAGTCGCGCGGCACGCAGTCGATTCCGGTCGGGATCCGGTCCGGGCAGCTCACGCTCGCTGTCAGTCGTCACTGCCGTTCGTCGCCCGCAATCGCATTGATCAGGTCATTCACGCGTGTCTCAGCCTGCGCGTCGATACAGGATTTGTCAGTGGAGACGCTGCAGCCACCGTGTGTGATCAAGGGATCTTCGACGATCGTCCACGCATGCTCGCCCTCGACCTGGCTCAGCGATTCACGCACCAGGGCTGCGTCGTCCGGATGCAGGTGAACGCGAATGTCGCGGCTGGCCATCGGCAACATGCCGATGGCTTCACGCACTACGCCTATGACGTGCGTCGGATCGAGGCGTAGCTCTCTGCGGAACAACGCTTTGACCATCGTCATTGCGAGTTCGACGAGTTGTGTTTCGACGGCCTCGTCAAGCTGCTCGAGCGGCCGGGCCAATGCCACCAACAACTGTTCGAGGCGCTCTGCGCGCTCGCTGACCTCTTTTTCGCCCGCCGCGAGGCCCTCGACGCGGCCCTGCTCGAACGCCTCGTCGTAGGCCTGTTTTTGCAGATCCTGGAGAGCGCCCGCAGTGAACTGTCCGCCTGTGGTTCCATCGATAGCAGGCACATCCCACTTGACCGGCTCACTTTTGGCGGAATCAGACATATTCCTCACTGCTCTGACCGAGATTTATGTCGCCGGAATCGGCAAGCCTTTTCGCTACGTCGAGAATCTCCTTCTGCGCTTCTTCGACTTCACTCAGGCGTATCGGACCTTTCGCTTCCATGTCTTCCTTGAGCAGCGTTCCGGCTCGCTTGGACATGTTATTGAAGATCTTGTCGGCAATGCCCGGGTCGCACCCCTTTAGAGCAACAACCAGCAGATCGTTTGAAATTTCTCGCAGCAATGCCTGGATACCGCGATCGTCGACTACGAGCAATGCATCGAATACGAACATCTTGTCCTGAATCCGGTCACTCAGTTCCTCATTTTTCTCCTTGATCTGATCGAGAATCGATTCACCTTTGTCCTTGTCCAGCGCGTTGATGATATCTGCCGCAACTTTGTCACCGCCTACCTTGGCGGTGCCTTTGCGTGGCGCGTCAGTGGATTTGCTTGCGATGAGGTTTTCGATCTCTGTGAGTGCTGACTGCTGCACATCGTCGAGCCGCGCAACCCGCATGATGACCTCGTGCTGCTGGTCCTCCGGCAACTGGTTGATGACCTCGGCTGCCTGATCGCTTTCCATGTAGGCCAGGATGATGGCAATGATTTGCGGATGTTCTCCATCGATGATATCGACGATATCCTGCGCACTCATCCACTTGACCGCGTCGAGCCCCTGCGCATCCCCGTCGGTGACGATGCGGTCGATAAAGGCATTGGCGCGGCCGGGCCCGAAAGCATTGGTTAGCAATCGTTTGACGTATTCCTCCGATTGCACGCCCAGCGTCGTCTGGTCTTCGACTTCGTCGATGAATCCGTTGAGAATCTGATCCGCCATTTCCCGGGACACGTTTTTCAACGACGCCATCGCGGTCCCGATCCGCTGCACTTCCTTCGCATCCATGTGCTTGAGAACTTCGGCGGCCTCTTCTTCGCCCAGGGTCATGAGCAGCAGTGCTGCCCGTTGCGCGCCCGAATACTCCGCGGACTGCTCACTCATCCGTGGACACCCATTGACGCACGACCTGGGCGACACGTGCCGGATCGCTGCCGGTTATGTTTTTGGCCGCAGCCACTTTTTCGTCGTAGGTGGGTGCGGCGATCGCCATGGTACCGCCGGGGAGCTGCGCTGCCGCTGCGCCGCCAGCGGCCATCTCGCCGTAAGCCTGTGCCGGGGCCTCGGCATGACTCGCAATCAGATTGCGCAGCGTCGGACGTACCAGTCCGAACGCAAGCGCGAGCACCAGCGCCACGCCGAGCACTTGTTTCATTGCGTCCCGCAGGACCGGCTTTTCCCAGATCTTCGGCTCTTCAGCGGGTTCGATCGCCGGCATGCTGCGGAACGCCGCGTTAACAACGACAACGGTGTCGCCGCGAGACTCGTCGATGCCCACAGCCTCTCTGACGAGCGACGTGAATCGGGCAATATCCTCGTCGGTCAACGATGCAGCATTGCTCGCGTCAGCGGCGTCACCTTGCGCGTCGGTGGCATCGTCCGCGGCCGCATCGGCTCCCTGTACCGGGCTGTCGTCCACCAGAACGGCGACCGACAACCTGCGAATATTGCCCGTCTGTGGCCGCGTATGCGTGATCATCCGATCGACTTCAAAATTGCGCATGCTGCTGCGCGTCGAATTGACGGGCTGCGACCCCGCATCGTCTGCCTGCGCGTCCGCGGCAGCGTTGCCGCCCGCTTGCGGCGGCTGATTCGATAGTGCGCCGGGAACTCCCTGTGCGGCTCCGCTATTGCTGCGCCGCTCGTCTTCACTGATTTGCTCGCTGCGCACTACCGTTCGGGCCGGGTCGAATGACTCGCGGGTCTCCTCGGTCACTGTGAAATCGAGGTCGGCATTGACCTGCGCCCGCACCCGCCCTGGTCCGACCAGTGGCGTCAACAACTCCTCGATGCGGCGCTGGTAATTCTCCTCCAGCCGCTGGGCCAGCTTGAACTGGTTTGTAGTCTGCGTGTCTTGCCATTCGTTGGATGCCGAACTCAGCAGGCGACCGTGCTGATCGATCAGCGTTACACTGTTTACGGTCAGATTCGGCACGCTCGAGGCAACCAGGTGAACGATAGACGATGTCTGATCGGGCTCCAGCTCGCGCCCGCGGAAAAGCTGCAGCAAGACCGACGCACTTGCGGTCTTCTTGTCCCGGACGAATGACGATTGTTTGGGAATGGCGAGGTGGACACGCGCATCGCGTACGGCACCCATGTGGCGGATTGTCTTTGCGAGTTCGGACTCGAGCGCATGCTGGTATCTTGCATTTTCCATGAATTGACTGACGCCAAAACTCGACTGGTCCTGCAGCATCTCGAAGCCAGCGGCAGCCCCCTGTGGCAGACCCTGCGATGCCAGTTCGAGCCGCGCATCGTGCAAACGCGCATCCGGCACCATGACGTCGCCGGACGATTCGTTCAGTTTGTACGGGATGTCCGCGCTGCGTAACGCTTCTGTAACCTGCGCTGCATCTGCGCCGGCCAGGTCACCGTACAGGCGCGTATAACCGGGCGACTGTGACCACAACGTAATGGCGAAACCTGCAGCGACACTCACGGTGAGGCCTAACAGCAGCGTGACCTGGCGCACAGCAGGAATGCGCAGCACCGCCGAAAGGCTGAGATTCGACATCGGCGGTGGACTTGCCGGAACTACTGCGGTGCTATCCATTTCCGACGGCTCCCACTGTTGCGGATGAAATGCAGACTGTCATGATGGTTTTCCTTCGCATTATTCGTTACCTGCACGCCGCAACTACACCGGCATGTTCATGATTTCCTGATATGCGTTCACGAGCTTGTTGCGGACTTCGGTCATCGCACGAAAAGACAGGTCCGCCTTCTGCGCCGCAAGCATGACTTCGGCCAGATTTGCATCGTTTGAGCCCGAAACGAACGAGGTCGAAAGCCCGGTGGCCTGCTGCTGTGCTTCGTTGACCGACGAAAGAGCAGAGCGCAGCATGTTGCCAAATTCGTCCGAGGCCGGTGGCGTTGCGGACGGCGCAGAGTTCATCTCACTGTTCAACGCCCGAATCTGGTTCAGGATCTGTTGCGGGTTTATTTCATTCATTGCCTGACACCTCTGAATTTGAATTTCGCCGGCTTATAACGAGATCTGGCGGCAGCTCAATACCAGAGTCGCGCAATTTCGCGAGCTTGTAACGCAACGTGCGCGGACTGATTCCGAGGCGTTCCGCTGCCAGGCCGCGATTGCCTTGCGACTCGCGCAATGCATCGACGAGGAGTGAGAACTCATGCTGTTTCAGGTCACGACTGAGCGCTGCAGATTCGTCGTCCG
The DNA here is from genome assembly GCA_018677555.1 of Gammaproteobacteria bacterium. Lineage (GTDB taxonomy): Bacteria > Pseudomonadota > Gammaproteobacteria > Steroidobacterales > Woeseiaceae > JAHHOT01. The sequence goes on along the minus strand of JAHHOT010000007.1, from coordinate 2,619 downwards.
GTTCGGTCGGCAGATCGTTGGGATGTTCGAAAACCAGGTCGGGGGCGCCGATCTCGGAACCGTGCAGCAATATGAGACTGCGCTGTATCAGGTTCTCGAGCTCCCGAACGTTACCCGGCCACGAATAACGCAGGAGTTCCTGTTGCGCCGCATCCGACAGTGTCGGCGGACTGCCGCTGCCGCGAAAATGCTTGCGCAGGGCCATCTCGGCAAGCGGTAAAATGTCGCCGCGACGCTCCCGCAGCGGCGGAATAGCAAGCGGGAATACGTTCAGGCGATAATACAGGTCCTCGCGAAATCGCTGTTGCGCAACGCGCCGGCGCAGATCACGGTTACTCGTGGCAACGACACGGACGTCCAGCGAGATCGTCTTGCTACCGCCGATGCGTTCGACCTCGCGCTCCTGTAATACCCTCAGCAGTTTCGCCTGCAAACCGAGGTCCATCTCCGAGATTTCGTCCAGGAGCAATGTACCGCCGTTCGCTTGTTCGAATTTTCCGGCGTGTGCTGTGTTTGCGCCGGTGAAAGCACCTTTTTCGTATCCGAAAAGCACAGCCTCGAGCATGTTTTCGGGGATTGCTGCACAGTTGATTGCGACAAAGGGTTTGTTGCTGCGCCCTGACTGCGCGTGTATGTACTGGGCAAAGACTTCCTTGCCACAGCCACTTTCGCCGCCGAGCATGACGGTTGCGTCACTAAGCGCCACCTGTGCGGCAATTCTCAACAGGCGCAGGGTCTGAGGATCGGCCGCAACCGGGCCGCTGTTGGTTTCCGCTGGCAAGTAGCGGCTCACGACGTCCAGCAGCGCGTCCGCGGCGAATGGTTTGACCAGGTAGTCGGCCGCACCGAGACGCATGCTGTCTACCGCATTTTCAATCGTGCCGTAAGCCGTCATCAGCACGGCTGGCAAGGTTGGATGCTGCTGGCGAATCTTGCCGAGAAGCGTGTGACCGTCCATCGGTTCCATCTGCAAGTCGCTTACGACCAGGCCAACCGACTCGGTTTTCAGAATCGATAGCGCCTCGGGGCCACTCCGTGCGGCGATGACCGGCACGTCCTCGTCGATGAGTGTGTCGCATAGCGCGTCACGCAGGTGTTTATCGTCTTCCACCAGCAGTACGGCTGGACTAGCCATTGGCTGCCTCCGCCATCGGCGGCACGGCCGCCGCCACCCCGAGCATTTCCAGCGCGACGGGTGACTCGGTCTCACCGGCCGGCAATGACAGGCAAAATGTCGATCCGGCTGCGTCACTACGCAGCAGCACCATGCCGCCGTGTGCTTCCGCTATCGTACGCACAACAGCGAGGCCCAAGCCGGTACCTTGCGGCCTCGTCGTATAGAAGGGCTCGAATACCGCGTCCTGCAGATGCAGCGGCACACCCGGGCCGTTGTCGGTGACCGACAGGCAGATCTGACCGTCGCCGCGGACGGCGCCGATTTCGATTTCCGCGCCCGCGCCACAGGCCTGCATGGCGTTTCCGACAAGGTTGAGCAGCGCCGCACGCAGCGCGTCCTGGTTGCCGGACAACGTCAGCGACTCATCGGGCAATTCGACCCGCAGCGTGCAATCGTCGTCGAGTTGAGGTTCGACGTTGTCGACCACGCTTTCCAGCAGGTCCCTGACAACGACATCCTGACCAAAGTCGCGCGCACCCGCGGCGAAGCGCAACATGTCATCGACCATGCGACCCATTTCAGCGAGGCGTGATTCCAGCTTCTCCGCGATACAGCGATGCCGCCGGTTTTCCGCCGAACCAAGCTGTGACGAGTAAAGCACCGCCGACGCCAGTGGCGTGCGGATCTGGTGAGCAAGCCTTGCCGTCATCTCGCCGATCGTCGACAGGCGCTGTTGCCGTTGCAGTAACTCGGCAGTCTGGCGGCTGTCGGTGACGTCTGTCAGCAGGAGAATTTCGCCGGGTTCGCTCTGCAACGAGCGGCGCGCAAGGCTCAGTATGCGGCCATCGCGCAATCGAAGATCCGTATCCGAATCGGTTCCGATGATGAATTCACGCTGCACGATCTCGGACCACGAGCGTCGCAGCAACGGCCTATTGAGCAAATCGACCGCAACGCTATTGCGCTGGCGAATGATCCCCTCACCGTCCAGAACGATGATGGCGCCCGGAACGGTCTCGAGGATGCGGCGCAGCCGTGCCCCCAGCCGTTCCTTGTCGAGCAACTCGCGGTGGCGCGCGGACTGCGACTCGCGCAATTCTTCAGTAAGCGCGGCAACCTTGTCCTGCAATTTCCGGTACGAGGCCTCGAGTAAGCTCGAATGCTGGTTGAACGACCTGAATGCCGAGCGCAGCGATTCCGCGTTCAATTCGGATGCTGTCAAAATTTTTCTCCATGTCAGCTTGCTATACAGTGTTTAGCAAGAACTGTGCCAAGGAAATGATCGTTTCAAAATCAGACACTTACTAAAGGGGTAGTTGCCGGCGTCAATTTTCTGACGCGCCCTGGGCGGGCCGGCCGGCTAATGCAACGCGTATTTGTTGAGTTTTTCGACGAGTGTCGTACGACGAATATTGAGAAGACGGGCCGCTTGCGCGACGACATGGTCGGCCTGCTCCATAGCCTGCCGGATCAGGTCCTGTTCAACGGACTGCAGATAACCC
>JAHHOT010000239.1 GCA_018677555.1 Gammaproteobacteria bacterium | reverse complement strand
CCCCTGGGGCACGGGGATGCCGTACTCGGCAAACAGTTTTTTCGACTGATATTCGTGAAGATTCATTGTTTATTGGTCTTGGATGTCAGGAAACGAGCCATCCTGGAACGGCTTCGGGCGGAGGAGCTTGCCGTATTTTGGAGCAAAGCGCCGGTGGACGCAAAATACGAGCGGAACTGGGTCACCTTGGCGACGCGAGACGCCTGATACAATATGCGACTTGGGGCAGTGAAGCCTCAGCCAGCAAATCGCCTCCGCCAGTTTCCTCCACGACCAGATAACGCACCTTTTGTAATGGTACAGGCAGCAGCCAACACCGACTTACGCTCGACCGACATGCTCGATGTGCGGGCAGTGGAGGAGTCCGACCTCACCTGGCGCGTGCTCGACACGCTCAATGCTTTTCGCGTCCTGCTTGCCGTGGTCCTGCTGGCCCTGTTCTTTGCCGGTGGCGATCCGCGATTTTTCGGCGACCGCTACCCCACCCTGTTTGCGGCTATTGCCGCCGGCTATCTCGTGTCATCGTTCGTCTCCGCATTGGCGATTCGTCAGCGCTGGGTGTCCGCCGGCACGTTGACCGTCTGGCAGGTTACCGCGGACATCGGGGCAATCGTCGTGTTGATGCACTCGAGCGGCGGTATCTCGAGCGGGCTTGGCGGCCTGCTGGTCGTATTTGTTGGCGCCGGCAGCCTCATCCTGCCGCTTCGCATACCTGCGTTCTTCGCCGCGCTCGCGACGCTCGCCGTACTCGGTGAGCAACTGTTTTCGCAGCTTGGCGGCGTCAGCGACGCCAGCAATTACACCGCTGCCGGAATTCTCGGCGCCATCATCTTTGCCATCTCGCTGGCGGCGCGACCACTCGCACGCCGCATCCAGGAGAGCGAGGCGCTGGCCGAGCAGCGCGGCATCGACCTGGCAAACCTGTCGGAGTTGAACGAATACATCGTGCAGCACCTGCGCGAAAGCATCGTCGTGATCGATGCGAAAAACGAAGTCCGCCTGATCAACACATCGGCGGCACAATTGCTCGGTGCCTCGCCGGACTGCCGCGGAACACCTATCCACGTGGCATCGGCGGACCTGGCCGACTATGTCCATCGCTGGCGCGCCAACGACGAACAGACGGCGAATTCGGAATTCACGATGTCTGCCGCCGACAACAGCGCCCGGGTAAAGGTGCACATGGCCGTGCTCGGCAAGGGCGACGGACGGGACGGACCCATCCTGATCTTCCTGGAAGATGCCAGCTTGATGAACGCGCGGGTACAGCAATCGAAGCTGGCCTCGCTGGGCCGCCTCAGTGCGAGCATCGCCCACGAAATCCGCAACCCGGTGGGCGCCATGAGCCATGCGGGGCAACTGCTGGCCGAGACGGACGGCTTGTCCGACGATGAGATGCGCCTGACCGAGATTATCCGGACGCACGCCGATCGCGTGTCCCTCATTATCGACAACGTTCTGCAATTATCGCGGCGGGACGCATCGCAGCCGGAGCGATTCATGCTCACACCCTGGCTGCACGATTTTGCGCAGGAATTCACGCGCACCATGGAGTTGCAGGAAGGCGAACTGTGCGTCTCCCTGTTGTACGACGACCTGGAAGTCCGCATGGATCCGACGCATTTGCGCCAGGTGCTGTGGAACCTGTGCGATAACGCCGTCAGGTATGCCAGCGACGCTGGCGGAATCCTGGTGGAGTTGCAGGCCGGGCGCGTGCCGCGCAGCGGGCGTCCGTTTCTCGAAGTTCTTGACCAGGGTCACGGCGTTGAAACGGCCGCGGTCGATAAAATATTCGAGCCGTTTTTCACAGACCGCAAAGGCGGAACGGGGCTGGGACTCTATATATCGAGAGAGTTGTGCGAACTGAATCGCGCTACCCTCGTTTACCAGCCGCGCGAGCCACGCGGTAGCATTTTCAGAATCGTATTCGCCGACCCGCAACGCTGGGAGGCAGTGGACAGTCAATGAGTCGACCATCAGCGCTGGTTATCGATGACGAGCCGGATATCTGCGAACTGCTCACGCTGACGCTCGGCCGCATGAATGTCGAGACGACTTCGGCAGCCGACGTGCGCACGGCCAAGGAAATACTGGCAAACGGTTCCTTTGACATCTGCCTGACCGACATGCGCCTGCCGGACGGCGACGGCCTCGAACTGGTCGAATGGATGCAACAGAATGCGCGCAATGTACCGGTGGCAGTGATCACGGCCCATGGCAATGTCGAGACCGCAGTGCAGGCCCTGAAGCTGGGCGCGTTCGACTTCATATCCAAGCCGCTCGATCTCAAGAACCTGCGCAACATCATCGAGAGCGCCCTGAAAATCAATGACGAACCGGGCGACGACCAGTCCCGCCTGCAGGGCAAGTCTCCGCCGATGCTCGAGCTGCGCGAAATGATCGACAAGGTCGCGCGCAGCCAGGCGCCAGTGCACATATCCGGTGAGTCCGGCACCGGCAAGGAACTCGTGGCACGGCTGATCCACGATAGCGGGCCGCGCAGTGACGGTCCCTTCATACCGGTCAACTGCGGCGCGATTCCAGCCGAACTCATGGAGAGTGAGTTTTTCGGCCATCGCAAAGGCGCGTTCACCGGCGCGGTCAACGACAAGGCCGGGCTCGTGCAGTGCGCGGACGGCGGCACGCTGTTTCTCGATGAGATTGCCGACCTGCCGTTGGCCATGCAGGTGAAGTTGCTGCGCGTAATACAGGAGCAGTCGGTGCGCCCGGTCGGTGCATCGCGCGAGACCCAGGTGAACGTGCGCATCCTGTCCGCCACGCACAAGGATTTGTCCGACATGGTGGCATCCGGCGAGTTTCGTGAAGACCTGTTTTATCGCGTGAATGTCATTGAGCTGCACGTGCCCGCATTGCGCGAACGCGGCGACGATGTGCTCTTGCTGGCGGCGCACATCCTCCAGCGACTTGGCTCGTCGGACGCGGCGCTCGACGACAGCGCCAGGCATACGCTGATGAGTTACGCATTCCCGGGCAACGTCCGCGAACTCGAGAACATGCTCGAGCGTGCGGTCACGCTGTGCGCATCGGGCGTCATTACCACAGCGGATCTCGCTCTGCGGCCAATCGGTGAGGGCGACAACGACAAGGGGCAGGCAAACGCGGGCCTCGGGGACCAGATCGACGATGTGCAGAGGCAGGCTATTGTCGATGCGCTCGAAAAAACGCGCTACAACAAAACGGCGGCCGCCAAGTTACTCGGGCTCACCTTCCGGCAACTTCGCTATCGCATCAAGAAGCTCGGCATCGAGTGAATCGGTGGCGGCTGACGATTTTTGTCACTTTGCGACAAAAAGTGACTAATTTTGCCGGTGATTCGCCGGATTCGTCTATTGATCGAAACGCACCCGAATAGTTAGTGTCAGCAGGAACAATAACTTATCGCATTTTCGCGGATTCTGGCACGACCTTTGCTTTAATCTGGTAACGGGCGAAAACGCCGTGTATCGATTTTACAGACGTTCTAGAAATTTCATGGAGATTAAGAAATGAAAAGAGTTCAACAGGGTTTTACCCTCATCGAATTGATGATCGTGGTTGCCATCATCGGAATTCTGGCGGCGATCGCAATTCCTGCCTACCAGGATTACACGATCCGCGCGCAGGTATCCGAGGGTCTGAACCTGTCGGGTGGCGCAAAAGCGGCGGTTACCGAGTACTACCAGGACCAGGGCACGTTCCCGGCTACCAATAACGAAGCTGGTGTCGAGGCTGCTGGCAACATCGTCGGTAAGTACGTAACGCAGGTTGCAGTGGGCGCCAACGGCGTGATCTCTGTTACCTACGGTGGCGACGCTAACACCAACATCGCGGGCGAAGTCCTGACGATGACGCCGACCGACCAGCAGGGTTCGGTTGAGTGGGCCTGTGCAGGTACGGGTAACCTCGTTGCCAAGTGGCTGCCGGCTGCCTGCCGATAGCAAGCTACACGCAAGGGTTCAACAGTAACCCACAGCATGTAAAGCCCCGGTTCGCCGGGGCTTTTTTTTGCGTTTGCTGGCAATATGTGATGGCGATCACAGTCATAATGTTGATTGAATTGGGAATTTTGATAACCAATCGGATCAGGTCCGCGCCAAAAGCATCTACAATACGGGCGATCTGACTCGTGGATTTGACGGGCACCTACATGAAGAATCGAAGCCAGGGATTTACGCTGATCGAGCTGATGATCGTCGTCGCGATAATCGGCATCCTGGCGTCGCTCGCCGTATCGAGCTACAAGACCTATATCGTGCGTGCGCAGGTGGCCGAGGGGCTCAACCTGGCCGCCGGCTCCAAATCGCCAATCATCGATGCCTATAACAATTACGGCACCGCGCCGGCAAACCGGCTGGCGGCCGGCCTGACGCCGGTCGCGACGGACACCAGCGGCATGTTTGTCACGCAGGTCGATATCGTCGACGGTCGAATCGACGTGACCTACGGCGGCGCCCGGGCACACGCCGAAATCGTCGGCACGACGGTCTCGCTGACGCCCTACGAAACCGCCGGCAACACGATCGTCTGGCGCTGTGGAGATGCGCCGGTACCGGTCGGTGGCGCACCGCTCACCGGCGGCGCGGCGCACCTGAGCCCGACCATGCAAGCCCGCTACCTGCCGCCCAATTGCCGGCCGTGACGGGTGAGATTTTCCCGTGTGGGGGAATAACAACGTGTTTGACTTAATGAAATTGTGCAACTGTGAACAACAGCACAAAATGCGGTTGATCCGCACATGTAGATCAGTGAGACTGTAAGGCTCACCGCAATGCAGAATCGCGACTAGATAAGGCCACCGGAATGGCAGCGACGGCTTCTCAATCCAATCTCTCAGGACTGCCCAGGCGCCTGGTACAGGACGGTATCGTCTCCGAGGAGGACGTCCAGAAGGCAACCGAAATCGCGCGCAAGGAAAAGATCCCGCTGTCGCGTATCTCGTGTCGAACGACATGGCCGACTCGCGTGCCGTCGCGGTCGCAGCGTCACACGAGTTTGGCGTGCCGCTTCTTGATCTGGACTCCATCGAAATCGATCTCGACTGCCTGCGCGCGGTCGATCAGAAACTGCTGAACAAACATCGCGTGCTGCCACTGGTCAAGCGCGGCCAGCGGCTGTTTCTCGGCATCTCCGATCCGACCAACCTGCAGGCTATCGACGACGTCAAGTTTCAGACCAGTTTGCGCATCGACCCGGTCGTCGTCGAACAGGCGAAACTCGAAGAACGAATCACCAAAGCGCTCGAGGCAGTGGACACGACGATGTCGAGCCTCGAGGACGACGACTTCGACCTCGAAAATCTCGATGTCTCCGGCGGCGACGACGAAGAAGATGTCGTCAGCCGCGACGACATCGAAGACGCGCCCGTTGTCCGTTTCGTCAACAAGGTAATGCTGGATGCCATCAAACGGGGCGCATCCGACATTCACTTCGAACCCTACGAGAAAATTTTCCGCGTGCGAACGCGCCTCGACGGCGTGTTGTCAGAAGTGGCTCAGCCGCCGGTGGCTCTCGCGAACAAGGTATGCGCGCGACTGAAGGTCATGTCACGCATGGACATCGCCGAACGCCGCGTGCCGCAGGACGGCCGCATCAAGATGCGATTGTCGAAAAACCGCGCCATCGATTTTCGTGTCAACACCTGCCCGACCTTGTTCGGCGAAAAGATCGTGTTGCGTATTCTCGACCCCAGCAGCGCCAAGCTCGGTATCGATGCCCTCGGCTACGAGGATCATCAGAAGGCGATGTATCAGAAGCACCTCGACAAACCGTACGGCATGATACTCGTCACTGGTCCTACCGGTTCCGGTAAGACGGTTTCTCTCTACACGGGGCTGAATATCCTGAACACGGAATACAGGAATATTTCCACGGCAGAAGACCCTGCGGAAATCAATTTACCCGGCATCAACCAGGTCAACGTCAACCCCAAGGTCGGCCTGACTTTTGCATCGTCGCTCAAAGCGTTTCTGCGCCAGGATCCCGACGTCATCATGGTTGGTGAGATTCGTGACCTCGAAACGGCGGAGATCGCGATCAAGGCCGCGCAGACGGGTCACCTCGTTCTGTCCACGCTGCATACGAACGACGCTCCGCGCACGCTGACCCGCCTGGTCGACATGGGCGTGAAACCCTACGCAATCGCCACGTCGGTCAGCCTGATCATTGCCCAGCGCCTTGCGCGCCGCCTGTGCGACAACTGCAAGGACGCAAAGGACATCCCGCGCGAAGCGCTCGTGAAGGAAGGTTTCCTCGCGGAAGACATCGACAGTGGCCTGACCATCTTCGGGCCGGTCGGATGTAAACAATGCAATTCCGGCTACAAGGGACGACTGGGTATATTCCAGGTGATGGAAGTGTCGGAAACGATGGGCAGAATAATTATGGAAGGCGGCAATGCAATTATGATCGCCGACCAGGCCGTGAAAGAGGGGGTGCTCGATTTACGACGCGCTGGTCTGAACAAAGTCAAGGAAGGACTTACCAGTCTTGAGGAGATCAACCGCGTTACAATCGAATAGATTTGTAGCCCGGTTATACGGAAGAAATCACGATGGCTAATACTGCAGTAGTTTCAAACACCCCGTTTTTGTGGGAAGGCACGGACCGCAAGGGCAACAAGGTCAAAGGCAAGACGATGGCGGCAAGCGAAGCCGCTGTTCGAGCCGACCTGCGTCGCCAGGGCGTCGTACCCAGCCGCATCCGCAAACAGAGTCGTGGCCTGTTCAGGACTGGCGGCTCGATCACACCGGGTGACATTGCAATATTCAGTCGCCAGCTCGCAACCATGCTGGCAGCCGGCATTCCGCTGGTGCAGGCTTTTGAAATCGTCGGCAGCGGCCACGAGAACGAAGCCATGCAGAAACTCATCATGGCGATCAAGTCGGACGTCGAGGGCGGTAGTGCGCTGGCCGAAGCGCTGGCCAAGCATCCCCTGTACTTCGACGACCTGTTCGTGAACCTGGTTGAATCCGGCGAACAGGCAGGTGCTCTCGAAACCCTGCTCGACAAGGTTGCCACGTACAAGGAAAAAACCGAGGCGATCAAGAAAAAGATCAAGAAAGCGTTGACCTACCCGGCGGCCGTTCTTGTCGTCGCGTTCGTCGTAACGCTCATTCTCCTGATCTTCGTCATTCCGGCCTTCGAGGACCTGTTCCAGGGCTTCGGCGCTGACCTGCCGGCATTCACGCGCTTCGTGATCGAGATATCGCAGTTCGTGCGCGACCAGGGCTGGATCCTGACGATAATCGCGGTCCTCATCGTGTACACGTTTTTCTATTTCAAGAAACGTTCACGCCCGATGCGTCACTTTCTTGATCGTGTAATTCTGCGAGTACCCATTATTGGGCCGATTCTGCAAAAGGCAGCGATTGCACGCTACGCAAGAACCCTGTCGACCATGTTCAGTGCAGGTGTTCCCCTGGTCGAGGCACTCGAGTCGGTGGCAGGTGCAACCGGCAACATCGTCTACGAAGTCGCTGTGCTGCAAATGAAAGACGAAGTAGCAACCGGCCAGCGGCTGCAGCAGGCGATGGAGAACACGGATCTGTTTCCCAACATGGTCATCCAGATGATTGCGGTCGGCGAAGAATCCGGTTCCCTGGACGAAATGTCTGCGAAGGTCGCCGACTTTTACGAAGAGGACGTCGACAACGCCGTCGACAATCTGTCGAGCTTGCTCGAGCCAATGATCATGGCGATTCTTGGCATACTCGTAGGCGGCCTCGTCGTTGCGATGTACCTGCCGATCTTCAAGATGGGTTCTGTCATCTAGCAACACACCTCAAGAACGAGTTGAATCAATAGGACAAAAGCGGCACCCTTCCGGTGCCGCTTTTTCGTTGCGGAGCGCTCAATCTGATGCTGGTCCTGTTCCAACAATCCCCTGCCCTGTTCATCAGTGTTGCATTCCTGACAGCGTTGCTTGTGGGCAGCTTCCTGAACGTGGTTATCCATCGTCTGCCATTGATGATGGAGCGCGAATGGCGACAGCAGTGCAAAGAGCTGGCGGAGACGCCGGCGACGGAGCTGCCGGAGGGGCGATTCGACCTCGTCGCGCCGCGCTCACGGTGCCCGTCATGCGGCCACCAGATTAGCGCACTGCAGAACATTCCCGTCGTGAGTTACCTGATGCTGCGCGGCAAGTGTGCGGGCTGCGGCAAGCCGATTTCGAAGCGTTACCCGGTGATCGAGGCGCTCACCGCCGTGCTGACCGCCGTTTGCGCCTGGCGCTTCGGTTTCGGCTGGGAAGCGGCAGCCGCCATAGCGATGACCTGGATGCTCATCGCGATCAGCATGATAGACATCGACCACCAGTTGATTCCCGATTCCATGTCGCTGCCCTTGCTGTGGGGCGGACTCCTGCTGTGCCTCTTTCACCCGATGCCCGGCGCCGAGGTGCTCTTTATTGACCCGGAAAGTGCGATCGTCGGGGCCATCGCGGGCTACCTGAGCCTGTGGAGCGTTTATCACCTTTTTCGCCTGCTGACCGGCAAGGAGGGCATGGGCTACGGGGACTTCAAGCTGCTGGGCGCGCTGGGGGCCTGGCTCGGCTGGAAGATGCTGCCATTGATTATCATGTTGTCGGCCGTCGTCGGCGCAATCGTCGGGATTTCCATGATCGTTATTCGCAGTCACGACCGTTCCGTGCCAATCCCGTTTGGACCGTATCTGGCCGCGGCAGGCTGGGTCGCAATGTTGTATGGTCAAAGAATCATGAACTGGTATCTGGATTTGGCATCCTGACGGGGTCTAATGCTGAGAATCGGCCTGACAGGCGGAATCGCCAGCGGAAAATCGACGGTCGCTGACTACCTGGCTGAGCTTGGCGCTGCGATCATAGACACGGATGTCATTGCGCGCGCCGTCGTCGAACCCGGGTCAGCCGCGCTGGACGAGATTCGCGAGCAGTTCGGCGATGACGTCCTCAATGCCGACGGAACGCTGAACCGCGAAGAAATGCGGCGCATCGTGTTCACCGACAATGCCCGCCGTCATGCCCTGGAATCCATTCTTCACCCGCGCATACGCGACGAAACGCTGCGGCAGGCGGACGTCGTCCAGGGCCCGTACCAGGTGATCGTTGTGCCGTTGCTGGTGGATTCGCCGTTGCAGGAGTTTGTCGACCGAATCCTGGTCGTCGACTGCGACCCGGACGAGCAACTGCGGCGGCTGTTGCAGCGAGATGTCGGCGATCAGCGACAGGCGAAGCGCATCATTGCCGCGCAAGCCAGCCGTGACGACAGACTCGCTATCGCCGATGACGTGATTGACAATAGCGGCACGCTGGCCGAAACGCGTGAACGCGTTGCACAGCTTCATCGGTTTTACCTTCAGCTCGCAGAGCGCAGCCTGTAGAGGCCCCCGAATTTTCGGTGGTCACAGCGAATTTGCCTGAGGCGGATCGCTGGCGCAGAATACCGCAATGTCCGCAACCGCCAAATCCGCCGCGATGCCACTGACCTCGAGGTCTCACGCCGAATACGAACAACCCGTCAACGAACGGATGCGCACGTTCATGCGGCTGGAGTTTCTGTATCGGCAAATGCTGTACAACTGCGAAAGCGAATCCGACTGGGCGACCCGCGCCGCAACCGGCAATCTGCTCGACATCATGGCGATCCTGATGCGCGGCGACGTACGCAGCGACGTGCACAAGGAACTCGATCACCAGATCGACAAGCTGCAGCGTTTCAAGAGTCAGCCGCAGGTCGACGGGGCCCGGCTCGACAACCTGATCGCAAATCTCGTCGCGACGCGGGATGACGTCGACGCGGTCGGTACGCAGTTTTTGCAGCCGTTGAAAGAAAGCGAGTTTTTGAGCGCGATCAAGCACAGAAGCGCAATTCCGGGCGGCACCTGCGAATTCGATCTGCCGGAATACAGTCACTGGTTGCGCCAGGATTACAGTCGCCGCCAAAAAGACGTCAATCACTGGCTGGCAATTATTCGACCTGTTTGCGACGCGGTCATCGAGTTGTTGTGGCTCATTCGGGAAAGCGCTCAGCCACAGCCGAAGACAGCAATAAACGGCATGTTTCAACACAGCATGAAAAAAGACTCGAGCTGCAGGCTTCTGCGCGTCACGCTGCCGGAACACAGCACGCTTTACCCGGAAATCAGCGGCAGCCAGCATCGCTTTATCATTCGTTTTCTCGAATGGTCGACGATCGAACACCGCGCTGTGCAGACCGGCCACGACGTCGATTTCCAGATCAGCATATGCTAGCCGGCGATCGCTCGAGACGCCTATAAACTGCTGTTTTTATTGGTTATTTTCGATAAACTCGCCGGCGATCCGTAAACGCGCAAGCACCGGACCATCCGCCGGCAACAGCAGTTGATCGTCAATGTCGAGCGGCTGAAGCCACTGCAGTCGCTGCCCCTCGAGACCGCTCGGTTCGCCTGACCAGCGACGCACGAGAAAAAAATCCAGCACGATGTGCCTGTCCTCGTAACGGTGTTCGAGGTGATGAAAATGTTGCACGCCGCTTGCCCGGATACCTATTTCCTCGCTGAGCTCGCGACGCAAAGCTGCCTCTGCTGACTCGCCATCGGCAATCTTGCCGCCAGGAAATTCCCACAGACCCGCGAACGGCGAGTCACCCATGCGTTCCGTGATAAGTATGCGCCCATCGCTGTCACGGAGTATGCCGGCGACGACGTTGAATCGCTTAAGCGTCACTCAACTCAGTTTGCCGTGGCATTGTTTGTACTTCTTGCCAGATCCACAGGGACAGGGTTCGTTGCGTCCGATCTTGCGGCCGTCCCTCACGAAGGGCGAGTGTGCCTCCGGCTGCGGATTGATGGTCGGTTTGCTACCCTGCATGCCCTGACCGAGTGGCGCCGTGTTGGCGTGCTTGTACTCCATCGCCTGCGCGGCGCGCCGCTGCGCCTCCATTTTCTCGACGTCCTCTTCGCTCTGGATGCGAATTCGCGAGAGAATACTGATCGTGTCATGTTTCACCTGGTCGAGCATGACGCCGAACATTTCGAAGGCTTCGCGCTTGTACTCCTGCTTCGGGTTCTTCTGCGCGTAGCCTCGCAGGTGGATACCCTGCCGAAGATAGTCCATCGCGCCCAGATGTTCCTTCCAGTGGTTGTCCAGCTGCTTCAACATCACTTCTTTCTCGACGTGCCGCATCAGCTGTGCGCCAATCGATTGTTCTTTTTGCGTGTACATTTCGTCGAGTTCGTTGATGCAGCGTTCAAGAATCGCTTCATCGTTGAGCTTCGGGTCGTCTTTCAGCCACTGGCTGACGTTGGCCCGATAGGCGAACTCGTGTTCCAGCGCGTGCGACAGGCCTTCCGGATCCCACTGCTCCTCGAGACTGCCCGGCGGGATGTATTGTGTAACCAGCGACTCGACGACCTCTTCCCGAATTGCAGCGACGGAATCCCTCACCTCTTCCGCAGCCATCAACTCTGATCGCTGGTGGTAGATCACCTTGCGCTGGTCATTCGCAACGTCGTCGTATTCGAGCAGGTTTTTGCGAATATCGAAGTTGTGCGATTCGACCTTGCGTTGTGCGCGCTCGATCTGGCGGGTCAGCAGCTTGCTTTCGATCGCTTCGCCTTCCTGCATGCCGGCACGTGCCAGCAAACCCTTGGTGCGTTCGGGATCGCCGAAGATCCGCATGAGGTTGTCTTCCATCGACAGGTAAAAACGGCTGGAGCCCGGGTCGCCCTGGCGCCCCGATCGGCCGCGCAACTGGTTGTCGATACGCCGCGACTCATGGCGCTCCGTACCAATGATATGCAGGCCACCTGAATCGAGCACTCGCTGGTGGCGCTTTTCCCAGTCGCTGCGAATCGCCGCAGACTCGTTTTCGTCGTCGCATTCCGCAAGTTCGGCCTCGAGGTTGCCGCCCAGAACGATATCCGTGCCACGACCGGCCATGTTGGTTGCAATCGTAATCGCACCAGGCCGACCGGCCTGCTGGACCACGATCGCTTCCCTTGCGTGTTGCTTGGCGTTGAGCACCTCGTGATCGATACCCTGCTTTTTGAGGATGCCGGACAGAAGTTCGGACGTTTCGATAGACGTGGTGCCGACAAGTACCGGCTGACCTCGCTCGCGGCAATCGGTGATGTCTTCGATGATGGCGTCAAACTTGTCTTTCTGGGTGAGGTAAACGAGGTCCGGCATGTCGTTGCGCACCATCGGTTTGTGCGTCGGGATGACAATGACCTCGAGGCCGTAAATCTGTTGAAACTCGAACGCTTCGGTGTCGGCCGTTCCTGTCATGCCGGAGAGGTTGTTGTAGAGCCGGAAGTAGTTCTGAAACGTGATTGACGCAATCGTCTGGTTTTCCTGCTTGACGGAGACGCCCTCTTTCGCCTCGACAGCCTGGTGCAGACCGTCGGACCAGCGTCGACCCGGCATCGTGCGACCGGTGAACTCGTCAACGATGACGACTTCGCCGTCCTTGACGATGTAGTCGACGTCTTTGCTGAACATTACGTGCGCCCGCAGACCCGCATTGAGGTGATGTAGCAAACGAATATTGCCAGCGTCATACAGGCTTTCGCCCTCACCGAGCAGACCGGATCGGATCATCAGCTCTTCGACGTGCTGGTGGCCTTCCTCGGTGACGTGGACCTGCTTGGACTTTTCATCCTTGGTGAAGTCGCCCGGACCGTCCTCTTCCTCCTGCTCCTTGAGCTTGGGAATCAGCTTGTTGATTTTCTGATAGAGGTCAGTGCTTTCCTCGGTGGGACCGGAAATGATCAGCGGCGTGCGCGCTTCGTCGATCAGGATGGAATCCACCTCGTCGACGATGGCGAAGTTGAGCTCTCGCTGCACCTTGTCCTGCAGTGAAAAGGCAAGATTGTCCCGCAGGTAGTCGAATCCGAGCTCGTTATTCGTCGCGTAGGTGATGTCGCATTCGTAGGCAGCGCGCTTCTCGTCCTGCGACTGGCCGCTCTTCGAGACCCCGACCGAAAGACCGAGAAACTCATAAACCGGCCTCATCCAGTCGGCGTCGCGCTGCGCCAGGTATTCGTTGACCGTGACAATGTGGACACCCTTGCCACTCAGGGCATTCAGGTATGCAGGCAGGGTCGCGACCAGGGTTTTGCCCTCACCGGTGCGCATTTCCGCGATATTGCCCTGGTGCAACACCATGCCGCCGATCAACTGCACGTCGAACGGCCGTAGTCCGAGGGCCCGCCACGCGGCCTCCCGGGCTACTGCGAACGCGTCCGGCAACAGGTCCTCGAGCGCTTCGCCGCCCGCCACGCGCTCCTTGAATTCGTCGGTTTTCTTTGCCAGGTCACTGTCGTTCAGCGCCTTGATATCCTCCTCGAGATCGTTGATCTTGCGCACGACTTTCGACATCTGGCGCAACAAACGCTGATTCCGGCTGCCGAACAGGCGTGTTAAGAAATTGGCCACGGAGGGCTCCCGAACGAGATGAAAAGGGGCTTGCCCGCCGGCAGGGCCGGCAGGCAAAGACCGGTATTTTACGGACAAACCCGCAGATTGCATCTCGGATTCGTCACTGGTTACTCATTTTCAGGGGTATACCGGAAAGCTTGCGATGTGGGTGCCGCGCGGCGAATTACAAGGGCTGCAGGCGGCCGCATCGGCAGAGCAAAAAAAAACGGGCCATGCCCGTCCTTCGGATCCGCTCTGCCGGCGCCGACTTACTCGGCGCCCTGGCGGATAAACTTGACCGGATCGACCCGCTGGCCGCGGTGTAGCACTTCGAAGTGCAGATTCGGCCCGGTGGCGCGGCCCGTATCACCCATCAGGGCGACAGTCTGGCCTTTTCTCACCACGTCACCGACCGTTACGAGGTTCGCGGAATTGTGCGCATAACGCGTAGCGTACCCGTTACCATGATTGATCTCGACCAACTCGCCATAGCCGTAACGACTGGCGGACCAGGTTACGACGCCGTCGGCAACGGCAATAACCTCTGCGCCTTCCTTGCCGGCGAAATCCACGCCGCGATGGTTCGCGGGTTTTCCGGTAAACGGGTCGGTGCGACGCCCGAAGTAGGAGGACATCCAGCCGGATTTGACCGGCCGCCCGGCCGGATAGACGCGCTCGCTGAGATTCTGGTTCATCAGCACACTTTCGAGAACCTCGAGTTGCGACTCGCGGTTATCGAGCTGGGAATCGAGATCCTGCATTGCAACGACCAATTCGGGGACGGCAATCGACGAGCCTGCCGCTGCGGGCTCCTCGGGGCCGCCCATGGCGGGCTCGGAAGCGAAGTCGAATTCGCCGTCGCTCAACTCCGCCATTTCGGTCAGTCGGCGGCCGAGCGCATCGAGGCGGATCACCCGCGCGTTCATCTGACCCAGCCGGATTGCCAGTGCGTCCAGCGTGTCTTCGGTCTGCTGGCGGGTAACCGCAATCGCGTTGCGCTGTCCCTCCAGCTCATTATTGATACTGGCGACCCGCGTCATGCTGACGCCGGACCCGGTGTAAACAGAAAAGTAGTAGCCACCGACGAATGCGGCAACGATAAGCAGCAACGAAAAGACGGAAACGATTCCAGCGACGTCCTTTCCAGATAAACTGATTTGTCGGGGCTTGCCGAAGCCCTTGCCGAACACAACTACATTCATCGAGTACGCCCCGGATGCGTATAATTCGATTGATAACTTAGCGACCCAATCCCACATTTAGTGCAGGGCAGCATTGGCGGCGCGAGGCCTGTAATTTTTCGGTGCCTGCCTGTCGTGGTCACTTCGGTAACTCCGCTGTCCTAGGACCAGGTCCCTTAGACCGGTAGCTTTGCGTCCCCGTCTTTCGGCGGGTATGCCCTTGTCGAGGGGCCAATATGCATAATGCGGCTTTTTATTACAAGGTGGGTCATTCAGAATTCTGAACCGGGTCACCGCATGCGACAACAAAACGCCAAACCCGTCACACTTCCATGTCCATAATCCCATTGGAAAAACTGCTCGAAGAAGGTCCCGGCGACCATCTGGGAAAAATCGTCCATATTGCTCGAAATATGGGCGAATTGACCGAGGCTCTGCGCGCAGGCCTGTCGGAGGACCTCGCAGCGCAGCTGGTGGCCGCCGCGACCCGCGAAAACGGCGAGCTGGTGGTCGTCGCCAGCAGCTCCGCGTGGGCTGCGCGGCTCCGATTCGAGACCGCCAGCATTTTGGCAAGCGCGCAAAGGCACGGCCTGGACGTCTCCGGATGCCGTTTTATCGTCCAGACCAGCCCAGAGTTGTAGGAAAGCGCGCTTGACCTCGTCGGACT
>JAHHOT010000130.1 GCA_018677555.1 Gammaproteobacteria bacterium | reverse complement strand
CGCTCCTTGTGTGGGCCTGTAGCTCAGTTGGTTAGAGCAGGGGACTCATCAATAATGGTGCGTTCGTGTCGAAAGATGCGAAATGAACGGGATGAATTCAGGGAAACCTTATCAGTTCGGCTGATGGCAACCCTGAGCCAAGCCGCGAGTACACTCGCGGAAGGTGCAGAGACTACCTGGGAACTTCAGTGTTCTTAATAACAGGCCAGAGCGTCCCGCCCCTAACGATTCGGTCGAGGGTGATGAGATAGTCCGCTCCATTCAGAAATGAGTGGGTTGAGTGAATCCCTTGGTCCCAGGTTCGAGTCCTGGCGGGCCCACCAATACTTCGTGCCGCGTTCGTTGGTCACAATACGCCACTGCATGGAGAGGTATCTCTCACGACCGGTGGTGGCGAGGTCCCACTCCTGGCGCCACAATCAGGCGACCGACAACTTTTTCCAGCAGCGGCCGCTCAAATGGCGAGGTTCTCCTCAGTCTTACAGGCGGCAATCGGCCAGAACCAGTCGGTCAAGCACAGGCTGGGTCAAGGGTCGGAGGCTTGATTAGCGCCCGCCGAACTACATCAGCTACTGTCGATTGTGTGATCCCGCGCGTCCTGCAATAGTCCGAAGATAGCCAGACCGATAAGTCTTTTGTTCCCTTGCTCGCATTACAGGAAATACAGCAGAGCGCGATATTCTCCCGCGTAACGATGCGGGCATCATTCACAATGTGTTCCCAAGACGCCGCCGTCTTTCTTGTTCCGTCGGCGTCAAACCTCACACGACAATAAACACACCTCGTGTCTCGCTCTCGAATTTCATTTTCGAGCGAAGCGGGAATCTTCCAACTATTCGCCAATTTAGCCTTTTGATGCCAACGTCAGAAAAGGGTCACTAGCGAAAATTATAGCGCGAACCACCTGAGCGGCTCTGTTCGGCCACACGCGGACAGTACGGCAGCTTTCCTGATATCAACATCAGTGAAACTTTCAACGCTGATAACTCTGATTAGGTAGACCCTCGCTCTCAAACATGAGCTGCTCCACGAAGACTTGGTATTCGGGATAGAAGAGTTCCCGGCGGAGCGACCAGTACATCTCAAACCCCGGGGTTCCCCTTATTGTCGCCAGGGTATTGTTGATCGCGGAAAGCATTTTCTCGTCCAACGTCCCCTCTTCGACGAGGTAAAAGTTGTTTTGAAACTGCAACATGATTATGTGCACAAGAAATACAAATCGAAGATTTTGTTGCTCGTTGAGCGTCTCGGGAGCAGTAACCCCACGCAGCCAAACGCCCATTAGCTCAGGATCACCTGAAAGATGTGTGTACCAATCGATGAACTCAGTGCTAGCGTTGCTAGCCGTTTCCGACCTCATTGCGCTGGTGTTATCGGTAACCTGAACCCCAACGTAGATCAACGAAATCACCAGACCCACTGCGGAGACAATCTCCGCCCAGCTCGCTGCCTCAGAAAGCTTCACTTCGACCCCCTCGCCCCTCCGACTTAGTGAGTGAGCAGGCTACCAGATAAAATGCTATCGGAATAATGTACCGAATAATGTACCGGATTTATTTTTCCGGGTGGCTTTCAAAAGTGAAAACACCCACTCCCATGAAGGCAGTGACCATCAAACCGAGAAAAAACGCAAACATCAGCTGAAGTGCGGTGTGCTGATGTCTTTTGGTTACCATAGGCGGTCCTCATTGTGTTGCGGAGCCTTCAGGAAACGACTCGCAGCGGGTGCATATCCCAGCGACTCGTAGAACAGATGTGCTGCGTTACGGTGTTTGCCGCTGGTGACTTCGAATCGGAGGCAACGATTTTTCAGAAACCACTTTTCCAGTTCGTTGACCAGTCTCGAAGCAATGCGCCTGGATCTGGCTTTTTTTGCAACGACCAGCGCTGTAATTCGACCGATATTTCCCGGCTCGTGAAGCGCCGGGATCAGGTGCCCGCTTACCACGCCAACCAGGTCGCCGCCGATCACTGCGACGAATATCTCTGAATGCTCATCGGTAAGGTAGCGGCGAAGCTGCGTTCGCATGGTTTCTAGCGAAGTCTCGTACCCGAGTTCCTGCATCAGCGGAATCAGTGCATGCGCATGTTCAACCGAGGCTTGCTGAATAACACAATTCACAGAATCTGAAGGCATTTACTCGTATATCGGGACTTGAAATTACGGTGAAATGATTCCTTGTTGCGTCCCCAACAATGGGTCAGTAGCCGCCGGCCAGCAACCTGCCACCCCATGGGCCACTTACCAGTCGTTGGGGTATTATAAGGTGAAGCGCAACTGCAGGTTTCTGCAGACCGGAAAACCGGGGTGCCCACCGAATTTCGTTACGCGCCGTCGCTCGCAGAGCGCCATTACAACAACAAGAAAGAAGACCCACTGGAATTCGAATGTCCAGCAGCATGACCAAAGCGGACATGGAGCGCGAGATCAAGCAACTTGCGCCGTTTCACCATCGCGTCGCACTGCCCCACGGGCTCAGCACCTACGATGCGGCATCGTCCTTGCGTCGCCGTGAGAAAACCCGGCTGGACGCGCTCACCCGGCACGCCTTCCCCCGCTTGCTCGAGCTTTGCGGCGGCTCGTTCGAGGGCAAACGCGTCATCGACGTGGCCTGCAACTGCGGCGGGTTTTCCGTGGAAGCCGCGAGACTCGGCGCCGACTACGTCCTCGGTTTCGACGTTGCCGACCGGTACCTGGAGCAGGCAAACTTCATCAAGCAGGCGCTGGAACTCGACAACGTCGAATTTCGAAAGATGGCGATGGAAGACTGCAGCGATGAAAGCATCGGCAGCTACGACGTCGCGTTTTGTTTCGGCATTCTCTACCACCTCGAGAATCCCGTCTTTGCAATGAAGCAGCTGGCCTCCGTCACGAGCGATATCATGCTGGTCGACGCGAGCGTCATCAAAACGCCGCTCAACCCACGTGCCATGTGGAAGATGAACGTACCCAAAGTCGTCGAGTCGGAGGACAAATCGACGACGGCCCTCTGGCGGAGCGAGCAGCGCTGTCAGTTCAAACCGAATGCCAAAGCCGTCATCGAGCTGCTCAAATTCCTCGGCTTTTCGACGGTAGAAATCATCCGGCCACGCAAGAGCGGCCTCGAGCTGCGTTATTACACGAGGAAACGCGTGTCGTTTTTGGCAAGGCGTTAGAGGGGCGGCGGCGGTCTGCTCCAGACTGCCGCGGTCGCGAACGTGTCGACCGGTCCCGGCGCAGTCCTGACACGCGGCGGGACCGGCTAAAACGTATCGGCTATTCCGCTTCCTCGGCCGGGGCGAGTTCCTCGGTGTCGTCCACCTCGGGTTCGGTGAGCTCGTCGCCGGTCGCCGCCATGGCCGCGCAATCCCAGCCCCACTCTTCGAGCTTGCCGACGAATTCGCTGGCCCGCTCCTCGCAATAGCCCAGTTCGTTCTGCGCCGTCCACAACACCTGGTGCTCGCCCGGCGCCTCGGTGTCCTTGTGGTACTGCACTTCGCAGGGCATCGCCCCGCCGGTCTCGTAAACAATTTCCACGCGCCGTTCGAGGTCGCCATGCGAACAATAGAAGGGCCCGCCATCTTCAGCGAGTACCGCGCCAGACAGGAGCAGCGAAGGAACTGCCAACAGGATTTTCGTGTTCATTGCATTCACCCAGGTCGAAGAACAACGTGCGGCGGAGTATAGCAACGGCAATCTGCGGGAAAACCCCACGGGGGTCTCATTTGACTAAATGCCGACACCGGGTTCACAACTTCGGCGACTACGTATTGACATCGATCTAAATAAGAATCATTATCATTTGCATTCTGAATACCATTTTTGCGGAATCCGGGTAATGACCTTATCTCGCTCGAGCCAGGCCGCGATGCGCTGGGCACCCGCTGCGGCGACCCTCCTGCTCGCACTGCCTGCCGCCGCCCAGGATCGGACGCCGGGCGAGCCCGGCAGCGACGCGCTGGACGAAATTACCATCTTCGGTGACCCGCATGACGTCACCCGGACCGCGGGATCCGCGGCGGTCATCGACAGCGAGGCGCTGGAGCAGTTCAAGTACACCGACGTGCAGCGCATGATGCGCCAGGTACCCGGTGTTTCAATCCAGATTGAGGACGGGTACGGCCTGCGACCGAACCTCAGCATTCGCGGCACGGCGAGCGAGCGCAGCTCGCGCATTACGTTGCTGGAGGACAATGTCCTGGTCGCCCCGGCACCCTACTCCGCGCCTTCCGCCTATTACTTTCCGACGGCCGGACGCATGAGCCGTGTCGAGGTTTTGAAGGGCTCGTCGTCCATCAAGCAGGGCCCGTATACCGTCGGCGGTTCCATGAACTTCGTCTCGACGCTGATTCCGGAACAGCAGACCGGCACGCTCAACATCGAGTACGGCCAGAACCAGACGTCACGCCTGCACGGCGTCTACGGCAACAGCGGCGACAACTTCGGCTGGCTGGTCGAGGGGCACCTGTGGAACAGCGATGGCTTTCAGAATATCGACTTTACGGACGACACGACCGGTCTCGACAAGGACGACTGGATGCTGAAATTCCGTTTCAACAGCGACCGCGGAAACTCCGTCTACCATCAGTTCGACGTGAAATTTCAGTATGCAAGGGAGTCGTCCGAGCAGAGTTACCTCGGCCTCGTCGACAGCGACTTCGACGCCGCGCCGCTGCGCCGCTATGGTGCTTCGCGCTTCGACAATATCGAAACGGAACACGATCAGGTCATCGCCCGCTACCTCGTCAATTTCAACGAGCAATTCACCTTTACTGCGACGGCGTATTCCAACAATCACGAGCGCGACTGGTTCAAGACAGAAGGTATCGACCCGGACGGCAGTACTTCGGCAGAAGACTTTTCGCGGACCAGCTGGTTCAACGCCATCCAGGCGGTGAACCGCGGTGAATCGCTCGGCAATCTGAGCGCCGCTGACCTGCAATCCATCCTCGACGGCGGCGACACGCCGATCGGCAGCATTCAGCTGCGCAGCAATGCGCGAGAATACTTCTCGCGCGGCATCCAGCTTGGCCTGAGCTGGTCGGCCGAACTCGGCGAGAGTGAACACAAGTTCGAAGCCGGCGTTCGATTCCACGAGGACGAGGAGGATCGCCTGCAGCGCAACAGCTCCTACCACCAGGAAAACGGCGACCTCGTGCTCGACGATCTTGGCCTGCTCGGCAATGCCGGTAATCGCGTGCAGGAAGCGCGGGCCGCCTCGCTTTTTGTCCAGGACGAGATAGCGATCGGCAATCTCGTTTTGACGCCGGGGGTGCGCTACGAAGACATCGATCAGCAACGCACGCGCTGGGAGACCCGCACAGGCTTGACGACCGATCCCTCGAGCCGCGATTCGTCCAACCTGCGTGATTCCCGCGAAAACCGGACCCGCGTCTGGATTCCGGGCATGGGCGCCCTGTATGCCGTCAACGACAAGGTCGCCATTTACGGCGGCGTGCACAAGGGCTTTACCGCGCCGAGCAATGCGCCGGATGTCGGCGAGGAAGAAAGTATCAACTACGAGTTCGGCCTGCGTTACTCCACCAGCGCCACCTATCTCGACACCGCCGTCTTCTTTACGGACTACGACAATATCCTCGGCGAATGTACATCGTCGTCCGGCTCCGACTGTGAAGTTGGCGATGCGTTCAACGGCGATGCCGCAAGTGTGCTGGGCGTGGAGGGGCTGCTGAGCCACAGCTTCACGCTGGGTGCAGACCTGTCGCTTCCGCTAATGTTCAGCTACACCTGGCTCGACGCAACGTTCGACAGCGATATCGCGGACACGGCTTTCTTTGGCAACGTATCGAAAGGCGATCCGCTCCCCTATATTCCGGAGAATCAGTTCCTGGTGTCGGTGGGGCTGGAGGCGCAGCGTTGGGCGACCTACCTCAGCGCCAACTACGTGGACGAAACCTGCGTGGCGGCGTCCTGTGCTACGTTCGAGGTGACCGACGAGTTCCTTATCCTCGACCTGTCGGCGCAGTTCAACGTCAACGAACACATGATGTTGTACGCGCGAATCGACAACCTGGCCGATGAAGAGGCCATCGTCGCACGCCATCCTTACGGTGCGCGTCCAGCGCTGGACAGGACCGCCAGCGTCGGCGTTCGTTTCAGTCTTTGAGTGACCGCGCCGGATCAGTCCCGGTAATCTGGTTGCTCCCGATTTAGTACTTCCTTCACTTCGTTGAAGTGTGAGTCGGCGAAACCGTCGTAATTCTCCCACTGCTGTGCGGTCTTCTCGGCAACCGCGTCGCTCATGACCGCAAACTCGCAGCCGGTCGAAAGCACGTTCGCGTAGGTCTCGCAGGCACGTTCAAAGTAGTAGAGGCGATCAAACGCTTCCGCGACCGTTTCGCCGACAACGATGACGCCGTGATTGCCCATGAGAAGGACGTTTTTGTCGCCGATGCAGCGGCAGTAACGCTCGCCCTCGTCGCCGAGGCCCATGCCGTTGAAAGCATCGTCCACGGCCACACGTCTGAAGAAGCGCGCCGTGTTGTTGTCAATGGGCGGCAGCGTTTTGTCCTCGAGGCATGCCAGTACCAGGGCTTTGGGCGAATGCAGGTGCATGACACAACGCGCCTGCGGCAGGTTGCGATGCATGGCACTGTGAATGCACCATGCCGTCGGGTCCGGCGCGTCCGGCCTGCGCATCGTCGCCGGGTCGTTGGCGTCCAGCAGCAATAGTTCACTCGCGCGTACGTTGGCGAAGTGCCGGCCACGTGGATTGATGAGAAATCGCGAGCCCTCGTCGTCAACGGCAACGCTGAGGTGATTCGCGTTGGCCTCGTTCCAATCGAGCCGCGCGAACCAGCGAAATGCCGCCGCAAGATCGATGCGGAGCTGTCGGATGTGCAGGTTCTTGTCGCTTTCCGCAAGTGAGACGGGCATTGCGTCGCTCCTGTGCTTTTTTAATCAGGCCGCATGCTCGCCTGCATGCCTGTCCAGGTAATGACGGAAGGCCTGTAATCCTTCGTCAATATTAGCCCTGCCGAAACCGATGCGAAAGCGGTCCGGCGGCGTCGCCATCAATTCCGACCGGTACAGGCTGGCGGGCAGCAACAACACGCCCTCGTCCTTTACCAGCGATTCACAAAATTCATCCACGGCCGGCGTCCCTTTGTATCGCGGGAAGCCGATGCAGCCCCCACGCGGCTCGCTCCAGTCGAACATTTCGGCATAGTCGTCGAAAAATGCGTTGAGTTTGACCAGGTTCGCCGCAATCAGCGCGCGATTTCGCGAAAGAATGGCGTCCCTTGCTTTCAGCGCGATCAGTGCCAGCCGCTCCCCCGGCACGGTGTTGCATATCGACAGGTAATGTTTGTATCGCTCCATGCGCTGCAACAGGCCAGTGTCCTTGCCGGCAACCCAGCCGATTCGCAGCCCCGGCAGGCCGTACGCCTTGGACAACACGTTCAGCGACAAACCTTTCTCATACTCATCGGCCACCTGTGGCAAGCGCCACTCCTCGCGACGCTCCAGCTGCCGGTAGACCTCGTCACTGAACAGGTAGCAGTCATGGTGACGGCACAAACTGATGAGTTCCTGCAGATCCTCACGCGGCATCAACGCGCCGGTCGGATTGTTCGGAAAATTGATCGACACCAGCGATGTGTTGTCGCGAAACGCGGCCTCGACCTTGTTCAGGTCCAGCCGCCAGTCGTTCTGCTCATCGAGTCCGACGCCGGTTACGTCGCAAATATCGAGTGGAATCGTCTCCGCCGCCTGGTAGTTCGGCACGACGACGATTGCGTGGTCTTTCGCGGTCAGCATCACCCGCATCGCGGCGTAAATGCCCTCTTCCGCGCCGGCAAAGCAGAGAATGTTTTCCGCC
This sequence comes from Gammaproteobacteria bacterium, assembly GCA_018677555.1. GTDB lineage: Bacteria > Pseudomonadota > Gammaproteobacteria > Steroidobacterales > Woeseiaceae > JAHHOT01. The sequence continues at coordinate 43,615 of JAHHOT010000130.1, read as the reverse complement.
GACAGCGTGTCGTAGGTCCCGGCGATCTGGTCCCGCAGCTCCGGCATGCCCCAGGTTTGGGAATAACCGAGCCATGCTGTCTCGTACGCCCGGCGATCGTCATCGCTGGCGTGACGCAGCAAGTCTTCGATCGTCATGCTCTGCACGTCCGACGCGGTCATATTGTGCTTTGCCGTGAATTCCCACTGCGAAAAATACGCTTCGAGAGCAAATGTGCGCATGTCGTTGACTCCTTCGTTTCTCTACCAGTCAAGCGGGGTCGTGCGGCCCACCGTCGACCAGCCACTATCTCGCGCGTAGCGTCGGATGTCTTCTATACGATCGCCCGTATCAGGATGCGTGGACAGGTAAGCGGCCATGATCCCCGGTTGCGCTTCGGTATCCCGCAGGCGCTCGAAGAAGCGCCAGCTGTCAGCCACGTGGCCGTACTCTGCCTGCACAAGCTCCAGCCCGAAACGGTCCGCCGCGGCTTCCTGGTCGCGTGAAAACTGCCGCAGCGTCAGGTCGGCCACGGCAATGCCTATATCCGCGCCGCCACTGCCGCCGCTGATGGCCGCATAGAAAATTGCCAGCGCGACCCCTCGGCCGATGCCGCGCAGGTGGTCGCGATTGCGGAAATGGCCGAGTTCGTGAGCCAGCACGAATGCCAGCTCGTTCTCCGACCCGACTTTATCCAGCAGCCCCGTGGTGACGACGATAACGCCACCCGGCACTGCCAGCGCGTTCGGCTCGTCATCATCGGCTACGAGCAGGCGAAAGTCGTAGGGTGAATCCGGCCACCCGGTTTCGATACGCTGCAGGACCCCGGCAACCGCTCGCTGGCGACTGTCGTCGTCCACGAGCTCGACGATGCCGCCGGGCGTCCAGCCCGAAAAAATCCTGGCCTCTGTTTCGGGCGAAACTGCCACAACGACGAGGTCTACTATGAATACCAGCGACAGCATCACAATCGCAAACAGGAAAGACAAGCCGACCACCAGGACAGCGGCCTCTTTGAGCGGATGTTCGTCGCTGACATTGATGCCTTCGCGCGGCGACCGCGGAACGTATCTCATGTCGTTGCGGCGTTCGCTAGCGGCGCGACAGACTGAGCGCCGTGCCGAAGGCAAGCATCTCGATGCCGGCAGTGCCGTTGCCGTCGCCACGCGAGTTGGCGAGTCGCGAGGTTTCTAGCCGGACGTTTGCGATCGCGTCGTAACCGTTCGCCTGTGCATGTTCGACCATGCGCAACACGGCTTCGCGTCTTGCACGGTCCAGCAGTGGCTCGTAAGTTTTCACGCGACCGCCCACGAGCGCACGCAGTCCGGCGATGACGCGCTTGAAGTAATCCAGCGAGATGACGACGCTCCCACTCACGAGTTCGACCGACTCGACCTGCCAGTTGTCGGGCAAAGTCTCGAACGTCACCACCGGAAAACTCCGCAGCCCTGCCTCTCGCGCGAGGATATCGCGGTAATGACGGCGCTCGATCCAGGCCCCGAGCAAGTAGGCGAACACGAGCAGGCCCAGCGGCAGCAGGAAGTTGACGAGCTGTATGGTCTCGAGCCCCATGGCGCAGGATTACTCGACGCGCACGCCTGTGCCGTAGGCAAACAGTTCGGCGGCGCCCTGCGCGATGGAACTCGTGGCGAAACGCACGTTGACGACCGCGTTGGCCCCCATCGAGCGCGCCTGCTCGACCATGCGGTCAGTCGCCTCGTTGCGCGATTCCTGCAACAGCTCCGTGTATCCGACGAGTTCGCCGCCAACGATGTTCTTCAGGCCGGCCATGATGTCACGGCCGAGATGCTTCGCGCGCACCGTATTGCCAGTGACGACACCATAGAACTCGACAATGCGTTTTCCCGGCACGGTCTCGGTATTGCTGAGGATGATGCCGCCGCGATTCTGCATGTTCACAAAGCCTCCTGGAATTCCGCTTCAGATGATTGACCGGCAGCCAGTATAGCCCGCTGCCTCGCGGCAGCGGCTGCCCGGTTTAGCGATCGGACAGTGCGAGACCAGCGCCGGCGCCAATCAGCACACCGCCGGTAAGACGGTTGTGCCAGTGGCCGAATCGCCGGAGCCAGCGCCGCGCCGCACTGGCGAAAAGCGCCCAGCAACAATCCCCGATCAGCACGACAGTCAGGTAGACGGCGGCTAGCAACGGCAGCTGCGCTGCTGCCGCATCCGTGGAACCCAGGAACTGCGGCAAAAACGCCGCATTGAAAATGAGCGTTTTCGGGTTCACGACGGCAAAAAGAAGCCCGCGCCAGAAGCTGACGGACGTGGCCTCGCCGGCCGGGCTTGCGGCCGCTCGCGGCGCCGAGCTCCAGGTATAAATACCCAATAAAATTATATAGATAACACCCAACCAGCGTATCCAGGACAGGGCCGAAGCCGCCAATTCGATGAATGCGGCAAGCCCGGCAACGACGATCGCCAGCTGCAGCGCGAGTCCGGCGGTGGTGCCGCATACGGTGAGCAGCCCGGCGCGAGGTCCGCTCTTCAGGCTTAGCGCGACGATCAGCGCGACGTTCGGTCCGGGAACCGCGACAAGTATTGCGGTCGCGAGCACGAGCGCGAGGAGAGAGTCCATGCTAATGCCGGCGGGCGCCGCGATGGTTCCGCCAGTAACGCAGCAACATATAGCCGAACAACATGCCGCCAAGATGGGCGAAGTGTGCGACACCAGGATTTACGCCGCTCACGCCGAGATACAGCTCGAGCAATCCGTAGAAGAAGACAAAATATTTGGCGCGCATGGGGATCGGCGGGAAGATCAGCATGATCATGCGATTCGGAAACGCCATCGCAAACGCAAGCAATATGCCGAACACGCCGCCGGATGCACCTACCGTTACCGTTGGTACGCCGGTGAAGCCGGCGACGAGCAACTGCACCAGGCCTGCACCAACCACGCAGGTCAGGTAGTAGGTGAGGAAACGGCGCGAACCCATGATGCGTTCGAGGTCGCGGCCGAACATCCACAGCGCGAACATGTTGAAAAAAATGTGCGTCAGCGTGCCGGTGGCGTGCAGAAAACCGTAGGTGAGGAGCTGCCACGGCATGAATTTGCCGTACGGCGAGCCGACGGAATGCAGCGCCAGGTGATATTCCATGATGCCCGGCTCCATCGACTGCGCTGCAAAAGCGAGGCCGTTGATGACCAGCAATATGAAAATAATGTTCGGGATGGCACCGTTGCCTTGCGGGCGGCGGCTGTAAGCAGGTCGATTCAAAGGGCGCTCATTTTCGCGGGGTCTGGATTCTCGGACAGAAGCGAAATCTTATTGTTCCTCGGCGTCCCCTGCCACCATTAATTGCCCGGTTACCAGCCACCGCCACCGCCGCCGCCACCACCACCGCCCGACGAACCGCCGCCGCCGGAGGAGGAACCGGGCGGCGACACGGACGAACTGATGGCGCCGCCGAGGTCGCTGGTGAGGCTGTTGGTCGTAGCCGCGAGGCTCTGGTTGTCCCAGTTGCCGCTGTACCAGGCAGGACGGTAGCCGCGACCATCTTCGCCGCGAACGGCAGCAAGAACCGCCTCGAAACGCTCCGACCATTGCTGCTCGACGCCCGTTGCCAGCGCGAACGGCAGGTATTTCTCGAACAATTCGGGCGTTTTTTCCGGCGGGTTGCGCAGGTTCAGCTCGTCTTTTTCCGCGATTTCCAGGTATTCCGTGAACCCGGCCATTTCGTCGAGCACCTTCCGTCCGAGGCCGGTCGGTCGCATCATCAGGTAGGCAAACACGACAACCACGATGACCATCGCAACGATCGAGGCAATCACCAGGAAAGTTGCGCCACCACCGACGTTGACGGCAATGATCGACGCCAGGAGAGCGATCAGCACGCCAGGAAAATTCAGCTTCCCATTGGTGATGAAATAGCGATTTGCGTAGTCCTGCCGCAGGGACCTCCGGTGCGCGCTGCGTGCGCCGCCCAGCACCTTGTGATTCTCGTTCTCGAGGGCGATTTCCGCGCCGCTGCGGAACAGACCTTTGTACAACTGCCTTTCGCCCGTCGCCAGTTCCGCGGCCTGCGGCCCCGGGTCGGTTTTTCGCAGGGTATGCACGCCATCGGCCTCCGTAATCGACAGATAGCCTTTGACCGCAAGATTGACGACGGCGGCCGTCATCGCCGTGTTGTCGTAATGCATCCTGTCGATGTAGCGCAGGGATGCCGGCGAAAATCCGCGCGGCGGTTCGTAGCGCGGAAACGTGACCCCCGGCGCCGGGTCCTTGCCGTAGCGTTTCCACACCGGGATGTACCAGCCGAACAGCCCGAGAAGTCCGCCGAGCGCAAACAGCAGATTGACGTTGTCCGACAGCAGCCACGCGAACCGCTCGGACGCGGTCGGTGCCTGCACAAAACCCTTGGGCCACATCACGACGATCGTGAGCCCCGCAAACGGCGGCAAACCCTCCGTGCTGCGGAACACTGCCGTGCCGTCATTGCCGACGCGTGCTTCGTAGTCCCGGCCCCTGCTTCCTTCGGGACCGGTGTAGGCAACGACTTCGATGTCCTCAGGCTCGACTGCAAATTGCAATCTCACCGCGGCGCTTGCGCTGTCGATCGGGAATCCCCAGCCGACGCCGGTCACGTTCCAGTACAACTCGTCGTGTTCGTCGAAAAAACCCAGCATGCGGCCGGCGCGGTAGCGATACTGGTAGGTGTTTTCGCCATAGCCGACGACCTTGTTTTCGGAGCCGAAGTAGGTACGCACGCCGTTGCCACGCTTCTCCGAGTGGTACGGCTCGGGCTGGCCGTTCAGCAGAACTGCAAGCGGTTCGTACTCGACTTCCACGGTATTGCCGAACCTGTCGGTATAGCGCGTCGGATAGTCGCGATAGATGCCATGAACAATTTGCCGGTTCTCGGCGCGCACGCGAATCGACTCCGTGACCTCTAGTGTTCCGTCCTGCATGACGACGATATCGCTGTGAAAATCCAGGATGCGTTCGTCGCCCAGTCCCGCGGTGGGGATCACGGCGAGCAACAACGCGGCAACACGTTTCATTCGACGCTGCCCAGGTCGACCAGCGGCACGTTGGCAACATCATCGGAGGATTTCTGGAAAAATTCACGCTGACCGAATCCGAAAAGGCCGGCGATCACATTGTCCGGGAACGATTCCACCCGTGTGTTGTACTGGCGCACGGAGCCGTTGTAGAAACGGCGCGCAAACTGCAGGTAATTCTCGGTTTCTATCAGGTCTTTCTGCAGCTGCAGGAAGTTCTGACTGGCCTTCAGGTCGGGGTATTTTTCGGCCAATGCAATGAGCCGGGAAACGCCGCTGGCCAGCTCGTTCTCTGCCTCGCCGCGGGCGGCGACACCGGTGAGTTCGGCAGCGCTCGCTCGCAATGACGTGACCGCCTCCAGCGTTGCGCGTTCGTAGTCGGCATACTGGTCGACGGCCGTCACGAGTTGCGGAATAAGATCGTAGCGTCGCTGTAACTGCACATCGATGTCACTCCATGCGGAGTCGACGCGGTTGCGCTCGCGCACCAGCCGGTTGTACATCAACGCCAGCCCGACGGCCACGACAACGAGAACTGCCGACAGCGCAAACATGATTATTCCGCGCTGTGCACGGAGACCCTGTCGCCGATACGCACGGTGCCACCCGACAGCACCTTGCAGCCGACACCGCCGCGCCAGTCTGGACCCAGCGCGGCCGTGAGACCCGGGCACTGCTCGTCCATACGCGAGCAGGGATCGACTTCAGTCATTACCTGCAGGCGCACATCGCCAATGTCGATAAGGTCACCGGCGCGCTGCGGCAGCCCGATGCCCTGTACCAGCAGGTTGGAACGGCGGATGGTCCAGGGAATTTCGCTATCGAGTTCGTTGCAGACCGTGCTCCACACATCGGCGGACAGTACGGTCACCTGGCGATTGCCCCGTTTGCCGCGGGAATCCATGGCTACACCGGTCTCGGTGCTGATTTCCGCGACCTCCAATTCATCCATTGGTGCACGCTTTGTCTCGCGACGCGCAATGCCGACCAGCCGACCCATGCCACTCCCCTGATGACCAGAACGGGTGTGATTATAGTCGCAGCAGCGCCGCAAGGTCGCGATGCAGACGGAATAGCGGATTCAGATGGCGGGTGACACTAGTACCAGAAGGAGAAGAACAGCTGGAAGACGTACGCATCAAGCTGATACAGCAGCTCCGTGCCGGGTGGCTCGCTGCCGCGGATGTCGCGGAAGTCGTGGTAGTCGACGTGCAGAAGATCTACCGCCAGTGTGACCGACCCCCGGTCGAGGAAGCTCCAGCCATCGTCGAGAAACTCGTAGGCAGCCGACATTTTGACGGTCTGGCTGGTGAGCGGGCTCAGTTCCTTGTCGCGGCCGCGGAACGTGGTGGCTTCCGCGCGGTCGAAAAGGTCGCTGAAAAAATGCGCGCCGGTTTGATCGTGCCAGCGGTATTTCACTTCGAAGGTGAAGTCGCGCCACGGATGCGTGTAGGAAATCGCCGCGGTATGCGAGCGAATGTCCCAGGTGTCATCGAAAAATCGGTATTCGGTCTGCAGTGCGGCGCGCCACGGCAGGTAGTACCGCGCACGCAGCCCGATCGCGTTGGTTGTCCTGGTGCCCGGGTACAATTCCGGTTCGAAGCTGTAGCCGATCGGGGTCGAAGAATCGAGGTAGCGCACGGAGCGGTACGGATTGTTCAGGAATCCCTCGTCGGTAATGGTCTCAAAGTTCAGCGAGGTAATGAGATTGCGGGTCAGGATCTGCGTCAGCCCGACGCCGTAGTGCTGGCGGGTGTTCTCACGCTCGAACAACGGGTCGTCGGATCGCCCGACGATGTCGTCACCGTAAGCATAGCTGAGCGACAGGGTGGTGAGGTCGCCGAACATATCCTGACTGATGCCGATACTGTACGTGGTCGCATCGAAATCGCTCTCGACACTGCTCGTGTAACCCAGTGTCATCGTCGTGTTGCCTCGCAGGTAATCCATACCCAGCGAGTGTTGCTTGCGCTCTTCGCTGTACGGGCTGGCGGTCGTTACCACGTCAATCGACGCCGAGCTCACGCTATCCACGTAGTAGTTGCCGACGAAGGAAACACTCTTGCCGACTTTCTTGCGCACCAGTACCGACGGGCCGTCGATAAGCACGCCGCCGCCCTCGTAGCGGTGATACAAAAAGTCCGTCCGGTCATCGGGCAATACGCCGGCCACCGCGGACTGCCCGCCCAGGAGCAGCGCCAGGAGAAGAATGGTCTTTTTGCTATAGCAGTGCATCGCGACAAACCTGCGGCTCAGTTACAACCGCAGCCGCCTCCTGCCGCACCCTCGCCGCCTCGTGCGCCTTCACGGGCTTCGAATACGTGCTGAATATAAGCCGTCGACACCGGGTCCCCGTCCAGGAACATGATCGGGTCTGCCAGCCGGTCCCGTTCGTACGGCTTGACCCAGGGCTCGATGCCGCTGCAAGCCGACAGGCTCGCCAGGACTGCCATAGCCAGTAACATCCGTGAAAATTTGCTTGTGTTCATGTCCATTCTCCAAGCCTGGCGCAATGCGCCCTCTTCCGTGATTGCTGCCTCAGAAGAAAACCGATAGCGCCAGCGTTCCTTCGAGGTTGTGCACGGTCTTTTCCTCTCCCAGAAGATCGATGTCGTACAGGTGGTCGCGGAAATCGAGCCGCAAGCTGACAGAATCGTTGAGCACGAACCGGTAGCCGAAGCCGAAATTCACGCTGAACCGGTCGTCACCGGCGAACCGGGTCGACCCCAGGCCGGCGATCAGGAACAGGCTGTTGTTGTAGGCTCGCTGGTCCCCGATAAACGATTCACCCGGCAGCACGTTATAGCCGACGTTGAGGTTGTAGTAGGTATAGGTTCGTTCGTCGTCAGACAAAATTGGCGCGCCGCCGCTCAGAATCTCGAAACTGGTAAGCCCGGCCTCCGACTGTGCCGCAGTGCCTTCCACGAAAAACCCCTCGGTGACGTGATAAGCGAGCCGCATGCCGTAAACGGCATCGCTGCCGAAATCCTCGATGGACAGGATGCCGGCGAAGGCACCGATCTCGAAGTCCTCGGTGTCGATCGCGGGCTCCTTGATGTCGCGCCGCTCGACCTGGGGATCGATCACCTGGTCCGGGACCTCTATCGGCGCCGGTGCAGATTCCTTCTTGCCCATGCCGAACAGGTTCTTCGTAGCCGCACAACCGCTCAGCGCGAACGCCTGCAGCAGTACTGCTAAAAGAAGAAAGCGAAACCGGCTTTCCATTCCTCTACTTCCTCGTTGTCGTCGCGGCTCGTGAACACCACGTAGCTTTTGTATTCCGCCCTGAGTATGAAACGGCGCGTTGCGTAAATGCGGAAACCGGCGCCTACGTGAGCGATCTGATCGGTCCTGTCTTCACCCTGAACGATGGTGGATTTCGGCTGGGTATGTATTACTCCGGTGCCGAGCGTAAAAAACGGGGAAATCCGCCATTCCGGCCAGGTCTCATGAACGACGTTAACACTGCCCATCCAGCCGTTCGAAAAATTTCCCAAAATCTGTGAACCCCATACCTCTACGGAGACATTCGGGTTGAGCGAATACCCGCCGTACAGCGAAACGATGTTCGCGCCACCGAAATCGCCCGCGAGGAGGCCCATTTCCCACCGCGCGTTGGTGAAATCCTGCTGGGTCGCGGCAGCGAAAACGGTTTGCACACCGGTGGGTCCGATGGTGAGCTCCATCTGGTCGCGATCCACCCAGCCTTCCTTGCCGCGGTCGGTGCGCACCAGGAAGTAATCGGTGCGACGCTTGATGACTTCCACGGTTTCGCCACGGTCGACGACGTGAAACACAGGGTAGCCGCGGCCCGGCCCCGTGCGCAGTTCGAGAAACGGATCCGCTACGGACACCGTCCTGTATTCGCCGGCGGCATAGGCCGTCGCAGGCATGGCGGACTGGGCGAGCAACGCGACCAGCACCGCGATCCCTCTAATTAATCGGAGCGTCGAAGGGATTGTTGTAATACTGCGCTCCGACATCTAACCATTCCGCAATCAATTTTTTCTCCGCGTCAGATAAATACCCGTCGTGCGTCCCACCGGCTTCGAACCTGTCGAGAAAGACAGGCGATGCGTTAGCGCCCGCAGCGCTCATAGAGGGATTCACGTCAACCGGCGAGAAAATCGGGTTTCCATCGACATCCACGCCGGTTTGCACCATTACATCCTGTAACACCCCGTTAGCGTCAACAAATTGTTCGAAATCTGTGAACAGAAGCTCACGATACGATTTGAAATGATCTGCTTCGTCCAGCGAGATTCCATCCGTGAGATCCAGCTGACCGGCAGGCACCATCGCAGCGCCTGCAGAGTCAACCGGTGTATGGCAATTGGTGCAGTTGTTCGTTACCGGCAACATGGTCACCGGGTCGATGACCGGCAGCCCCGTTACCGGGTCCAGAACAGGCCGCTCTGCTGCCCAGAGCGGGTGTATGTGCGTCTCGTAGTTGAGCGTGATGCGGCAGTTCGCAGACCAGCCCTGGGTCATGCAGCCCGTCGTAGTCGGCGGCGCCGTTGTCAGGTCGACATACGAGTAATCGAAACTGTCATCGGCGGCACGTCCGGCGGCGACTTCATCGGTCCACACGTCGTCGTATTCGAGATCGACCGACGGGTCGATGGAAGAACAGTTGTCCGTGGCACAGCTTACGCGCGCGCGGACTTCGGCCATGGTTTCGCCCACTTCCCCGACAAACAACGCCGGGTCGGTATTCGGGAACGGGATCGATGCCGTTGCTGCGCCGGCCCAGGCGCTGGCGAACGCGTCGTAGCGTCCGTGCGACATGCCGCTCGCCGGGTCGTGGCAACCGTTGCATTTCAGGAGCTGTCCCGGACGCAGCTGTAACCAGTTATTGTGCCGCGGCGAAATCCTGCGGCCGCTGGCATCGAGCACGCTGATCGCCAGCGCTACGTTGGCCGGCACTTTCACCATCACGGAGCCGTCAGGCTCGATCATCGAATAGCCGACGATCTCGCGCATTCCAAGAGCGCGAATACGGCCAAAGGCGGTGTCCCGGAAATCCAGCACATCGTCGTCGGGCATCGATACGGCTTTTTCGATCCGCAGGAAGCGCGCTTCGCGTTCGTCGGCCATGGTCTGCGCCGGATCGGCCAGCGCCGCGATATCGGCGACAGCGCCGCCATCGAAATCATAGACGCTGCGAATGCTGATGACGCCGGCATTTTCCGCGACCAGGTTCGGATCGTCGTCAAACTGGTCCTGCGAATCCAGGATCACCGGCGGCAGCGCGCGAGGATCTGCCGACACAACCTCCGGATGGATAAACCCCTGTTCCGCAACGACGACCGGCTGCTGCGTGCGGTCGGCGGGATCGTAAATCCAGATGCCATATAGCGGTTCGGCCTCGATCAGCAACGGATCGGCGAGATTCTCGCTCGTACACGGGTAGTACACGGGCTGCGGCGGGTTGTTCGGATCTGCATTAGGATCCGGCGGATCGGTCAGCCGACACTGGCTCCAGCTGACCATCAGCCGTCCGGTGCCGTCCTGGATCGGGTAAACCGAGCTGTAGCGCCCGCCGGGTGACGGCACGCCGGTTTCCGTCGAAACCGCATTGATCGTTGCTGCCGCCTGCGCCGGGCCGCTCATACCCGGGTTGTCCATGTTCGGCTGGGTATTTTCCACGTACACCGGCGTATCGATCGCGACGATGTCGCCGCCGCCGAAGGTGTCGGTAAACGGCCGGATAATCGACATTATTCTGCCGTCCTCGAGCTGTCGCGGCTGCAGGAACTGAATGGTCTCGCCGTTCGTGCCGGTGTCGTGACTGTTCTGGCCATACAGCAATTCGAGGTTGGACCCATCCGGGTTCATGCGATAGAGATTGATCGCGTCGTTGGCGACAGCATTATCCCAGCGGGAAAATGCGACCTGGCCGTTGTCCAGCACCGTCGCGTCGTAGTCATGACTCTGGTTGTACGACACCTGCTCTATGCCGGTACCGTCGGCGTTCATCACGTGTAACAGGAATGCGGACTCGTTCTCGTCCTCGTCCTGCGCCTCGAACTGCGGTTTGCCCTCATCGAGCAGCACCGCGTTTGAGCGGACCTGGCGGGTCGAGGAAAAAATGATGCGGCCATCCGGCAGGTAGTGGGGTCCGATGTCGTGGCCGATCTCGGCTGACAGGTCCGAGGAGATGACGCGGCGCAACGTATCGGTTTCGAATACGTACTCCCAGACATTCCAGGTCGGTTGATCCTCGTCATCGAGATCGAGATTGAGGTCGACCGGGGTACGCATGGCGAACAAGACAGTGCTGCCGTCGTATGACATCTCGACGTCGCGAATGGCGCCCAGGCCGCCGGTGACCCGTTCGGTGACATTGATGTCCTCGGAACTCGGCGACGCCCGGTCGCGATAATAGAGATCCGCGCCGAAATTGAAGGTGATCAATTCGCGCGCATCCGTCTGGATGACATCCCCGTTGTCATCGACCGGCAACGGTGCCTTGACGTAAGCGATTGGAAAATCGACGATGACCGGATCAGGATCCTGTCCGGTCCCCAGTTGCACGCCCTCGCCGCTGGAGCAGCCCGCAACCAGCACAAACGCGAGCAGCGGCGCAGTCCATCGCGCCGCTGCCCGCAGACATTCATCCATGACCTGCCGTGAAAACATATCCATGACCTGCACCTCAATTCCTGTGTGAGCTGCGGGTATCCCTACCCGCTGCAGCAACTCCATGCCCTGCAGACGTCCCACAAAATCAGTGCGCATCACTCCACTATTGAGTAGCCAGCAATATTGAACTTAACGCACACTTCTTACCGTTAACGCGATCACACTAAACCGGCAGTGGCTGGAGGGTCGGGCGAAGCCACTGGCTGGATCCGGCCTTTGTCTCTGCGACGCTTCACTCATCGTCGCGCGCACACATGCTGCATTAACCTGAGCATCAGTCTAGGAAATATAAATTTGCAATGTAATGTCTCGAAAGTACGACAAAGTACGCCACGAGACGCTGAAATCCATTTAACTAAACATCCGATATGTCAACTACGCTGCCACACTCAATGTTTTCGCGTGTTTGAAAACGATCGCGCGCGCAATTTTGTTCCATCGCGTTTGCCAAAAAACAACGCGCGCACGTTTCGGCATTAATCTGCAAGGAAATTTTGTGACGCGTTCCAACAAAAAAATTCAGAAAATTTTTTCGCGGTGTCGCAATGAAGCGATTGTGTCTGCTTTCCGCGACATGGCAGAAGCCGCGCCTGGTCAGCGTTTCAGGTCAATTACGCCCACAAGTGTACGAATGCACCGACAAGTGCTTGACATATATCGTGATTTAACCGGCGGCGGTTCTTGCACGTAAGGTTTTGACCGGCCTAACAATTCTGAACAAAAATCGATTATTGGATCAGGCTGGCACAGCACTTGCTTTATCACTGGCAGATCGAATGCGAACGTGTACGACGTTCTCGAAGTTCTTGACGAATGTGAGTGTTTTCACGGACTTCTATGCGAACTGAGTGCACACTAGCTTGGAAGATAGTCCACCTGCTGACAGTTGCAGATTGTTCAGGGAAGAACCTCTAACAACACGGACGTCTGAAAAGGCATGGTCGCCGACAGGGTATTCAGCGGCCACGCATGGCAACCGATCTTGGGCCGGTGACTTTGTCACCCGCTAAGAGACAGCAGAACTGCCAGGAGTAAGGTGGACAAGTCGTAGCGTATCTACGCGAACACTCTATCCCCTCCAGTTCTCACGCGACGAGTATCGGTTAGTAGACCGCTGCCCGGCCGCAGTTTTTTAGCACGTTGTTTGATTGTATTGGCAATGAGCAGAAGTGTTATGGAAAACAGGACGTGGACAATAACGAAAAGCGCGAGCCAGCGTGAGAATCCTGGATGGATTCTCCGGCTTGCCGCACTGGGTTTTCTTTGTGCAGGAGCGATTTCGGTTGCCGAAGCCGGGCCCAGGGAACAGGCCAAACGCATTCACGACCGGCTGGCGGGCGTACCGCCGACCGAGACCGTGTTGCAATCGATGGAGGCGGACGTCGATCCGGGTCAGAACAACAACCCGATGGCGGCTGCGTTCACGGCCATGGACAACCCCAGTTTTTATAACGTGACGCTGAAGAACTTCGCGGCGCCGTGGACCAACCGCGACGAGAACGTGTTCGTACCACTGAACGACTACATTGCGCTGGTCGTCGGCATGGTTCGCGATGACGAGCCTTTCAACACGCTGCTGTCCGCTGACCTGTTGTACGTAGGTGACGCTTCGCTCGGCCTGCCCGCGTACTCGAACAACAACAACGATCACTTTGAGCAGCTCGAGGCCAACGGCCTGGACATGCTGACGGGGCTGAATCGAACCACCCAGTCGGCCGTAACCGGCCTGCCATCGACTGCTACGGCCGGCGCCATGACCACGCGCGCCGCCGCCGAGGCGTTTTTCGTCGCCGGCACAAACCGGGCGATGTTCCGCTTCACGATGTTGAACCACCTGTGCAACGACATGGAGCAGGTGCATGACGTGAAGCGGCCGCCGGATCGAATTCGCCAGGACGTCAGCCGCAGCCCCGGCGGCGACAGCCGCCTTTTCCTGAACAACTGCATTGGCTGCCACAGCGGCATGGACCCGATGGCACAGGCCTTCGCGTACTACAACTTCAATGAGACCACGGGCTCGATCGAATACACGCAGGGCACCGTGCAGCCGAAGTACTTCAACAACGACGCCAACTTCGAGCCGGGTTTCCGCACGCCGGACGACAGCTGGAGCAATTACTGGCGTTCGGGACAGAACCAGTTCCTCGGCTGGGATCCGACGCTGCCGGGCAGCGGCGCTGGCGCCAAGTCGCTCGGCGAGGAACTCGGCAACAGCGACGCGTTCGCCAACTGCCAGGTGAAGAAGGTCTTTCGCGCGGTCTGCCTGCGCGAACCCGAGAACCAGGCCGATCGCGACCAGGTCACGACCATGGTCACCTCATTCAAGGCCGGTTACCGCATGAAACAGACGTTCGCCGAGGCGGCCGTCTACTGCATGGGCCAGTAGGGAGGCATCGACAATGTACAAGCTAATGAATTGTGTGATGACCGGGGCCCGTAACATGAAAATCGTTCTCGGCACCGGACTGAGTTTAATCGTGCTGACCGCCTGCGGCGGCGGCGCGCAGACGGCCGACAACCCGGTCACCAGCGTGACGCCCACAGCGAACTACAACGGTCCGCCGGCGCTGACAGGTGACATACAGGCGTTCAAGCTGAACGTCTGGGACAACGTGCAGGCCAGCAACCGCTGCGGCGGCTGCCACAACAACACCACCGGCCAGAATCCGATGTTCGCGCGTAACGACGACATCAACCTTGCCTACGAAGCAGCGAACGGCGTCGTCGATCTCACACAACCATCCGATTCCCGGCTGGTTTCCAAGGTCGGCAGCGGACATAACTGCTGGCTGACCGACGACGCGGCCTGCGCCGACATCATGACGACCTGGATCGAAAACTGGTCCGGATCGGCTGCGGGCGGTGGCCGCCAGATCGCGCTCGAGGCACCGACGCCGGTCGATCCCGGCGCGAGCCTGAGCTACGTGAACGCGGACGTTGCGAACTTTGCCGCCATGGTGCACGGCCCATACCTCACAACTTACTGCGCAGGCTGCCATTCATCGTCGGCACCGACGGCTCAGAGCCCGTTCTTCGGTGAAGCGGACGCCAATGTGGCTTTCGACGCTGCGAAGTCGAGGATGGACATCAACACCCCGGCGGATTCGCGTTTTGTCGTCCGTCTGCGCGACGAGTTCCACAACTGCTGGACCAACAGCTGCCCGACCGACGCTGGTGACATGCAGCAGGCAATCACCGATTTCGCCGCAACCATTCCGTTGCTGCCGTTCGATCCGACCCTCGTGAACAGCAAGGCGCTGCGCATCATCGATGGGACGGTCGCATCCGGCGGCAATCGCTTCGAGTCCTCACAGATCGCGTTGTGGGAATTCAAGACCGGAACCGGCCTCACGGCATTCGACACGAGTGGTGTCGAACCTGCTATCGACCTGACACTGTCGGGCGAAGTCGAGTGGGTCGGCGGCTGGGGCATCAATATCGGTGACGGCAAGGCACAGGGCACAACCTCCGCCAGCAAAAAGTTGCACGACCTGGTCCAGGCGACCGGCGAGTACACGATCGAAGCCTGGGTTGCGCCAGCCAATGTCACGCAAGAGATGGCGCGTATCGTCAGCTACTCGGCGGGCGACACCGCGCGGAACTTCACGCTGCAACAAACGCTTTACAACTACGACTTCCGGCACCGCAGCACGGAAACCGGACTGAACGGCGATCCGCAGCTGTCTACGCCGGACGCTGATGAAGTCCTGCAGGCAACCTTGCAGCATGTCGTCGCGGTGTACAGCCCGGTCGAAGGCCGCAGCATTTACGTCAATGGCCAGCTGGTCACGCAAACGGATCCGATTCCGACCGGTTCGCTGGTCGACTGGCAGGATACGTTTGCCCTGGTACTGGGCAACGAGGCATCCAACGACGGTTCGTTTGCAGGCACGTTGCGCCTGGTCGCCGTACACAATCGCGCGCTGACACCGGCACAGATCGTGCAGAACTTCGACGTCGGCGTTGGCGAGAAGTTTTACCTGCTGTTCGGCATCGAAGACATCATCAATGTGCCGTCTGCGCACATCCTGTTCGAGGTAGCGCAGTACGACAGCTACAGCTACCTTTTCGACAAGCCGCATTTCATTACGCTGGACGCTGCGCAGCAACCGGAAGGGATTCCGCTGCAGGGCATGCGAATCGGCATCAACGGCGCGGAAGTGCCGATCAGCCAGGCCTATGCGAATCTGGACCAGACGCTGAGCGCATCGTTGTTCGCTGAATTGGGCCAGCCCCTGTCCGACCTCGGCACCATCGTGCCGCTCGAGCAGGGCCCGGACGACGACCAGTTCTTCCTGACCTTCGACCTGCTTGGCACTGCATCGTACGTGCGCACGGACGATCCGCCGCTGGTAATTACCGCGTCGGATCTGCCGCAGGCACAGCGCATCGGTATCCGGACGTTCGACGAGATCAATGCCACGCTCGCCGCCGTTACCGGTGTCGATCCGGAGACGACTGCTGTCGACATGACCTTTCAGAATCTGCGTCAGTCGTTGCCCGCTATCGAGGACCCTCAGGCGTTCCTGTCATCGCACCAGGTTGCCGTTGCGCAACTCGCTATCGAGTACTGCAACGCGCTGGTCGAGGACGCGGCGATGGCGGCGGCGTATTTCAACAATTTCGATTTCAACCAGGCGCCAGCTGCCGCTTATGCCGGCGCAGCGCGAAACGAGATCATCACACCGCTGATCGACAGCGCGATGGGCATCGCGATTCAGACACAGCCGGACTTCGTGACGGTGCAGGACGAACTCGGTTTCTTCACGACCAACGGAGTTCGTCCGGATAACCTGATCGACCGATTGCTGTCGAGCCCGGACAACCCGGACACACGCGCAATTGCGAAGGCGGTATGTGCCGCTGTCACCGGCAGCGCAGTGACGCTGGTGCAGTAGACCAGAGTAAGGATACGAGGCAATAGTTATGGCTAAGAAAAGAAACGTCCGCAAATACGATGACCCGTTGCGGCACGCGGATCATGCACGTCCCATTACTCGCAGAGACTTCGTTTCGCAGGGCTTCCTGACCGGCTCCGCACTGACGCTCGGCGGCGGAATTCTGAGCCTGTTCTCGAATCCGCGCGCGGCCCATGCGGCGCTGTCCAGCGACCTGCAGCCACTCCTGGCCAATCCCTGCAACATTGCGACGTCGGGCGCCGGCAAGATCCCGTTCATCGCATTCGACCTCGCAGGCGGCGCAAACATCGCCGGTTCCAACGTGCTCGTCGGCCAGCAGGGCGGACAAATGGATTTCCTGAGTACCGCGGGATACGAGAAAGTCGGCCTGCCAGGCGACATGGTGCCGGGCCTCAACGACCCGCTTACCGGGTTGCCCTATGCGAACACCGATTTCGGCCTCGCGTTTCATTCCGACAGCGCATTCAAACGCGGCATGGAGGCCAGCATGTCAGCCGGGCGCGGCGCGCAGCTCAACGGGGCGATCATTCCCGCGCGTTCGGACAACGACACCGGCAACAATCCGCACAACCCGCTGTACGGCATCGCGACCGCGGGCGCCGACGGTTCGATACTGACGCTCGCAGGCAGCGAGAATACCGACTCCGGCGGCAACTCGATGATTCCTGCGGCGATGATGGATCCCGAGTTGCGTCCTACAAAGGTCGATCGGCCCAGCGACGTGACCGGCCTGGTCGACACCGGCCAACTGGTCGGCATTCTCGGGCCATCGGACGCGACGGCAGTGATGGAATCGATCTATCGCATCAGCGCGGAGAAAATGACGAACGTCGACGCCGGTCAGACGATCGGTGCCAGCGATGTCGTCAAGGACATGGTGCGCTGCGGCTACCTCAAATCAGCCGACATCGCGGACCGCTTCGGTGCCACGCCACTCGATCCGGGCCTTGACCCGATGATCGTCGGTCCGACCGGAATCTTCACCGATGCCGAATTTAACGGCGGCGGGCGCGACGGCAGCGAATTCCGCAAGACCGCTTCAGTGATGAAACTGGTGATCAACGGTTTTGCCGGCGCCGCGGTCATCGAGATGGGCGGTTACGATTATCACGGCGGCGCGCGGGCCGAGGGCGAAGTGAAGGACTTCCGCGCCGGCCGCTGCATGGGCGCCTGTATCGAATACGCGGCGCGTATCGGCACGCCATTGATGATGTACGTCTTCAGTGACGGCTCGCTGTCGAGCGATGGCACTATCGACAACTCGGTCGACGGTCGCGGCAAGGGCGAGTGGGTGAGCGACAACTCCTCGACAGCGGCGGGGTTCTTCATGGTATTCAACCCTGCCGGGCGCGCGCTGCTACGCGGGGCGACGCCCGAGGAACAGGCGGTGCATCAGCAGATCGGTTACTTCGATGCCGGCGCCTCGGTGCAACGCGCGGCCACGCCCGCGGCGAATAACGTCAACCTTCTCGTCAACACCGTAATCCTGAACTACATGGCTTTACACGGCGAGGAAGGAAACTTCGCAACGCTCTTCCCGAATCACGGTCTCGGCGACGCCAATCTCAGGGACAGCCTGACGGCATTCGAGCAGATCGTGAGCGGCACTATTGGACCCCTCAATCCAACGTAGCAGCAGATCGTAGAACGTCAATACCGGGAAGTAACGGCCAGTCGTCCTCCGCGACTGGCCGTTTTTTTTCGCCAGGTGTACGGAGGTCCTTGCCCGCGTGCCCCCGGCGGGTTATGAAGCATCTTTGAATGCCGCTGGAACGACCATGCCGCTCGACGACGCTTTGCATGAACTACTCGCCTGCCCGCGCTGCGACAAGTCGCCGCTCGAGCCGCGTGGCAGTGAGTTACATTGCAAAGCCTGCAAATCGCAGTATCCGATGGTCAGCGGCATGCCGTGGTTATTCGCCGAACCGGAGGCAGCGCTTGGTGAGTGGCGCAATCGGCTGCACTTTGCGCTTCAGCAGTTATCCCACCGTGCACAGAAAACCGGGCAGGAACTGGAGCGCGACGACCTTGGCGCGCTGACGCGGCAGCGGCTGGAACAGCATAAGAAGGCCACGGAAGAACACCGCGACCGCCTGCGCAAACTGCTTGCGCCGTTCGACGTGCAGTCGGACCCGGCAAGCTACGAGACCTATCTCGCGTTGCGGACGCGCCTGCCGCCGGACCAGGGGCTGAATACCTACTACTCGAACGTGCACAGGGACTGGTCCTGGGGCGACGAGGAAAACGCGGCGTCCCTGCGGCAAATCGAAACAGTCCTGGGCGACGAGCGCGACCTCGGCACGACGCTCGTGCTCGGCGCCGGTGCCGGTCGCCTTGCCTACGATGTGCATACGTCGCTCGCGCCAGCTGCAACGCTTGCGAGCGATTTCAATCCGCTGCTGCTGTTGATTGCGCAGGCGGCAAGCGCGGGGAAAACCCTCGACATGTACGAATTTCCGATCGCGCCGAAATCGATCGATGACTACGCTGTATTACGGCAGCTCGCGGCACCCGCCGCGGCTGGTCCGGGTCTGCACTTCGTGCTCGGCGACGCGCTGCGTCCGCCGTTTGCCGCCGGCGCGTTCGATACCGTCATTACACCCTGGCTGATCGATATCATCTCCGAGGACTTTGCGACGTTTGCCGCGCGCATCGGCAACCTGCTGGCGGAGGGTGGCCGCTGGATCAATTTCGGGTCGCTGGCGTTCGATCACCCGGAGGCCGCCCGCTGCTACAGCCCCGAAGAGGCGCTGGCCATCGTCGACGAACGCGGTTTCGACAAGCCGGTCACGCACGAGGAGGTCATTCCCTACATGTGTTCGCCGGCCAGCCGGCACGGCCGCTTTGAAACGGTGTTCTCGTTTGCCGCGCGCAAGATCCGAAAAATGAAGCCGCCAAAACGCCATGTTGCATTGCCGGACTGGATTGTCACCGGCAAGGAACCGGTGCCGCTGACGCAGTCGTTTCGCACGCAGGCGATGTCAACACAGATCTACACCTTCATCATGTCTCTGATCGACGGCAAACGCTCCATCATCGACATGGCCACGCTGTTCGAGCAGCAGAAGTTAATGACGCGGACGGAGGCGGAGCCGGCCATACGCAACTTCCTCACGCGCATGTACGACGACTCGCAGCGCCAGTCCGGCTTCTAGGGAAGCTCGCGACGCGTCAGGACCGGAGTTTTCGCTCCATTCGTTTTTGCATGGCAGGAATGAGCCATGGAAAATACCGCTTCATCAAGTGCACGCGGCGCGACATCGCATCGGGATATATTTCTCTCTTGTCAGCGCGGATGCCGCGCAACATCTTTTCGACGACGTCCCCCGGTTCGGTCACCCAGTCATCCGGAATCTTGCGAACCTCCTCATCGCCGAACTGGTCCGAATCCAGAATCGGCGTGCGGCTGAACCACGGGTACACGGTCGACACGCGGATACCATGCTCCTCGAGATCCACCGCCAGTGACTCGCCGAATCCGCGCAAACCGAATTTGGACGCGGAATACGCCGACAGGCCCGCGCTACCGATCCAGCCGGCCACCGAGGAGATGTTGACGATGTGCCCGTGCCCTCGCTGGATCATGTGCGGCAAGAACAGCTGGCTCAGTCGCATGGGTGCCTGCAGGTTGATGCGCATGAGCTGGTCAATGCGGGAACCGGGCACATGGTCCGGTCGACCGTAAAACGCAACGCCGGCATTATTTATAAGTATGTCCGGCGAAGTGCCGAGATCACGCACAGCCTCGTAGAGACCGTCGCATTCGTCCGTGCGGCCGAGATCCGCGGCGAATATTCCGACGACCGCTGGCGTTTGCTCGTAGGCGGCCATCAGGGTGGCGACCTGCTCCCCTTGATCGCTCAGGATCAAACGGCTGCCGGCGGCCATCAGCTGGACCGTTAATTCCTTGCCGAACCCGCCTGCCGCACCCGTAAGGAGTACTACCGCGCCGTTTAACTCCGACATTTCGCCCGCGCACTGATCTCGAATGCGCGTCAAGGTAGCATAGCCGTTTGGCGGTGGTATACAGGGTCCGCGGGTGAGCGACACGCACAGGGGGGCAAATCTGCGCTGGCTGGTGCTTGGCGCGCTGGCCGGGCTCATCGCAGTCGGCATTGGCGCATTGCGCCAGGGCGGGCCCGGTGGCGAGCTGCCGGAGAATGCCGTCGCCCGTGTCAATGACCGGTTGATTCTGCGCGATGACTATGAGCGCGCACTGCAACGACTGCGCGCCGATTCGCGCGATCCGTTAGACGGTGACGACGCGAACTGGGTTTTGCAGCGACTGGTCGAGGAAGAGCTACTCGTTCAGCGTGGCCTCGAGCTCGGCATGGCCCGGTCGGAACTGAACGTGCGGAACGCCATCGTGCAGTCGCTGATTGCTTCCGTCACGGCAGAGGCCGACGCCGCAAATCCCGACGAACAAACACTGCAGAGGTTTTACGAACAGAATCCGGAGCGCTACAGCTTTTTTGCCGCCCTGGCGGTCGATGTCTGGTCCGTCGACGACGAAACAACCGCCCGCGCCCTGCTTCAACAGTTGCAGCAGGGCGCCATTATTGACGAAACGGCACGGCGGTTGCCGTCTATACCCGCCGGACCGGTTCCGATCGACAAGTTGCGGGACTATCTCGGGCCGGCAATAACCGCTGCCGCGGCGCAAATGCCGGCCGATAGCAGTGCGATATTCGCGCGCCAGGGTCGCTGGCTCGTTGTGCGGCTCAATGGCCGACAGGAGGCAACGCTTGCGGACTTTGCAACGGTCAGCACGCGGGTGCTCAACGACTATCGGCGCGACCTGGCCGACCGCTCGCTGCGCGACTACCTGGACAGCCTCAAAGATCAGTCCGATGTGACGACAGTCGCGCCATGACGCGGCGTGTGACAGGGTTCGTCGGGATGCTGCTGGTCTTGTTGCTGGCGCAAGGCGTTGAGGCACATACAAGAAGCGAAAGTTATTCGCACTGGCGACAGTCCGGCCAGCGCGTAACCGTGACGGTAACGGTGCCAGCGCGCGAGGTAACGCGACTGGCGGCTATCGCGGCGCAGGATACGTCCGCGGGGGACGTTCTGGCCGATCATTTACGCAAACATACAGCGGTTTATCGGGCAAACGGTGCCTGCGAGCAGTCCCGCGTTCAGGCACTGCAAGCGGCCGCGGGGTTTACGAAAGTAGAGCTCATGTTTCACTGTGGCGAGCAGTCGCCACAACGTATTTACTATCGCGGCCTGTTCGACGCCGCCCCGTCGCACGTCCACTACGCGCGCTATTACGTCGAGGGTTCTTTGCACGCGGAGCTGCTGCTCACGGACACAAACTACGCATGGGACATTCCACGCGGCGGTTCCGGCAAGCCACATGGCTTTCTGCCATTTCTGCAGCTCGGCCTCGAACACATTGCCGGCGGCCTGGATCACATCGCATTCCTGTTCGGGCTGCTACTGGTTGCGGGCACGCTGCGCAACAGCGTTGTCGCGGTAACCGGCTTCACGATCGGCCACAGCGTCAGCCTTGCGGCTGCCGTGCTCGGGTACGTCCATGCCGAAGCCGGTCTCGTGGAAGCATTCATCGGCTTCACCGTTGCCCTGGTCGCCGTCGAGTATTTCGTGCTGCGGCACAAACAGGCTGACCTGGTGGCGTTGGGCGTAATCCCGGTGGCCTGGATCGCAGGTACTGTCGCCCTGTTGTTTGAGCGTATCGGTACGCAGGCCGTTATCGCGTACCTCGGAATCGGCGTATTCGCTTTCTGCTACCTGATGTTGTCGCGCCGGGTACCGGACGATCGCAGCGGCAGCCTGCTGTTTGTCGCAACCGCCGCATTCGGCCTGATCCACGGATTCGGCTTTGCCGGCTTCCTGCTGGAAACCGGCATTGCCGGGGCGTCACTGCTGAAACCGCTCCTCGGCTTTAACCTCGGCGTTGAATTGGGTCAGCTTCTGCTGGTTGCCGCTGCGCTGTTGCTTGCCCGGGCGGTTCATCCGCTCGTTCGGGAGCCACTGAAGCAGGCAGCAGCCGCGGCCCTGTGCGGCATTGGTGTATTCTGGTTCGTCGGCCGCAGCATCGGCGTGTAAGGGCAGCGAGGAAACCGTGCAAGTATTGAGGACACCCGACGCGCGATTCGCGAATCTGCCGGACTATGACTTCGCCCCGCATTACACCGAGGTCGACGGCATGCGCGTGCACTACGTTGACGAGGGCCCGCGCGACGGCGAGGTCGTCCTGCTGTTGCACGGGGAACCGAGCTGGTCGTATCTGTATCGCCACATGATTCCTCCGCTGGTTGCCGCCGGCTTGCGCGCCGTCGCCCCCGACCTGATCGGCTTCGGCCGTTCGGACAAGCCGGCAGCGCAACACGCTTACTCGTATGCGGGCCACGTCGCGTGGATGAAAGCGTTTCTGGAGATCGTGGACCTGCGCGGCATTACCCTCGTGTGCCAGGACTGGGGCTCGCTCATCGGCCTGCGCGTCGCCGCCGAAAACGAGCAGCGCTTCGCGCGCATCGTGCTCGCCAACGGCGGCCTGCCCACCGGAGACCAGGAGATGCCAAAGGCTTTTCGGGTGTGGCGCGCATTCGCCCGCTACAGCCCGTGGTTTCCGATCGGTCGGATCATCCAGTCCGGCACGATCCGGAAGCTGCCGCCCGCGGTCGTCGCTGCCTACGATGCGCCTTTCCCGTCACGCGCCTACAAGGCGGGTGCACGCGCTTTTCCGAGGCTGGTACCTGCTGTACCGGACGACCCCGCCGCGCCCGCCAATCGGGCCGCCTGGCAGACCTTCAGCCGATGGGAGAAGCCGTTTTTGACGGCGTTCAGCAATCGCGATCCGATAACACGGGGCGCCGACAAGCCATTTTTGGAGCGCGTGCCCGGCGCAAAGCACCAGCCACACACGACGATCAGGAATGCCGGGCATTTCCTGCAGGAGGAAAAAGGCCAGGAACTGGCCGAGATCGTTATTCGCTTCGTGGTTTCCCGGGCGAGGCGCGATAATGGGTAGGAGCGGCGCCCTCGCCGCGACAACCGATGCGCACCGCAGTCGCGCCGGGGGCGGCGCTCGTACAGGAAGAATCTGCCGCCAACTGAAGGAGCGGCGCTCCCAAAAAGCCATAAAAAAAACAGATAGTTATGAAACGAGTCAGCGTTCGAGATACTGCAGCTTGTCCTTCACCTCGCGCCACTCGTCAGCGTCGGCGGGCGGGTCGATCATCTCGGTAATGACCGGCCAGTCCTGCGCGAGATCTGCATTGAGCTGAAGAAACTTCTCCTGGTCCGCCGGTAGTTCGTCCTCCGAGAAGATCGCTTCGACCGGGCACTCGGGCTCACACAACGTGCAGTCGATGCACTCGTCCGGGTCGATCACCAGCATATTCGGCCCTTCATGAAAGCAGTCCACCGGGCAAACCTCGACGCAATCGGTCAGTTTGCATTTGATACAGCTTTCGGTGACGACGAAGGTCATGCTCTCAGGTCCTTGTTGCAGACGGCAGCCTAAGCTATTCCAAAGGTGTGTCCATATCAAGCCCTGTGCCGGGCTGCCCTTGGCTACAATAGCGGGCCCGGACGCGCCGCGAAATACGGCAATGCCGCAAATACCCCGACAGCGGAGGTCGCTCTGAAAGCAGTTGTCTTCAACGATTATGGCCCACCGGACGTGCTGCGGATCGAGGACGTCCCGAAACCCGTGCCCGGCGACAACGAAATTCTGGTTCGCGTGCACGCCGCCTCGGTGATCGCCGGTGACTGTGAGTTCCGACGTTTCGACTTTCCTGCCTGGTTCTGGCTACCGCTGCGTGTATACGCCGGCATTCTTCGCCCGAAGCGGGTGAAGATACTTGGCCAGGAGCTGTCCGGCGTCGTGGAGGAAGCTGGCGGCCGCGCCGCACGTTTTGAAAAAGGCGACGCGATATTTGCGGCGACCGAGGTCAGCATGGGCGCTTACGCCGAGTACATTTGTCTTGACGCTGACAAGGCCATCGCGTTCAAGCATGACGACGTCTCCTTCGAACGAGCCGCCGTCATTCCCACCGGGGGACTCAACGCCCTGCACTATCTTCGACTGGCAAAAGTTGTTGCCGGCGAAAAGATCCTGATCAACGGCGCCTGCGGGAACATCGGCAGCTACGCGGTGCAACTGGCCAAACACTACGGCGCCATCGTTACCGCCGTCGACAGTGCTGACAAACTGGAAACGCTTCGTACGCTCGGCGCGGATCGGGTCATCGACTTCCGACAGCAGGATTTCACGCGATCTGCCGAAAGCTACGACGTAATCCTCGACGTCGTCGGCAAAGCGCCGTTTTCACGCAGCGTTAGCTCGCTCAACAGCGGCGGCCGTTTCGTCATCGCCAACCCGCGTATCAGCACGATGCTGCGCGGCGTGCTGGTAACCAGAACCACCGACAAGAAGGTATTGTTTCGATTCGCCGCCTATGAATCGGAGGATCTCAAGTTCCTCGGATCGCTTGTACACAACGGCAAGTTAACGCCGCTCATCGACCGCCAGTATCCCCTGGAGCAAATCGTACAGGCTCATCGCTATGTCGATTCCGGGCGAATCCAGGGCAACGTCGCCATCCGGGTGGCCGATCAATCGGAATAACGAATACTGGCGAAATGTGATCGTCGTCACGCCTAATCCTGCTTCACGCCTCTACGCTATTTTCTAACGTATACGGGAGAGCGTTATGAAAAATCGCTTTATTATTGCAGTCCTGTTGCTGTCCGGCGCCGCATTTGCGCAGGCCCAGGAACACCGCACAACCGCACTCGATTACACGTACGCGGAACTGCGCTTTGTCGACGTGGACGTCGCCGACGGCAGCGGCCTGCGGGTGAACGGTTCCTACCAGCTCAACAACAACTGGCTGATCGTCGGCGGAGTCTCGTCGGTCGATTTCGACTTCGACGTCGATTCGCTGACTATCGAACTCGGCGGCGGCTACGTCTGGTCATACACGAACGAATTCGACCTGCTCGCAACGGCACGGATCGTCAGCGTCGAAGTAGATACCCCGTTCGGCAGCGACGACGAAACCGGCTTTGCGATTTCCGCCGGGACACGCGGTTTGATCACGAGCCAGTTCGAAGTGCGCGGCTCCGTGAACCACATCAATCTCGACAACAGTGACACCTTCCTCGAGATCGCGGGCGACTACCATTTTACCGACGTATTTTCTGCCGGACTTACGCTGGAAGTGGCCGGCGATACCGACGTAATTTCGGTCGGCGCACGCTGGTTCTTCTAAAGCAGGCCACGAATCGGTCTTATCAACGTCTACAGCGACTTCAGGTATTCGACGAGATCGCGTTTCTGCCCTTTATTGAGACCGAGTCCCTGAAAGTCGTTGTAGTGATTCACCACGTCATACAGCGTTGCGAATCGCCCGTCGTGGTAGAAGCCCCCCTTGGCGTGCGACCAGAGCCCCTTTAGCGGCGACGTGCGGTATCGATCCTCCGGGCCGCGGTTTGCCTGGAAACCGTCTATGCCAATCTCCTCCGGGGTGTGAACGTTCCAGCCCGGCTCCGTGAAGATCGGCGGTACGTGACAGTAGGCACAACCGGCCTGCCCGTCCGCGGCGAAAAGTTTCTTGCCGCGCTGCGCTGCTTTTCGGTCGAAGCTCCCTTTCGGTGGCGCCGGTGCCTTGAGCGCAAGCTGATAGAACTGCAGTGCCGCAAGCTTCGGTGTAACCAGGTCGGGATCATTGCGCACGTTGTCGAAACCGTTGGCGGCAGCGACCGGAAATTTTCCAGCGTCCTTCAGCCGCGGGTCGTAGAAAGTACCCTTGCCCTGCATTTCAAGCACTGCGACAAACGCGTTCCAGTGCGTTACCGAGCCCCAGCCTGACCAGGTGTGCAGGTTCACTCCAGCAAGGCCGAAGGCTGGCGGGATCAATGTCGCCGCCGTGTTCCCGCCGGGCGTGAACGCCTGTCCATCGAGAAACAGCGCCGCGTCGAATTTGCCTGGGCCCCAGCTGTTCAACACGGCTCGCACCGTGGCCTCATCGACACCGAGCAGCTGCGCGAACGGCGCCACGCTTTCCGACAGGGCCACGATCGCACCGACATTGAGGTCGCGTGCCGCCCAGCCGTCCAGGCGCCTGCCAATACCGGGCGCGAACGAGTCGTCTACCGTGCTGTGACAGAGCGCGCAGGTAATACCAATCGACCTTATCGCGCCACTGTCGTCGAAGCGACCTTGCACGCCGACCACTGCGTCCAGTGCCAGCAGCGTCAGCGTCGTCGCGGGGTCGTTCAAGTCCACCTCGCCGCGCGCCAACGCCTTTTTTACGTCCTTCGGCAGCGCGCTGCTATCGACCTTGAGACCAACGGCCAGTGCCGTTGCCGGACTGACGCCGGGCCCAATGCCGCCGTTTGCACTGCCCGCGATGGCGCTATGCAGGCCCAGCGCTCCGCCCCAGAAATCCTCGTTGCCAAAGGTGTCGTAACGGAAAGTCTTACGACCTTCACGCACCATTTTTATGGCGTCAACGACGGGATTGGCGGATTTGCGATTATGCTCAGCGCCTACGTCAGTCGCATTCAGCAGGGTAATGGACACACAAGCGAGTGTTGCAAGTATTCGTAGTACGATTCTCATTATATTTCCCCACAGAGTTGTTCATCGCTTACTGCGCCTCGTCGTCGCGACCTGCAATTCTCCGGAACGTCATCTCCACGATGCGATTGCAGCGTTCCCCGGCGAAGTAAAAAGATCGCGGTACGACGCTGCCGAGGCGGCGTGTCAGCGTCTTGCGCATCAAGCCGCGCGCACGATGGAAGCGCGTTTTTACCGTGGCAGGTTTGAGGTCGAGGATATCCGCGGTTTCCTGAACGGAAAGCTCCTCAACAGCGCGCAGCATGAACACCAGCCGGAAGTCTTGCGGCAGCGTATCGACGGCAGACTCGATCAGCCCGAGTATGTCGTCGCTCATTGCCACTCTGTCCGGTTGCAAGCGCGCATCGGTTGCGATGCCGTCAGCATCGAGGCCACAGTCGTCGAGCGCAGAAATACGCGATTTCCTGCGCGCCCGCGACAACGCTTCGTTGATCGTGATGCGCGATAGCCAGCTCGCGAAGCCACCAGGACCCTTGAACTGGCCCAGGTTGAAGTATGCACGTACATAACTTTCCTGGACGGCATCTTCTGCATCCTGATCGTTCGGCACGATGCTGCGCGCCAGGCGAAATAACAAACGGTTATATCGCCGCATGATCCCCTCGAACGCCGCTTCATTGCCGCCAGTGACGAGGGCCACTATCTCCTGGTCCGTCAGGGCGCAGCGGGCCCAGCCGTCAGGTGGTGTGTAACTGGTTTTTTCCTGCGCCACGTCCCTCATACCCTAAGAGATGCAGGTTTGGCCCGGGAGGTTCCCGTTTTTTTTCGCCGGACGCGTTGCCGGCGTTGCACGCTCAGCGTGGATGGCGCGACGGCGCCCAGCGCACCGGCCGCGAAGGAATGGACTGTGGCGTAACGGGAGGCGGCGCGACTCGGCCTGGCGGCGGTCGGCGGGGCACAGGTGGCGGACGATCATGTCGCGGTTCTTCGAACGGACGCCGAGGGTTGTGCTGCTGATTCGGAAAATGATGATTCTTGTGAAGCATTGCGGGCGGATGGAAGGGCCTGCGCAGTGGAACGAAATAGCTACGTACCGGCGCATCGTAGATGCGGGTGAATTGCTGCGGCGGTTGCGCCGCCAGGGCAGCCGCTTCCGCGCGCTTTTTGGCGCGCTCCTCGCGGCGTTCCTCGATTTTCCGGTAGTACTCGTTAGTGCGTGCCGCCTGATTGCGGATCGAGTACTCGTCGCCGGCCGGATCGTAGTCGAGCGGGTTGCTTCGCGTGATCGTGAAGTGCGTCACCTGCGCGTCGTCGGCGGCCGGCTTTTCGTCACTGTAGTGCACGACGCCATCGGCGTCTGTCCAGCGGAAAACTTCGACAGCACCGATGTCTGTCGTAATCAGAAAGAACGCGATTGCCGCTGCGGAAACTCGCGCCTGCTCCATGATGCTTTTCCCTGCCGATCGTCGTCGGCTTCGAGGAACACATGGCTTTATTGTAACACTAGCTCACGAGCTGCCAGCGGCCGTCACGAAACCTGGCGCGACCCTCTTCTTCAAGTTTGCCGAGATGCGCCAGCAGTGACCGCTCTGCCCATCCATACAACTTTTCATCGACCTCCCGGTAGGCGAACGGCACGAGTTCGACCGAGGTACTTTCGGGATGTTCGGCCAGCGCTTCGATTACTTTTTCCTCACGCTCGAAGCGATGGGCGATAAGCCAGTCAACCGCGGCAAACGGCTCATGCAAAAGGTCGCCGTGGCCTGGCGCAATGGCATCGATCGGGAATTGTTTCAGTTTTTCGAGCGAGCGAATGTAATCCGCCATGTTGCCGTCGGGCGGATCGATGACGACGGTCGAGCCGTTCATGATGTGGTCGCCGGTGTACAACCAGTTGGGTTGCTCCTGCAGATAACAGACGTGATTGGACGCATGTCCCGGCGTGTGGATCATTTGCAGCCTGAACTCCGGCGTTTCCAGCACGTCGCCGTCGCTCGGGATACGATGCGGTGAATACGTCTTGTCCTGGTGCGTCCCGTCAGGGGCGGGCATGCCGATCAACTCGGCACCGGTTCGTTGCGCCAGTGGCGCCGCGGCGGGCGAGTGATCCGGATGGGTGTGGGTCGTCAGAATCCAGCGTATGGGGCCCGGTGCATCGTTCAGTATTTTCTCGAGGTGCGCCTCGATGCGCGGCCCGGGGTCGATAACGGCGACTTCATTCACGCCAACGATATACGTGTTGGTGCCTGGCCCGGTCATCATGCCGGCATTCGGCGCGGTTACCCGGCGGACCTGCGGTGCCAGCTCTGCCATACCGCCCGTTACGACGCCGCTGCTCACCGATCGAAGTCCTCCGGGTAGTAGGGGCTGCCTGGCATGACGACCATGTTCTTGCCGTTCACGGTCACGAAGGCAGGCAGCTGTTGCGCAATACCGGATTCCAGCCGCGAGCGCGCCCATTGGACGACGCCGTCAACATCTTCGAATTCTGCAATGTGCCGCAAAGTCGTTCGGGTCGGACGCGGCAGAATCATGTCGCGTTCGCTGCCGGCCTTGAGTACCTCGGCGGGCCTCATCCAGCAGCTGTCCGTTAGTTCCGCGCCGTCGTGCCTGGCCGACTGCCCCTCAGGCACAATGGCCAGGAAAAATCGCGTCGAGAAGCGTCGCGGCTCGCTGCGTGGCGTCACCCAGTAGGAAATGTAATACAGCTGGTCGCAGGGCAGTCGCAGTTCGTGTTGCTCCAGGAAATCGACCCACCGCAGCGAGCCGTCATTCAAGCCGTCGCGGGCCGCTGCGGTATCGATATTTGACGAACGTTCTCCGTGAGCCAGCAGAATGCCGGTTTCCTCGAGTACCTCGCGAAAGGCTGCGCTGTAGTAACAGAGCGCGCCGCTGTGGAGGTCCAGGTTGGCGTTCGCCTGCTGCGCGGTAATGCCGTCGCAAAACGAATCTGCACAGTCGTCGTCCGGTTCCAGCACCCCACCGGGAAAAACGTACATGGACGCAAACGCACCACGGGCGCGGCGTTTCACCATGAAGACCTCGGGTCCGTCGCAGTCCTGCCGAACGACCACGACAGTCGCCGCCGGTTGTGGCGTGACGAAGTCCTCTTGCGCTTGCGTCATTGCCCGTCCGTGTCAGTCGCGTGGCAGTGCTTCGATGTGTGTCTTGAGGCTTTGCAGCTGCTGTAGCAAAACGCTATCGACCGCCGCGGCCACCGCATCGAGTCCGCCATCCAGGTAGCCGCCAACCGCGTATTTGAGCGTGATTTGCGTGCCCGAATCGTGCTCGGCGAACTCCCAGGTGAGGTTGCCGTTCGTGCCCATAAGGCCCAGCGGCCCCAGTCCGCCTGTCAGGCGCAGCATGACGCCCCGATTAACGAAGGTGACGGTCATGTGGACCATGCCGCCACCATTCGGCAGCTTTTCGCAAAAACAACCGAGTGGTTCAGGCTCGATGTACAGATTCGACGCGAATCCTGACATCGTGTGATCGTCGCTCCACCAGTGAGCCACGTCGTTCACCGTCGCTTCGAAAGCCGTGAATCGATCCGTCGGAACGACCACGCTGTTGGAACTCGAGAATCCATGCGCGGCTGCATCGATCACTTCGGCACGGACCGAATAATGGGTCATGCTCAATAGCAGGACGGCGGCTGTGCCGCTGATCAGGGATTTCATCGCGTCGTCATCCAACACCAAAATGGGGCGGACAAGCTTAACCTACGGCAGCAGAGGATTGAATTCGGATGACAGCGGCCCAACCACTGTGACTTCCGTTACAAAAGCTGAACCGGGAGGAAGGTCTCGAGCAGGAACAGCAGGCTCACCACCGCCAGTGCGAAATAGATCTTTTTCCATGTGGACACGACATCGTCCCTTACAATCTCCAGCCTGGCTGCAATGATCGATCATCGTGGCTGAATGGCAGCTGAAAGCGGCGAGCGGCCGGGCGCCGCCTGCCGCCGGTGTCAGCTGAAACTTAATAACTTATTGATTTTTAGAGAATAATCGATCCGACCATGTCACAGCCGGGACACCGCCAACTGGAACGCTTCCTGAGCACTCACCCTCGCCTCGCGGTGCTGGCCGGCGCGGGTTGCAGCACCGGGTCCGGCATTCCGGATTATCGCGACGACAACGGCGAATGGAAGCACGCGAAGCCCGTGCAATTCGCCGATTTCCTGCGTGACGCAGATGTTCGTAAACGGTACTGGGCGAGAAGCTTTGCAGGCTGGGGGCGCATCGCGAGCGCCAGACCCAACGCTGCGCACACCGCACTGGCTGCGCTCGAGGAGCATGGCTTCGTCGAGCGGCTGATCACCCAGAACGTGGATAACCTGCATCGTCGGGCTGGCAGTCGCCGCGTCATCGACCTGCACGGCGTGCTCGATAAGGTGCGCTGCCTCGATTGCGATCTGATCACCGGGCGCCCGGGTTTTCAGCGGCGGCTGCAGGATGTGAATGCTGAATGGGTTGCCGAGGTAACAGCCGTCGCGCCGGACGGCGACGCAGCATTGTCGCGATCTGATTTCTCGTCATTCGTCGTTCCGGAGTGCCCGAACTGCGGCGGAATCCTGAAACCGGACGTGGTTTTCTTCGGTGAATCCGTTCCGGCGCGCCGCGTGCAGGAGGCCAGCGATGCGGTCAGCAACGCCGACGCGCTCCTCGTGGTGGGATCATCGCTCATGGTGTTCTCCGGTTTTCGGTTCGCACGAATTGCGCGGGAACTCGGCAAACCGATAGCCATCGTCAATCGCGGCGTCACCCGGGCCGACGACATGGCGAACCTGAAGATCCGCGAAGACTGCACCAAGGTATTGCCCGCTTTCGTCGAGCGCATTGCCGCATGATGGATGAGAACTGGGTCGTCGTTTTCGAGCATGCACATTTGCAAAAGTGTCGCGACCGCTTGCTGGTCCTGCAGTCGTTGAGCATCCCCGCCGAAATCGTCAGCAACCTGGGCATGCACGCGCTGGTTACGCCGGCCTCGTTCGTCGAAAAAGCCAAGTACGAGATCTGGCAATACGACCAGGAGAACGTCGCCGCGCCGAAACCGAAGCCGGCATTCCAGCCCGTGCACCAGAACAGCCTGCCGGGCATCACGGTCTACGTTCTGATCGTCTGCGTGGTCGCCTGGCTGGCCGGCAAAGGAGCGTTCGGCCTGGACTGGTTGGCCGCGGGCCGTGTGGATGGCGAACTCATTCGTGCTGGCGAGTGGTGGCGCACGCTAACCGCGTTGACGCTGCACGGCAGCCTGAAACACCTTATGGGCAACATCGGATTCGGCATCCTGTTCGGCTTTCTTGCAGGCAGCATAGTCGGTTCCGGCGTAAGCTGGCTCGCGATCGTCATCGCAAGCGGTTTCGCCAACGCGCTGAATACCGTCCTGCTCGAATCGGCGCACAGGTCGATTGGCGCCTCCACCGCCGTATTCGCAGCGCTCGGCGTCGTGGCGGGTTTCTCCTGGAAGGCACAGCTGATGGCGCAGGACCGCTGGGCCTACCGTTTCGGCCCGATCGTGGGCGGCATCGCCCTGCTGGCGTTCACCGGAACCGGCGAGGCTGGCAGCAACACGGACATCGGGGCGCACCTGTTCGGCTTTGTTTGCGGCTTCGCCGCGGGCATGTTGCTGACGCGCGTTTCGACATTCCTGCCCGACCGCAGGCTGCAAATTGTCAGCGGCATCGCGGCATGCGGGCTCATTGTCGCTGCCTGGACCCGCGCCTTCGGGCTATGGGCGTGGTGAGGCGCTAGTTGCGAACACTCTTCCTCTATGCCGCCCTGGTATTGATCTGGGGTTCGACCTGGGTCGCTATCACTTACCAGCTCGGGGAGGTCGCCCCGGAAATGTCGATTGCCTACCGCTTCGGCGCTGCGTCACTGCTGCTTTTCGTTTATGCGCTCCTTACCGGCCGCAGTCTCGCATTGCCGACGGATCGCTACTACATGGTCGTTGTGCAGGGCATTTTTCTTTTCTCCGGCAACTACTTCCTCGTCTATTACGCATCCGAACTGATTACGAGCGGCCTCATCGCCGTCGTGTTCAGCCTGATCGTCCTTGCAAATGGCGCGTTTGAACGGATTTTCTTCGGCACGCCGCTGGAGATGCGGCTGGTCGTCGCAGCCGGCTTTGGCATGGTCGGCATCGGGCTGATCTTCTGGCCCGAGATCTCGGTGCTGAGCCTTGCCGACCAATCGGTCGCCGGTCTTCTGCTCGCCGCCGCCAGCGTGGTCCTCGCATCACTCGGCAACATGGCGGCGATATCCAACATGGGTCGCGCGACCGGCCTGGTGGCGTTGAACGCTCATGCGATGGCCTGGGGAGCGTTGTTTGCCCTGATGCTCGGACTCGGCCTGGGCCGGCCGGTGAATTTTTCCTTCCAAGCCGATTACATCGCATCGCTGGTATTCCTTGCGGTGTTCGGATCGGCCGTGGCGTTTGCCTGCCTGCTGGCGCTGATCAGGACAATTGGAGCTGCCCGCACCGGCTACGCTTCTGTATTATTCCCGATCGTCGCGCTGACCTGGTCGACCTGGCTCGAAGACTACCAGTGGACCACGCTGGCCATTGCTGGCATCGCCTGCGCAATGGTCGGCAACTGGCTCGCGCTGACGCGGCTGCCGCAACGATCACTCGATAACGACAAGACAGGGGACACCTCCGATGGATGAGCTCACAGATCTCGAATTGCTGAAGGGAATCGACTGGATGGAACTTGCCGAGCAGGCAGGCATACAAACCATTGAATTCGGCGGCCGCGCGCTGATCGCCGTGGCCATTTTTGTCATTGGCCGCATAGTCGCACGCATGATCACGAATGCGGTGCGCAAGATGATGCAGCGCCAGCAAGTCGACAGGATCCTCGAGAGTTTCGTCACCAACCTGATCTTCTGGATTCTGATGGTATTCGTCGTCATCGCCGCTATCGATCGCATCGGTATACAGACCACGTCGTTGATCGCCATCATGGGCGCCGCCGGCCTGGCGATCGGCCTGGCATTGCAGGGATCGCTGTCCAACTTCGCATCCGGCGTGCTGATCGTGGTCTTCCGCCCCTACAAGGTCGGTGATTTCGTCGAGGCAGCCGGCATATCCGGCACCATTCAGCAGGTGCAGATACTGACCACGGTTCTCAAGACGGGCGACAACAAGAAAGTCATCGTGCCCAACAGTCAGATCATGGGAAGCATCATCACCAACTACTCCGCCAACGACACGCGGCGCATCGACATGGTGTTCGGCGTCGGGTATGACGACGACATCGACAAGGTTCGCGAGACGATCCAGCGGCTGGTGGACGCGGACGACAGAATCCTGAAGGATCCGGCCTGCCAGATAACCGTCAGCGCACTGGCGGACAGCAGCGTCAACTTCAACGTGCGCCCGTGGGTCAATACTCCCGACTATTGGAACGTGTTTTTCGACCTCACGGAAGCCGTCAAAAAGGAATTCGACAAGGTCGGCATCTCCTTTCCCTACCCGCAGCAGGACGTGCACCTCTACCAGCAAAACGCCTGACCCTGCGCGTTGGACAACACGAGAAAGGCCGCCTGGCGCGGCCTATTCTCAATCTTTGTTGTCGGGTTCGACGAAACACCCTTTGAGCGCCGTTGTCAGCACAGCACCGCGCACAGGTTAAATTCCTGTGATACTGTATGTTTATACAGTTGGCGAAGCAGCATGACTAACACAGCACACAAAGGCCGAGGGGCCGTATCGCAAACGCGCCATCGTTTCGAGAAAACGTCCACGGTCCTGTCACCGGAGGAGCGCGCGGCGGATGACCGCGCGCCACCCACCGAGCTGCGCCCGCTCAGAAGCGCCAGCATCATCAGTCACAACAGCTCGCCGGATATTCCGTTCGATCATTCGATCAATCCGTACCAGGGCTGCGAGCACGGCTGTGTCTACTGCTACGCACGTCCCACACACTCGTATTTCGACCTGTCGCCCGGGCTGGATTTCGAAACACAGGTGTTCTACAAGCCGCAGGCCCGCGCCACGCTGCTTGCCGAGTGGGAAAAGCCCGGGTACCGCTGTGAGCCCATCTGTATCGGCGCCAACACCGACCCCTACCAGCCTGCCGAGAAAAAACTGCAGATTACCCGCGGTTTGCTGGAAACGTTTCTCGAACACCGGCATCCGGTCAGCATTATCAGCAAAGGCACACTGATGTTGCGCGATATCGACCTGCTCGAAGCACTCGCCGAACGCAAGCTTTGTTCCGTCGCGATCAGCATCCCGACCGCGGAAAACGCGCTGAAACGCCTGCTCGAGCCACGCGTGCCCGCGGCCTCGGCACGATTTGACATGATTTCCGCACTGCGGGCCCGAAATATACCGGTGAGCCTGATGCTGGCGCCGGTGATACCTGCCGTGAACGATGCGGAGATCGAATCGATAGTGAGCCGTGCAGCCCTTGCCGGCGTCGACCACGCCTCCTATATCCTGCTGCGCCTGCCGCACGAATTGAAACAGGTGTTTCGGGAGTGGCTGGACAACCATATTCCGGAACGGGCCGGACACGTGATGAGCCTGGTCCGGCAGGCGTCGGGTGGCCGGGATTATGACAATCGCTTCGGGGTCCGGCAGACCGGCCGCGGCCCCTACGCCCGAATGATTCGCGATCGCTTCCGGGTCGCCTGCAAGAAGAACGGGCTGAGCAGCGGCAGACAGCGAATTGCGCTGGATTCAAGCCAGTTCCGCCGCCCGGGGCCGCAGCAGATGGGTCTTGATTTTAATTGATTTGACACATTTTTCCGGCCGCTATTTGACACAATCCCGGGACCCCGAAGCGGCGGGTTGTGTATAGTGTTATATGCACGACAGCGACCCTTCAGGGACGAACTATTTGACAGAACAGCAGTCTGAAAAACTGTCTGAAACGCACTCAGCAACCGCAATGAAGCAAGCTATCCGGACATCGTTGATTCTGTCCGCCACGACAGTCGCTCTCGGCGTATCGCACGTCGCCCTGGCCCAGGAGGACGCGGAAGCGGCCCCTGCTCCCGAGGCCGTGACGCTGGAGCAGACGGACGGACTCGAGGAACTGGAAGCCGACGGCATCAAGATGCACGGCGATCCGGTCTACGACGACGATCTGAATGACCTGTGGGAACACGAGCCGTCAGAACGCGAGCGCGAGATCGTGGAGCTCAGGGACGCGTTCGAAAATTACAAGTCGGCGATCGAGAACGGCGAATTTCAGGAGGCCGACACACTGGCCAAGCGCATCGTCGAATTGTCGATTAAACTCAATGGGCTCGACAGCCACGAGTCCGCCAAAGCGCTGACAAATCTCGCGCTGGTACAAAACAAGAACCAGGAATACGAGTCGGCGCAACTCAATTTCGTCGCGGCAATCGACATCATCGAGCGCATTGAAGACCGCCTGCACAAGGATCTCGTCAATCCGTTGAAAGGCCTGGGCGCATCGCAACTTCAGTCAGGCCGGCCGGATCTTGCATTGCAGACATTCTCGCGCGCCAAACACGTAAGTCACGTGAACGACGGCCCGCACAACAAGGAACAGGTCGACGTGCTGAACTCGGTCGCGGAAACCTATATCGCGCTGGGTGAGGTTGACGAGGCGCTCGATGTGCAGCAAAGCATTTACAACGTAGAGTCGCGCGGCGTCGACACGAGCAGCCTGGAGATCGTTCCGGCGCTCGAACGTCAGGCCACCTGGCTGCATCGCCTGCGCCTCTACCACAAAGAACGTAACAACTGGCGCAAGATACTGCGCATCATCGAAGTGAATCTCGGCGACGACGATTTATCGTTGATCCCGCCGCTGACCAGCCTCGGCAAATCCTATTTGTTTATCGGCTCGTATGGGCTCGACCATGACCCCGACTCCCCCATCGTCTCCGGCGAGATTTACCTGAAACGTGCGATGCGAATTGCCGAGCGCAATCCGGATTCGAACTGGCAGCTGGCTGAATCGACAAAACTGGCGCTGGCGGACTACTACACGCTGTCGTCACGGCCGAATCGGGCCAAGCGCTATTACACGGAAACCTGGGAGTTGCTGTCCGAGGACCCGTCCCGGTACAACAATCGTCGTGAGCACCTGCAGTCGCTTGTGACGTTGCAGAACATCTACCCGCCGAAATACTACAACAGCGATCGCGTCGACGACGGCTCGCGCGCCCCGGAAAGTTTCGAGCGCGGCAGAGTGGCCGTCGAATACTCCATTACGGCCCGCGGCGAAACCTCGAACGTCAAAATCGTCGAGTCGGAGCCGCCCATTGAATCGATGGAGAATGCGCTCAAGCGTGAAATGCGCTACCTGATGCGGCGGCCACGCATGGAGGAAGGCGAGATGGTGCAGACGCACAACCTGGTTTACACGCACGAGTTCTTCTATCGACCGTCGGACCTTATCTCTATCGAGGGAACGGAAGTTGCAGCCGAAAATTCAGATAACTAGACCGCTCTCAGGCGGCAACGGCAAGCAGTGAAGCGGGCGTTGTCCAGAAGCCCACTGTCAGCCTTCAGCGCAACGTTTTTACTGCTTGTATTCACGGGCTGGCCGTCGACCGCAACGATGGCATCGACCGGCTGCTCTGACGAGCTTCTTTGTATCAGCGACGTGCGCACGACGGACGGCATCGAGTGCCACGCCGAAAATCGAGGCGATGCGCCGATCACATTCACACTGAAAGTAAGCGCCTCGCATCACCGCGGACGGCGTGACAAGGTAATTACGGATACGCTGGCGCCGCGCCAGTCGCAAACAGTGTTCGCGTTCGAGCCGCGAGGCAACGGTCGGCAAGGCGAATTTTGTTACAACTATCGATCGACGATCGGCGATCTCGATGCCGAACACGACGATGAGCACATCTACCGTTTTCCGTACGCAACCGGCAAGAGTTATGGCGTATTGCAGGGCTACGGTTCGCGCTTCAGCCATACCGGGCGCGAACGCTACTCGGTGGATTTCAACATGCCGGAAGGCACGCCGGTAATGGCGGCACGTGCGGGCGTCGTGGCTGACTACGAGGAATCCAACTCCATTGGCTGCTGGGAAGACCATTGCGGCAATTTCGCCAACTTTCTCGTCATAGCGCACGACGACGGCACGACCGGGGAGTATTACCATCTGCTGCAGAACGGCGTACTGGTCGAGCGGGGTCAGCGCGTCGAGGCCGGGCAAAAGGTTGCGTTGTCCGGCAACACCGGGCACACGACAATGCCGCACCTGCATTTCGGCGTTTACCGCGCGGAGAGCTGGGGCCGTTACCAGTCGATCCCGGTAAGATTCATCAGCGCGGACGGCATAATCGACCGGCCGCGCCGCGGCGGGCGCTACCAGGCGATTTCGCTCAAGCAGGCGAACCGCAAATACGGCAATATACCGTCTGTGTACCAGTTCTCTAGCCAGGAAGCGACGCTCTAGCGTTAACAGTCCAATGCTTGCGAAACACCGCAAAACCACGTTGCCCGCAGCGGCCGACGCCTTGCCAGGCAGGGAGGATGCAATGCCCGTACCGGATAAACACTTCGTCAATGGCAATCCGTTGACTGGCCCGTTCCCGGGCAAGCTGCAGCAGATCGTCGTCGGAATGGGCTGCTTCTGGGGTGCCGAACGCTGTTTCTGGGAAACCGACGGCGTGTATACCACCGCAGTCGGCTATTCGGGCGGCAGCACACCGAATGCCGACTACCAGGAAGTCTGCAGCGGCCGGACCGGGCACACGGAAGTCGTTCTCGTCGTCTTCGACCCGGACGTAATCTCTTTCGACGCCATTTTGCAGATCTTTTGGGAAAATCACGATCCGACCCAGGGCATGCGCCAGGGTAACGACGTGGGCACCCAGTATCGCTCTGCGATTTACAGCGACGATCCGGCACAATTCGCAGCGGCGAAAGCGTCACGCGATCGCTACCAGGACGTGCTGACGCAAGCGGGATACGGCGAGATCACGACCGAGATCGCCGACCTCGGCGAGTTCTACTATGCGGAGGATTACCACCAGCAGTATCTCGCGAAAAATCCCGGCGGTTATTGCGGCCTCGGCGGCACCGGCGTGAGCTGCCCGGTCGGATTGCAAACCGCGTAAGTCTCGCCCGCAGCGCGTGAACTGCCGGTAGCGCATGCCGGAACTGCCTGACATCACGGTCTACGTCGAAAAACTCGACGAACGCGTCGCCGGCAGCACTCTCGAAACGATCCGCATACGTGCGCCGTTCTTGCTGCGCAGCGTGGACCCACCGCTTTCGGATGCGTTCGGACGAACGGTCACGGAAATTCGTCGCATTGGCAAGCGAATCGCGTTCGGTCTGGACAACGACTGCTGGCTCGTACTTCACCTGATGGTTGCCGGACGGCTGCACTGGCGCGACGAACGTGTCATGTTGAAAGGCAAACAGCAACTTGCCGCGTTTGATTTTTCCGCTGGGACATTGCTGCTCACCGAGGCCGGCACGAAAAAACGCGCATCGCTTTTCCTGGTTCGCGGAGAGAAAGGCCTTGCCGAGCACGATCCCGGGGGCCTCGAGCCGCTGGCCTGCGATCGCAGGGCGTTCGCGGAGCGCCTGCTTGCCGAAAACCGCACGTTGAAGCGCGCGCTGACCAATCCCAGGAGCTTTAGCGGCATCGGCAATGCGTACTCGGATGAAATCCTGCATGCGGCCCGGTTGTCCCCGATCGCGCTGACCCGCAAGCTGTCGGCCGATGAAACAGACCGGCTGTTCGACGCAACGCAGCGCGTGTTGCGGGAATGGTGCGAGCGACTCAGGCAGGAAGCCAGCGATGCATTCCCTGCCAAAGTGACGGCGTTCCGCAAGGAAATGGCGGTGCACGGCAAGTTCGGCAAGCCCTGCGCGGTCTGCAAGGCGCCCGTGCAGCGGATTCGTTACAAGGACAACGAAACCAACTACTGCGCCAACTGCCAGACCGGCGGCAAGGTGTTGGCGGACCGCTCGTTGTCGCGCTTGCTGAAGGACAACTGGCCGCGACGCCTGGAGGAGTAGTCGGGAATTGGTCCGGGCTATGGCGGGCTGCTAGTATCGACGCTCGATTCACCCGCACAGGACAAAACGTGGCCGCCAGGAAGAAAAAGCGTACAAGCCGCAAGAAACCCGCACGACCCGACCAGAAGAAAGCCGAAGAGGCGATCCGCACGTTGCTCCTGTGGGCCGGCGAGGATCCCGATCGCGAGGGCCTCGTGGACACACCGATGCGCGTCGCGACCGCCTACCGCGACTGGTTCGGCGGCTACAACCAGGACCCGGTCCGTTACCTCAAGCGAACCTTCGAGGAAGTCGATGGCTATGACGAGATGATCGTGTTGCGCGACATCGATTTTGAATCGCATTGCGAGCACCACATGGCGCCGATCATTGGCAAGGCGCATGTCGGCTACCTGCCGGACCACAAAGTCGTCGGTATCAGCAAGCTCGCGCGTGTCGTCGAGGCATTTGCGCGGCGCTTCCAGGTGCAGGAAAAAATGACGGCGCAAATCGCAAATTGCATACAGGACGTGCTGAACCCGAAAGGCGTTGGGGTCGTCATCGAGGGGGTGCACCAATGCATGACCACGCGAGGAATTCACAAGTCTGGCGTATCGATGGTCACCAGCCAGATGCTCGGCCTGTTCCGCAAGGACGCACGAACACGCGCTGAGTTCCTGCGCATGATAGGCAACAATCCGTAGTTCGGACGACACGCATCGACGACCCGCCTGACCGTGAAGCGACCCGGCACTCCTGCAACGCTCGTCATCGCAATTGCGTTGATGCTTGTCGGCTATCTCTTGCTGTGGCCGGTGCCGGTCGACCCGGTCGCGTGGTCAGCGCCCGGCGACAGGGGCCTGGTCGATCCTTTCGCAACCAACGACATCCTGGGGCGTGCGCGCGCAATCGAGCTCCCGGGGCACGACGGTCCCGAAGACGTCGCGACACCGTTTGACGGATTTTTTTACGCGTCCACGGCCGACGGCAAGATCATTCGTTTCCGCCCGAACGGTTCCGGGCTGGAGGTATTCGCGAACCTGGGGGGCCGCCCGCTCGGCATCGATTTCGACAGCGACGGCAATCTGCTGGTGGCAAACGCCTACCTGGGCCTGCAGCGGGTCACCCCGGAGGGTCGTATTGATTTGCTGGTCGACGAGGTCGGCGGCAAGCAGCTGGCCTACGTCAACGACGTTGCTGCCGGCGCGAACGGCATCGTCTATTTTTCCGATTCAAGCAGCAAGTTCGGCGCGGAGGCTCACGGCGGCACCTACCCCGCCAGCCTCATCGATATCCTCGAACACGGCGGCCACGGCCGAGTATTGCGTCATGACACGAAGAGCGGTAGCACGGATGTCCTGATGGACGGGCTCAACTTCGCCAACGGCGTGGCGATCAGCGAGGACCAGCAATACCTGATCATTGCCGAAACCGGCCATTATCGTATCTGGCGCCACTGGCTGGCCGGCGACCGGGCCGAAGAAAGCGAAGTCATTCTCGACAACCTGCCCGGCTTTCCTGACAACGTGAACAATGGCATGCAGGGACGGTTCTGGATCGGGCTGGTGGCACCGCGCGTTGCCATTCTGGACAAGCTGTCGGACAAACCGTTTCTTCGAAAAGCCGTACAGCGCATGCCGGCGTTCGTAAAACCGAAGGCCGTGCCGTCGACACACGCGATCGCGATCACCGGCGATGGCGTGGTCCTGATGAACCTGCAGGATACGGCGGCCAGCTATCCTGCCATCACGGGCGTGATGGAAACCCGCGACGCGATCTACCTGTCGACACTGTTCGGCAACGTATTGCCAAGACTGGACAAGAACGACCTGGTCAGGGATTGAATCGCTCGATCTCGTAGGAGCGGCGCCCCCGCCGCGACACCGGGATGTGCAGCTGATCATCACCTTGACATCGTTAACGATTATCAGGAGGCGCCTCATCGTACATCGGCACCCCATCGGGCAAAACCTCCCATGCGGCTTTCGATCCAACGAAGATGTGCCGCCCGATCTCGACGCCCGGGTCGCCGTTGACGCAACCCAGCGTAACGCCGTGCACGGCACCCTCGTACACGCCGCACAGCGTCGAGCCGCATCGGCTGCAGAACTGCAGCCCGAATCCGTTGCCGGTCGCATAGGTCGTCAGCAAATGCTCGCCTTTGACCCAGTTGAATTTTGCCGCATCGACCTCGGCGTAGGCCGAGGCCTGAGCGCTGAACGCCTTGCGGCAGCGCGAGCAGTGACAGGACCGGGCATCGCGCAGCTTTCCACCGAATTCGTAGCTGACTTCACCGCAAAAGCACTCGCCGCTGATTTGCTTGACCATTACTGATTTACCACGAGGTAATGCCGCGCCTGAAGATCCACGATCAATTCCATTCGTACTCAACCACAAGCGGGCGGTGACGGCCAGTCCGCGACATGGATTCGGTTTTGAGGCCGAGTTGCTCGCGCATATCGGGCGAAATTCCTTCCGAATCGAGGATGAATCCGGATTGCCTCGAGAGTCCCTGCGGACCGTATAGCTGATAGTCCAGCGTATTGGACGGGAACGGCGTGCGGCGGCCGTCCCACGTCCAGGTGGTGACGCCATCCGCGTGATAAAGCTCTGCAGGAATCAGCGCGGCGTGCGGCATGGGGTAAGGTCCGGTCAATAGCGCCATAGGGAAAGTGGAGTTCACCATGTTGAAGTCGCCAGCAAGAACGACGCCATCTACCCGGTTCTTTTCCAGAGCCAGGCGGATGAGCCGTCGAATTTCACGCGCCTCGACCCGGCGGCGGAATTCCTGCCAGCTCTCCGGACCATCACCGCAGCATTGCAGGTCAGTGACCACCGCCAACAGCCGCCGCGTGCCTGCGTTGATCACCGCACCGTGCACGGGAATGCCGCCTTCCATGCTCCAGTCCGGGTTTGCACGATCAGACGGCGACATGGCGCCGAGTATGCGGCGTTTGTCAGGCGCGGGGTACGGCACGATCGACGAGAATTCCGGCAGCGGGTCGAGCGGCGCGCGGCTGGCGATAACGCCTCGTTGACGGCCTCCGCTTTCGCCAACATCGACGTGCCAGGTAGCTGTTTCGCCCGGCCGGAGGGCCACCAGCAGCTTCACCAGCTGCCCCGGGTCCGTCGACGGGTGAACTTCGTCAAGCAATAGGACATCCGGGTCGGCCCAGCGAAGCAAAGACTGGAACGCTTGTGGCTCGGAGACGAAGGCATCGTCCGAGATGTTCCAGGAAACGACCCGGATTCTGGCATCGGCTGCTACGAG
The DNA here is from genome assembly GCA_018677555.1 of Gammaproteobacteria bacterium. Lineage (GTDB taxonomy): Bacteria > Pseudomonadota > Gammaproteobacteria > Steroidobacterales > Woeseiaceae > JAHHOT01. The sequence goes on along the minus strand of JAHHOT010000130.1, from coordinate 260 downwards.
CTGATCTGCCGCGCCCGGGACGCTCGTTATCGCGGCGATCAGAAATATCCAGGCGATTCTCACGATGAACTCGACCGCGCCAGTAGCGCAGTTCTTGCCGGCCAGGTAACGACAATCTGACGACATTTCAGTCGGTGACCGCGAAGGGGATTCGTTTCAATGCGATGCGGCCGTTGCTCATGACCAGCAGCACGTCATGCAGCGCCCCAATGTTGGTAAGCGGATTCGCCGGCACGACAATCATGTCGGCGTCATAACCT
>JAHHOT010000211.1 GCA_018677555.1 Gammaproteobacteria bacterium | reverse complement strand
GGCTGGTACTCCAGCGCCGTCATCGTCGCAACGAGCGACACGGCCAGCGAGCAACACGCAATGGAAACCGCCAGGCCAGACGGCGGCTGGAACGAGGCAACGCCGTTTCCGCTAATCCAGGGCACCGACTGTTGCGGACGCGTTGTGCAGGTCGCTCCGGACGTTGCCCCTGAGCTGCTGGACCGGCGGGTGCTGGTGCGCCCCTGTATGCGCCAGCGGGGTTTCGATTCGCTGGAGCATGTCTGGATGGCGTCCGACTTCGACGGTGCGTTCGCACAGTTCGTCAAGGTCCCTGCTGCCGAGGTCTTTCCAATCGACAGCAACTGGAGCGACGAAGAACTTGCCACGATTCCCTGTGCGTATGGCACCGCGGAGAACATGCTGCAGCGCGCAGCCGTGGGTGCAGCGGATCACGTGCTCATCGCCGGTGCGTCCGGCGGCGTCGGGTCCGCAGCGGTGCAGCTGGCAACGCGGCGCAAAGCGCGGGTAACTGCAATTGCGGGCGAATCGAAGATGCGCCAGGTGCAATCCATCGGCGCGGACCGGGTCATCGCGCGTGATCACGACCCGGTCGTCGAACTGGGCGAACACTCGGTGGACGTCGTCGTGGACAACGTCGGCGGTCCGGCATTCGGTGGCATGCTCAAGGTGTTGAAGCGCGGCGGCAGATACGTCTCATCCGGTGCCATCGCTGGCCCGCTCGTGACACTGGATCTGCGTGACTTCTACCTGAAGGACATCACGATGATCGGTTGCACGGCCTGGGACGAGGCCGTTTTTCCCAAGCTGATTGCCTATGTCGAAGGCCGCGAAATCCGTCCGCTGCTGGCCAAGGTCTTCCCGCTCTCGCAGATCGCTGACGCACAGCGCGAGTTTTTGCGCAAACAGCATGTTGGGAAGTTCGCGCTTGTCCCGCCGCCGGCGGATCGTGTGCGCGAATGGGTCCGCCACCGCAAAACCGCTGCTCAGGTTCTATAATTCCGGTATTGACCCGGCTTAATCGATACGCAAGGTCGCAACCGGGGCCGTTACGTGGAAGAGACTGAAATCCTGCTGACCGTGGCCGAGATCGGTGTGGCGCTCGCCGGCTTCGCGTCGCTGGCGGCGATTCTGGGCCGTCGGCACAAACACACCGACCCGCTGGTCAACGCGATTCGCCTCCGCGGCCTCCTGGACGCGGGCTTGTCCACCATGTTGCTTGCCCTGATTGGCGTGTTGATGCTGGAAATCGGCGCGTCAGACGATTGGGTGTGGCAAGCCGCTGCCGCTGTGGGTGTCGTGTTCGTCAGTACAATCGGCGCCGCGGCGTTCCGGCGCGAAAAACTCCGGCGGCATTTGCCCGGATTCAAGAGGATCACTTCCGCAATCATGTTTACGCTGGTCGCCACGGCGTTCGCCGGTTTTGCTTTTGTCGCTGCAGGATTTGCCGGTCAATACGGCTTTCATATCTTCTTCGGCATACTATGCCTGTTGCTCGTGATCTGTTGCACGATGTTCGTGCTCGTCATTGCATCACTGATGAACCCAGCCGAAATGGCCGATCCGGAGCCCGGGGCTTGAAGGTCAGTTCGAGGCGCTTTTTTGCGCCTGCCAGCGGTCAAGAATGGCTCGCGCGTCGTTGGTCTCCGGATCCATTTCCCGATCATGGTTCGGCATGCGCGCCGTCAGCTCTATGACGTAACCGTTCGGATCACGGAAATAAATCGAGTGGATAAAGCCGTGATCCGAGATGCCCCGCGTCTCGATGCCGGCAGCACGTCCCTTTTCGAGCATTGGCTCGAGGACCGACTCATCGACCTCGAGTGCGATATGCAAATCGAAATCGCGTTGCTTCTTGAATTCGAAAGATGTCCCGGGGTCCTCGAAGAACGCGAGGTAGGAGCCATCCTCCATTTCGTAAAAAGTGTGCAGCACGGAGGTCTTGCGGCCGGACTTGGTTACGCCGATATCCAGCGATCCTGCGAGCCGCATGCCGAGGAAATCTTCGTAAAACTGTCGGGTTTCCTCGGAGTCGCGGCAACGGTAGGCGTTGTGATGGAGCTTGCGAAGCATTGCTTTGTCTTCAGTGGGCCGGGCGATCAGATTGACACGAAGTGCTCACGCTTTCAATCGCTTGGAATGTATTTGCGGTACGGGCACGCGGCCCACGGGTACCGCGGTGCTGGTCGATCGGGATCTTGCCGCAAGCGCCTGAATCCTGACAACTTATTCTTGTTGACGGCCTGCTGCGCCGGCGTATGATGGCGCGTCCTGACCTGTCGGGCAACGATCCCGCCAGGGTGATCAGGCGTGTGCATTGTTACCGGAGCGCTCGACGAGTCGCTCCGCTGGAGATACGGATGACGGGCGTATTGGTACTGTCGATGGCGCTCGGACTGAATGCCGCCGCATTGGCGACGGCGCGTATGGTGTTACCGGCGGAGTTCACCGGTCAATCCGCGCGCATCGAACTGGCCGGATTCGGCGGACACAACAAAGGCTCTTACTCGCTCACGCTGCCCGCGGGCACCCACTACGGTGGCGAATTCCGTCGCAGCGAGTCGCGCTTGGGCATCATGGATCCGCTGCTCGTTCGCAACAAGGGCAGGGGATCATTTTCGTTTGGCGAGCCCGGCTCCGAATCGCACATCGAGGCGAAGTGCGAGTTCGCCAAATTCTCGATCAATGTCGACGTCGTGACATTCGATCCGAAAAAGGTCGCATACGGCTGCGAATTCCGCAGTGCTTCGGAACTCCTCGCTGCGCGGCTGCACATTGGTCAGCCGAAACGACAAGGCGTGAAACAGAAATTTCTCGCCCGCGATTTGCGTGCCGGAGAGGCTGTGCTTTTCGATCAGTACCTGACGTTCGAGTCCGTGCATGACTATCAGGGCACGAAGTTGGCGTCACAACAGCCGGTCGGTTACGTCATCCGATCCGGTGACCGCGTCGCCGCCGCCGTCGAGCTTACCGACTGGAATCCGGGCCTGTACCTTGCTGCAGATTTGTCCGCCGATTTGCAGCGCGCTGTCCTGGTGACCGCGCTCGCGATCGCCGTGTTCCGCGATCCGGCGCACTCCGCGCTGGAGGACGACTGAACTGCCGTGCGCGGACAAATCACGGCGCACCCTGCGAGCCATTCTTTGGCAGTGCACCGTGTCCTGGCGAATGATGCTCTGGTGTAGTATCCGTCGTCTGTCTATTTGCCCAAGAGTCCTGCGTGAAAACTGCGTTGATGAAATTGCAGCACTGCTGCAAGTCATTCGTCCTTGCCAGTGGCCTCGTTGGGCTATTGAGCGCGACAGTGTACTCCGCAAACGCAGAACGGAACGCCACCCTTACCGAATCAGCAAGAGAAGTCCGGTCCCGATTGAGCTATGACGGGAACGTTTTTGCGGGGCCAGCGCTGGATCGGCTTCTGACAGCCGCGCGGTCGCGTTGCGGCTGCCCAGTCAGCCAATACCCGTCCTGGCTCAGTCAAGCGCGACACGCAAGTCGGCGAGCGTGCGGCGTAATGTGCCGGTCAGCAGCACGAACTCGGCATCCAGCCGGGCCAGCGGATCGTCATTGTGTTCTCGTTCGTCGTCCATCCCGAGATACTTTAACTTTGTGATAACGCCGTTCTCGCTGAGTACGAAGCGCATGATGTTGTCGTAGACCAATTCGAGGTGCGTGAGCAGCATGCCGTTGCTCACGTGCTTGCGTATGGTCGGGTCGCTCAAATCGAAGTCTGACCAGCGTACGATTGAGCGAACGTCACCCGTGTCCTGCATCCGGCACTCTCGACCGACGGAGAATCGATCTGTCGCGCCGCCGAGGAAAACTTTATGCAAGAGGCTGGAAAAAGGGCGGGTGAACTCGAGCGGTCGGAATTTCATGTCGCCGCATGCGGCCTGCAGCCGTCGCAGAAACCGCTCGACGGACGGTGCCTGCGCCGCGCCTATGCCAAGGACTTGCTCTTTGTGGTCGAAATAGCCCCAGATTCTGTCCGATTTCAGCATCGACTTCGCCAATAATGAATCCCGTACTTCGGCCTTCATGCGACGCTTCTCACGCGGACTCGGTGCTTCCCGCATGCGTTCCCGGTATTCGTCGATGCGGATGTCCAGTTCCTCATTGACCGCAGCGTGCGGCAGCACCCGCGACTGGCTGCGCAGCCGCAGAAGATCCGCAGCGCCAACGCGTCGGGCGAGCAAATCACCCGAATCCGGGCCAACGTGCACGAAACCGGAGCTGCGTTCCGTCAGTGGCCCGCAAGGCTCGAAGCCGGCGCTTTCCAATGACTGCGACAGCGCTTCTTCATCGTCCGGCCAGCGACCCTCGGCCCGGTAGTAGTGCAAGTTACGAAACATGAATAGATCTCTGTGTCGGACAAAGCGGCGGAGTATCTACGGAATGTTTCCTGCGAGCAACCGTCAATCCGCCCTTGCCGCTGGCATGGCAAGACACGTCCATCTATTTATCGGTACCAGGCAGGCAGTACGACGCGCGTATGCGATAGGTGCGCAACCGGCGCGAACAAGGGTGTATAGTCATGCGAAAAAAGCGGGTCACCAGGCGCCACACTGTCCGTTCAAGTTGAGCTGGCCCGCCAGGTATATCGCCCGGGGGTATTCATGAAACATCACAATTTTCTGCTGTTTGTATCGGCAATTCTGTTCGGCTGCACGGCCGATACCGGCGACCGCTACAACGTCGACATCCGCTGGACGAGTTACGGCATACCGCACGTCAAGGCGGACGACTGGGGTAGCCTGGGGTACGGGTTCGCCTATGCGACGGTGAACGATGGTATCTGCGTGTTTGCACGCGAACTCGCCAGGGCGAACGGCACGCTAACGGCCGACTTTGGAGAGTCCGACGACAATCTTGCCAGTGACACCTTTCATCGTGCAATGATCACATCCGACAAGGTGCAGAAAAATGCTGCGGCCATGTCAGAAAACATGCGCAAGTACAGCACCGGGTTTGTTGCCGGCTACAACCGATTCTTCGAGGATCATCGCGAGAATCTTCCCGCTGACTGCGCCGGCGAAAAATGGGTGCGGCCGATCAACGAGCTCGAGTTGGGCCGCATGTTCATTGCCTTCGGTATACGCTACGGCACTGGACTGTTCACGGCGGGCATCGCCGCTGCGGCGCCGCCGGGCGAGCCGGTCGCCGCAGTTCAGATTGACTACGACGCGACGCCCGGATTCGGCAGCAACGCGATCGCGCTGGGCAGCGATCTTACGCGGTCGGGCAGGGGCATCCTGTTCGGCAACCCGCACTATCCATGGCACGGCCCGGCACGCTTTCACATGATTCACACGACGATTCCGGGCGAGGTCGACACGATGGGCGCAAGCCTGCTGACAGGCAACATCATCGTGATTGGATTCAACAAGGATGTTGCGTGGACGCACACCGTATCGACGGCGATTCGCCGGACGCTGTTCGAGCTCGAACTCAACCCGGAAAACCCGATGCAGTATCGTCACGGCGGCGAGTTCCGGGACATAGAATTAATCGAGGTGTCGGTGCCGCTTGCGGACGGCGAAAGCAGCCAGCGTATCTACATGACACAGCACGGTCCGATTCTCGTCAGCAATGAGCTGCCGTGGACCCGGACGCGTGCTTACGCGGTTCGCGACGCGATCCTGGGCAATGATGCGGTATTCGCGACCTACGAGGCGTTGCAGACCGCTGCGTCGATTGCCGATGTCGAAGCGGCGATCAGCAAGCAGGGCGTTTACTTCGTAAATACGATTGCTGCGGACCGTCATGGCAAAGCGTTTTACGCGGACATATCGTCAACGCCGCATCTCGACATGGAGATTCTCGAGAATTGCCGCCGCGAAGTGGCAGGCTTGCCGCCGCGTTTCGTCATTCTCGATGGTTCGAGCCCCGAATGTGATTGGCGCGTTGATCCGCAAAGCACTGTCCCGGGAAACCTGCCGGCCGATGACATGCCGCGTGCGACGAGCACGCGCTACTTCACGAATTCGAATGACAGTTACTGGTTGTCGAACCCCGATGAACCGCTCGAGGGCTACCTGCCGACGATCGGTCCGGAGAGGACGGCGCGCACGCTGCGTACGCGCGCCGGCCTCGTATTCTTGAACGAATATCTGCAACAGGACAACAAGCTCGAAGCCAGCGACATCCAGACACTTTTGTTCAGCCACAGGCATTTCGGTGCGGAACTGCTCCTCGATGACGTGCTCGAAATTTGCGAGAACGACGACGCCGTCGCGCTGAGCTGCGACGTCCTTCGCAACTGGGATCGCAGGGCGAACGTCGACAGCCAGGGCATGCAAGTCTGGACAGAGTTCTGGGAGACCGCGCGCAATATCGACGGTGTTTACGCCGTTCCGTTCGACGAGGATGACCCGGTCAACACACCGCGTGGCGTGGCAATCGGCAGCCAGTCCGTGCGAGACGCCGTACGCGAAACACTGGCAGCCGCGCAGGAACGCCTGCTGGATGCAGGGATCGGACTGGATCAGCCATGGGGCGATGTGCAGTTCGCGGAACGCAATGGCTCGCGCATTCCCGTGCCCGGCGGGCCTGGCCACCACGGCATGTTCAGCTACATCAGGACGGATTTTACGGAAGGCAAGGGCTATACGCCCATCGTTCATGGCAACAGCTATATCCAGGTCGTGACCTGGGACGGTGACGGGTCGCCTGATGCGCGCGCTATCCTGACTTACTCGCAATCGCCTCAAGCGGACTCGCCGCAGTACTACGACCAGACGGAGTTGTACGCGCGCGGCGAGTGGTTGCAACTGCCGTTCACTGAAGATGAAATTCTCGCCGATCCGAATCTCAAAACATTGACTCTGCGGGGCGAATAAAGCGGATCCAGGGGGTAATTCCCTGCCGAAGTATCCTCGTTTCATGGCCGCAGCTGCGC
>JAHHOT010000189.1 GCA_018677555.1 Gammaproteobacteria bacterium | reverse complement strand
GTTCAGGAACTCGCGCGTGACATCGGCTTCGATCCGGTGGATGCTGGCCCGTTAGCGAACGCTCGTTTGCTCGAGCCTGCGGCGTACCTGAATATCCAGCTGGGTTACATGCTGGGAATGGGTACCGAGGTCGGCATTACTTTAGCCAGAGCCTGAACAAAGGAGCATTGTAAAATGTCGAGTGCTAATGGACATGGGCCGAATCGTAGCCGGATGCCAGTGATCTTCGCCGGACACGGATCCCCGATGAATGCGGTTGAGGACAACCCCTGGAGCCGGGGATTCGCCTCGCTGCGGGACTTTGTCCCGCAACCGAAAGCGATCCTCGTGATCTCCGCGCATTGGTTTGTGGATGGCACTTTGCTGACAGCAAATACCGACCCACGGACTATCCACGACTTCTCGGGTTTCCCAAAAGCTCTCTACGAAATCGAGTATGCCGCCCCGGGCAAATTGGATCTCGCGCGCCACGTGCGGAAACTCATCGGCGAAGACCGCACGGCGCTCAACTCCGACTGGGGCCTCGATCATGGGGCGTGGAGCGTGCTGCGCTGGATGTATCCTGAGGCCGATGTCCCCGTGATCCAGCTCAGCATTGACCGGAACATAGATGTACGCGGGCATTTCGAATACGCGCGCTCCCTGGCGAGCCTGCGCGACGAAGGTGTGTTGATTTTGAGCAGCGGCAATGCCGTCCACAATTTGCGCGACGCCTTTACTCGGATGCGAGCTGGTTCCTCAGAGACGCCAGACTGGGCGCAACGTTTCGATGAAAAGGTTAAAGACATTCTCATGCAACGTGACAGCGGTGCGCTCCTGTCGATGTGGCCCGATTCTAACGACGGGCGTCTGGCTCACCCGACACCGGATCACTGGTTGCCTATGATTTACGCATATGGCGCGACTGACGATGACGATCATGCCCGCTTTCCCAGTGAGGGTTTTGATTGGGGCTCGATCTCTATGCGGAACGCTGTTTTCGGATAGGCGATATACCCCATGGCGTCCCAGCCGGTGTCGTCAATTTGCCAATCTCTTCTCTACAGACCTCACAGTCGCTTAGAATCCAAGTACTCTCACTTTTATGCTCAGCCGAGCCCAAGTAAGGCGTAACTCCCTGATTTGCGGGTGTAGTTCAATGGTAGAACCTCAGCTTCCCAATCGGAGTCGCTGAGTTGGGCACACCACTAACCGCTTGATTTCCGTGGTCCTGTGACCACCGGTTTCAGCAAGCTAGATCACCCAAGAGTAACCAACGGAGTCGTGTGGGCTTTCTGAGTATGCTCAGTTTTACTCTCACTTCTTGGGTGGTCGATCACGAGAGGCTTCGCGGACGATTAGCACCCAGGCGAGTACGAACGCTGCCAATGCAATTATCACAAACCATTCCATGTCAGCTTTCCTCGAGATCGTCAAAGAGACGATATGCAATGCGGTTTAGTTGAAAGATACCATTGCTGACAACTATAACAGCAACGGTGGCCGCCGCCGCCAGGACCGGGCTTGCTTTCGCATACGATTGCGCCAACCAGCCAAGCAAGGATGCATCGACCACGGCCAGGAGGCCGAACGGTACCTTCAGCCACCCGATTTCTTCCTTGATTCTGTCAACTCTCGCCACTTCATGGCACCCACTGCCAATTTCCCTCCAGTATTGACGGGCTGGAGATGGGCGGCCATCTCGATTTGCGGTCAATTCCTCAGGATTCTGCCAAGTGGGCCAAATCTCCGGCGAGTTCCTCTGACTCCCGGTATCAATGAGCTAGTGGAACTTTCAGCACGATGAGGCTATCGGTCGAGATATACGATGTTGGTGGCCAGCATCTTCCAGCCCCCATCTTCGTGCACCAGCATTGCCGCAGACGCGTAGCGAACCACTTGCGCCTCGCCGTCGACGTTCCGCAGTTCCTCCGTGGCGATTAGACGTAGCAACGCAACGTCGCCGCGAATTATCACGTCAATCGGCTCGAGTTCGAATTTTGTTGGCCGATTGCCGCCATCAATGAATTCTCGAACGAGCACCATGTGCTGTTCCCTGGGGCGGGTGTTTCGGTCGCCTATGCGCCAGTAACTCCAATCATCGGCATAGCCACTTGCCCACTTGTCGAAATCAGATTCGATACCCACCGGGCCGTTCTTGACTGCATCAATAACGGCCTGTTGTTCTGGCGTCCAGTCGGTCTGTTGTGCATGGGCGAGGCCGCCGTTGCCAAGCGTAACAAGCAACCCGATCACCACCATCAATCTCAGTCGATATTTCATTGCGTTCTCCGTTGACGTAATCAAATCGAAAATAGGACCAGCAGTGCATAACCGATAGCCGCAACTGCAACTGTACGCCAGCCGAACGCGGGTCCCTCTCCAGTCTCCGGATCCGTCCTTAGCAATGATGCGGCTACAACAAATAACCACACCGCCCAGAGAGGAAACACAAAGTCCAGTACGATGCCCAGCAGGTCGGGCCAGATACCCAGCTGTTCCAGCGCGAGGATGCCCGCGGCGACGCCGAGCACCATACCCCAGCCTGCCAGCCTTTGATCGAACAGCTTGCTGCTGCGCATCGAGAAGCCGACTCCGAACGTCCAGACGCCGAGGCAAACATTCGCTGCATGCTCCCCGAGCGCCATTCCCGCATAGCGGTTGAACACGCCCTCGATGATCGCCAGCGTCGCAGCCTCCTGCGCATCGGCGTCGACCATAAGCTCGGCCAGGTAGGGATTCAGGATAGCCCAGCGGATGAAGCCGGCCATCTGAAGCAGGCCGCAGAGCACGCCGAAGACCAGCGCAAGCTGCAACAGCGGACTGGTTGTCCGTTCGAACGACCGGCACAGCAGGACGGCCATCGCAACCTGGGTGAACCCGGTCATCGAAAGAACCCAATAGGTCGGCTAGATGACTCCCTGGTTGGCGCGGTACAAAGCCAGCCGGTCCGCGGCCGACAAACGCAGTACCTCCGGGAATTCGAATGCGGCGCCCAGGACTCCGAAGCCCGCGATTAGCGCCAAAATGTGGACGATGATAAGTGCGGCAGCACTGCGATACATCGCAACACGGTCCGACTGGACTACCAGTGCAATTTCAGTAGTCATAATTCTCTCCGACGCCGTCTTACGCGGCTTTCATGATCTTGCGGGCAATCCCGGGCGCGAATCGAACGAGGGAGCGAAGCAGGCGGATCTCGCCGATGTCGTTATCTTCGATTCCCAGCGCTATTCCGCGCAGCATCGCGTTTGCTGCTTGTGCCGGGGACAACCTGTCATTGCCTCGACCCGTGGTCATCGCCGTATCAACAAGTGGCATGAAGGCCTGAAGAACGCGCACGTTGGTGTCTTCGAGCTGGTGGCGAAGTGACTGGCTGAATACATTCACGGCGGCTTTGGTCGCACAGTAAACGGCCGAGTTCTTCTTCGGCATCAGGCCGAGACCCGAATTGACATTGACGATCGCCGCCTCCCCATCGTGAATCAGTGCGGGAAGCAGCAGTGAGGTTAGTGCGCAGACAGTGGTGAAGTTAACCGTGACTTCCCGCTCGATAGACGCATAGTCAAAACTCTCCTCAACAAATGTCGGCGTGTACTGAATAGCAGCGTTGTTGATCAGCACGTCGATTCGGTCGAAGTATCTGCGGGCTGCTGCGGCTGCGGCCTCTACTTCGGAGAGCTGGGCCAGGTCGGCCCGGCAGGTCATGATCCTCGGGAATGCGCGTGTGAGGTGCTCAAGGCGCTCCTCATTGCTGGCAATGACCAGGAGATCATTTTCTTGCTGCATCTGGCGGACCAATTCCAGGCCAATTCCGGCTGTGCCGCCGGTAATGACAATATTCCTTCGCTTTAGATTCATGGGTATTCTCCGTTCCAGGTGCTCTATGGGCGCCACGATAGAGTCAAGCCCGGAAGGGCGCATTAACCTGGGTTAACGCGGATGCAATTTCCAGAATATATCCAGAAGCAGGGGCGGCCAGTGCGTTTTGACGCAGGCGAGCACATTTTTCGTCAGGGCGACGAAGACAGGTCCGTTTACGTCCTGCAAACGGGGCTACTGAAGGCGTACTACCTCTCTGACGAGGGAAAGGAGAACATCAAATCCTTCATTCAACCGGGAGAGCTGATCGGGAGCCTGGCGGCTGCTTACTTCAAGGAATACTGCTCCTTCAGCGTCGTTTGCCTCGAGCCATCGGTCACCGTGGAACTCGATTTCGACGTGCTCTACGCCGCCACGAGGGACGATCTTGAAATGGCTTCGGCGATGGTCGAGCATCTCCTGAACTTCTCCATGAAGAAAGAGCGCCGCGAAAGGGAGTTCCTGACGGAGTCTGCGGAGGAGCGCTACCGCATGTTGATCGATCGTTCTCCGGAGCTTTTCGACAAGGTGACGCAGAAGGACATTGCCCGTTACCTCGGTATTACTCCGGTTGCTCTTAGTCGAATACGTAAACGAAATGCTTCACGGAAGTAAGGTGGCTCCGACTGGACGGAGATGTCGGTTCAGAACCGAACTGCGAGATCTTCTCCTATCGCCCCAGAATCGCTTAGAATCCCGGTACTCTCACTCTTATGCTCAGCCAGACCTGAGCGAGACGTAACTCCCTGATTTGCGGGTGTAGTTCAATGGTAGAACCTCAGCTTCCCAAGCTGATGACGTGGGTTCGATTCCCATCACCCGCTCCAGTATCTCCGTAGCGTACTTCAATGGGATGCAGTCATTGCCGTAGTGAATTGAGCGGGGCAGACGCCCCGCTCATGGATTTGGCGATATCATCCGCCGCCGGAAAGGAACGCCAGGACCATGTTGGCAGGTGCGAGTGCTGCATCTGCCTGGTTCTCGCTGATCAATCCCTGATCGAGCAGGCCGTCGATATCGGCGACCAGTTGCACCAACAGAGGCTGCGCGGCCGTACCGCGCTCCTCGTCGGTCAGGTCCGGATCCGACACGACGGCAAACAGGTTACCCAGGGTCGCGTTCAGCGCGGCCGCATCGTCGTCGCCGAGCCCGAAGACCCCGATCGCAGCAATCATTTCATTGAATAGCGGCTCGATTCCCTGATCGTCGTTGTCATCTGTCTGAGGCTCTTCAAGGAGGTGCGCGATGTACTCCTCCGGCTGATCGATGCCGATGAATGTCGAGAAGACATCCGACTGGTCGCCGTCATCGTTCATATCCGCGTCGACGCGGTGCTCCGCCGTGCGCATAACCATGCCGCGTATCCCCAGAACGTATTCACCGCCGTACTCGAAGTACGAAACATCGCCGCTGCGAAAATTTCGCACTGCGATCATCCAGTCCCAATGTGTATCGCCGTCGCCATTGATGTCCTCGCCAATGTCGTATTCGGAGGTGTGATACGCAAGATAGTCGCCCTCCACGTACATCTGGCGCGAACCGGTGAATCCGAGAAATTCAGTCTGATCCATGTACAGATCTGCGGTGAAGACCAGTTGCTGCGTATTGCTGCTACCGTCGCCGTCGATATCGACGCCATCACTTTCGCTGACGCGATAGACGAGCCGCCAGCCGTCCATTGCCGGGAAAGAATTGGGGTTGCTCAGGTTGTGGTCGCGATAGCTGTGTACCGGACGAAGCTCGCCCGATGCGGGGTCGTAGAACACGACGACGGCATCGTCGGTATCGCCGTCGAGATTGACGTCACTCTGCATCGCACCCTCTGACAAGGTGGTGGCGATGCGCTCATGGCTGGTTACTGCATACGGAGCGACCAGTGGGGTGTTGTTGATGCTGCCGTCATTGAGATTCGCGTAGCGGATGACGTAGTCGTTGGTGTCACCATCGCCGTTCAGGTCTTCCCCGACCCGGAATTCCTTTTGCACGAAAGTGATCATCGGTCCGTCTACGTCGTAGCTGCGTAGTTGGCCGAGTGAGCCGGTATTGAGGTGCGGTACCACGGGCAAATAGTTTGCCTCATTACGGCGAATTTCGTAGTAGGCAAGTACGACATCGCGACGGTCCCCATCACCATTGAGGTCCTCGTTGGCATAGATTTCGTGCTGCAGAAACAGAATCACACTGCCGTCGGTTTCGATACGAAACGGATATACGGCAATCCCGGTGTTCGTCGTCACGCCGGTATCGATGTGTCGATACATCAGCACGGTATCGTTTGCCATGCCGTCACCGTCGAGGTCTTCGCCAACGTTCGATTCGGGCGCCAGCCAGGCGACATAGTTGCCACCGGCCGCGACGTATGAGCTCATACTGACAAATTCGGGAGGGCTTGTTTCTGCAATCGCCGGGGTCGCCACGATCGATGAAGCAATAAGAAAAAAGGCGCGAACCGCGCCGGGAATCGACATAGACATCGTACTCTCCTTGTTGGGGTGTCTAAATACGCAGGAGTACGATAGTCAAAATGACCGATGGAAAGAATTAGTCAAAAGTATGAAAGGGTCTTTACTGTGATGACCATCACAAAGATTTGCCATCCTGAATTTTGTTCAATCGATAAAACGGGAAACGTTAAATCGTGTGCACGTCAGGTTGAGTCTTCGTCGCCTGGGGTCAGGTACCAGTTCTCTGCCTTGTTGAAAATCTCGTCCTGCTCGGGACAGCCCGTGGTCAAAGCCATGATCGGAAGTTCCTCGCCGGCCCGCATAAAACCTTCTGCTTCGAAGGATTTTGCATAGGGACCAATCGGGTTCAGGAACAGGGATATGGAACGCTTCCCTCGTTCGCGAGCGAATTGAATCAGGCATTTCAGGAAAAAGCTTGCGCTGCCGTCCTCGGTATTACAGAGAAAATCGACAATCTTGCAGCGATCTGCATTCATATCCAGTACGGCGTAACCGGAAAGAACGCCCCGAGTACTGCATTCGATCAGTGTGAATTGCTTGAACGGGTGATCGGCGAATCGCCAGTTCAAGTACGCCGAATCTCGCTTACCGCAGATGCTGAAGGATTCTGACAGTGCGTCAAACAATTCACCGACGCGATCATCGAATCGGTCGACCACGGAAATTCGTTCACGGAAACGCTTGCGCCTCGAGCCACGTCGTTCGACATACATACGCACCAGTGGGTTCAGTACCTTTTTAGCAACGTGACCGATCCAGCCGGTACCCAGGCGCCGCGCAATCCACGATGCGTCCAGTGGCATCCGGTAATTGTCGAAATTGCCCGGTGAGAGTGCGCCGGCCCTGATGAATGCCCGGAAGTTTGCCGGTACGGGTGCGATGCCGAAGTTGCAGCTTATGCCCAGTTTCTTCATGTCGGCAATGCCCTGGTGATGCAAGGCCTGGGCAATTCCTTGCCGCCGAAATGCAGGATCGACGTACGCATCGCCGCCTTTGCTGCCAAGAATCTCGTCGCCGTTGAACTTCAACAACCTGGGAAACGTCGACGTGCAACCGACGATCCGGCCTTCCGCGGTAACAGCAACCCAGGTAACAGCGTTGCCGTGTGGATTGCTGCGGTATAGCCAGTCGAAGTGCTTGCGAACACAACGATCGCTGATGTGCTGGCCGAGCAAGGGTATGAATGCGGCTTCGTCGTCCCGCTCGAGGAGTCGCACCTGCCAGTCCGATTTTGCGGATCCGTCGCGCATGTTGCTTTGCTCTTTTCGCTGTCCCTGTGAAGTACGCTGCAGTCCGTTACCGAACCCCCGACGCCTGGAGAATTTTAACGCAATTTAGTTTGATCCGGTGTGCGACGTTTCATAACGCACTGGTATGAACTGGTTCACACCGCCGCCTGTGATGGGTTCACGCCCGATTTGCAGCCGATTGGCGTACTCTGTTTAGCAAGCGAAACTGAAAAAAAAGCGCGTGCGATACGGACTCCCATCTTCCTTGTCCGCCCAGATGTCGCACAAAACGAGACGGAACTTGTCATGTCCTGGAGGGATTCATGAAGATATGTGTTGCGGGCGGCGGGCCGGGAGGCCTTTATTTTGCTATTTGTGTCAAGCGCAAGCTGCCGCATGCTGAAGTTACGTTATTCGAACGCAATGCACCGAATGTGACCTACGGCTGGGGCGTCGTATTCTCCGGGCGCACACAGGAAACACTTGCACTGGTGGACGAAGCGAGCGCCGAACGCATGGCGGACGAGTTCGTGCACTGGGATACCATCGAGACGATTCTGGAGACGGACTCACTATCGACCAGTGGCTATCCGTTCTATGGCATCGATCGACGAAAGCTATTGAACATATTGACCGATCGTTGCCTCGAACTCGGCGTCGAAATACACCACGACCAGGAGCTGGCCCCTGACGATCCGGCGATACGGTTTTACGACCTGGTGGTCGCTGCGGATGGTGTAAACAGTCGCTTTCGATCGCATCTGGCGGAAGAGCTGGGGGCTCGCGAAAAGTTTGGTTCGAACAAGTATATCTGGCTTGGCACGAAGGCGGTGTTCGATCGATTCCGGTTCGTGTTCAAACAATCAGGCAGTGAGTGGCTATGGGCGCACGCGTACCCGTTTGACCGCTCTACCTCCACGTTCATCGTCGAGTGCAGCAAGAGCGCATGGGAGCGCTGTGGGTATCGGGATTTCGATTCCGGCCCCGGTTGCCGACGGCTGGCGTCGCTTTTCGAAGATATACTGGAGGGCCAGGAGCTTCTGTTCAACGGTGTCCGGATGCGCGGTTCGCACTGGGACCAGTTTCGCCAGGTCGAGTGCGCCCGATGGAACAGCGGCAACATCGTGCTGATCGGCGATGCGGCACACACAATCCATTTTTCCGTCGGTTCCGGCACCAAGCAGGCGTTTGACGACGCGATTTGTCTTGCCAATGCCGTATCGAGCAACGACGACCTGCAGGGCGCCTTGCGCTATTACCAGCGCCGTCGCCAGCAGGAACTGGCGACGCTCAAAGCCAAGGGCAGTTGCTCCATGCGCTGGTTCGAAGATGCAGCGGGCTACGCGGACAATCTCGGCGTCGGCGATTTCGAACGCGCGCTGCTCAACCGTGCCACGAATTCGGACTACGAGGATGAGGCGGTAGCGGCGGGGCGTTGATCTCGAGCTCAAGGGAAGTGTAAGCGGCTAACCGGATTCGCGCAGTGTGCCAGCCGTTGCCGTTTCCTGCGTCAACACCCGAACGGTTGCTCCGTCCGACAATCCTTCTGCACCGCGAATGGCTACGAGGTCACCCTCGCGCAGGTCTCCGCTGACGGCGATCAGCTCGCCCTGGCTGTCGCCGATAGACACCTTGATCCGTTCCGCAATGTTTTCCGCGTTGATGCGATAGACAAATTGTCCGTTCTGCCGCAGCACGAGTGCGTCGCGAGGCACGGTCAGCGTTGGTTCGCTGGCACTTATAGGAACCGCGACGCTGACAAGCTGTCCGACGGCCCACGCGCCACGCACAGTTTCCGGCAGATCGATGCGGGCTTCAAAGGTCTGTGAGCGGACGTCGCCGGTGGGGATCAGGGCACGTATCGTGCCGATGACCTGCGATTTCGACTCGAAAATCGAGATCGATTCTCCAATCCTGGTCCTGCCGAGGTGTTTCAGGGGAACGAACGCACGCACCTCCATGTTTTCGATGTCCGTCATCCGGCCCAGGACCTCACCGCGGGCGACGTCTTCGCCGGCACGATGCAGTCGCTCCGTCACGATGCCGGTAAACTGTGCGACGGTGTCGGTGCGCCTGATCTGATCATCGATCTGGCGGATGCGCACGCGAATGATATTTGCGTCGCTTCTTGCCAGGTCGCGGTTTGCCTCGGTCTGCTCGATGTCGAATTCCGACACCAGGTTGGATCCGCCGAGCTCGCGCTGGCGTCGCAAAGCGCTCTCAAGTTGACGCAGATTGATTTCGGAACGCTCGAGCAGGGCTTCCTGTTCGGCGCGCTGCAGGAGCAGTGTGGTTCTATCGATTCGGGCGACGGCTTCGCCCTGCTGCACGACCGTGCCCGGTTCTGCGACCACTAGCAGTTGTCCGGTGACGCCTGCAGTGATCTGAACATCGTTGCGGCTATAAATCGTGCCCGGGACCGATACCGTTGGCGCAATCTCCCTGCGCTCGACCTGCGCCGTCAACACGAGCTTGGCCGGCGGAGGCTGCTGCGCGGCGGCGGAAACGGTAACGATACAAAGAATACTTGCGAGCGGGCCTGCGGCGATCCTACGCATCGGCGGTAACTCCCTTACTGGCGGCAACGCTGCCGGTGATTTTCTGGATTCGGGTAATACCAAGCGGCGTCATGCGCAGCGCGCTTGGCAGCAGGATCAGAGTGAATATTGCGGATACGGTCATGCCACCGATGATGACGGTGGCGAGACCGCGATATATCTGCGAGCCGACGCCGGGGATAACCATCAATGGCAGCATCCCGAATATGCTCGTCAGCGTGCTCATGTAAATCGGTCGTGCGCGAAGCCGCACGGCGTCGGCCACCGCCTCGGCTGCAGTAAGTCCGTTGCGCTGACCGACCCGGGTCTGCATCACGAGCAGGATGGCGTTGTTCACGACCAGGCCGAGCAGGATGATGAAGCCGATCATTGTCAGCAGGTCCATCGCCTGGGTGGTTACCAGGTTCATTGCGCGCAGCGCGAGAATGCCACCTGCCATCGCCATGGGCATGGCCAGCATGACCAGCAAGCTGTCCCAGAACGAACGGAACATCGCGGCCAGGATCAGGAACAAAATGATGGCCGCCAGGAGGAGGTTCGTGCCCATCTCGGAAAAAGCCGCTTCGAGCCGGTCGGCGGTACCGCGATACTTGATGTCGACACCCGGCGGCAAAATCCGGCGGAGCTCCGGTCCGGCGACGGAGCGCAGCGTCTCGAGCGCTTCCTGCACGGTCATGTCGTCCGGGGGACGCACATTGAGCGTCAGGGTGCGCTGGCCGTCGACGCGACGCAGCTGTGTCGGGCCAACCGTACGACGAATATCGGTGAGCTCGCCCAATGTCTGGATCCCGGCCAGCGGCGTCGCGACCGGGATGTCGGCGAGCTCTTCGGGTGAATTCCACGGGGGGCCGCGCAGGATCATGTCCATGCGGTCGTTGCCGTCGAAATATTCGCCGACGAACGTGCCGCTGGTGGCCGCACGCACCATGGTTGCCACGGCGGCGCGGTCCAGCCCCGCCGCGGTAATGCGGCGGTCGTTGGGCACCAGCTGCAGCTCGGGCTCGGCGATCGACAGACCCGGCATGGGCCGCACCATCGCACCGGGCAGCGACGACTGGATGATTTGCATGCCCTGGGTCGCGATTTCGGAAAGTGTCTCGATGTCCGAACCCTGCAAATCGACGTTGATGCTGCGACCCCCATCGAAACCGAAGTTCAGTAAGGATGACCGTTGCACGAATGCCTGGGTGTCCGGCAGGTCCACCAGGACCTCGTCCCTAACGATGGCGATCATCTCCTCGATACGCGTCGGGTCCTGCGGATAGACGAACAACGCGTTAAAAGCGCCGAACGCGGACAGGTTGTAACCGCGAATGTAGGGCTGCTCTTTGTGCTCCATGTAAGGCCGCAACCGCTCGACGATCGTACCCGCGATTTCTTCCCGCACCATCTCGATGGTTCCGCCGGAAGGCATATTGAAAAAGGCATTGAGCGAATCCGACGGCGCCTGCGGCAGCAGGTTCGCCTTGGGTATCAGCAGGAATATGACCAGCGCAGAGCCGCCGAGAATTCCACTGACCCACGCGTTGCGCATGACCGGTGTGCGGGTCAGCTTCATGACCCAGGCCGTGATATTTTCCCACCAGTGCTTGCAGGGGTCCTCGCTCTCCTCGCGCAAAAAGTACGAGGCGGCGACAGGTAGCACGGTGACTGCCACCAGGAACGACGCGGAAACGGACACGGCGAGCGTTAGCGCGAGGTCCTGAAATAGCTGGCCCTCCATGCCTTTCATGAACAGCACCGGCAGAAAGATGGCCACACTGGTAACGGTCGATGCGAACAGTGCGCCGGTAATCTGGCGCGTACCCTTGTTCACGGCGTCGTCCATGCTGGCGCCGGATTGCCGGCACCGGACGATATTCTCGAGCGTAATTATCGCGGCATCCATCACCAGCCCGACGGAAAACGCCAGGCCTGCCAGCGATATGACGTTTAGCGATTTGCCGTAGAACTGCAGGGCAATAAATGCGACCAGCAATGACAGAGGAACTGTTGCGGCGACCAGCAGGGTTGCGCGACGGCTGCGCATGAGGAAGTACAACGCACCAATCGCGAGCATCAGGCCGATGCCAAGATTGTTCTTTACCAGGGCTATTGCCCGGCGAATGTGAATGGACGCGTCGAAGCTCAGGTCGATCTCGAGCCGGGCATCGGCCAGCGGTCCGGCATTGAGCTCGACAATCGCCTCGTTTACGCCATCGAGTATCGACACGGTATTGGCGTCGTATTTGCGCTGCACAGTGATGTAATAGGCGGGGTACCCATTGCGCAGTGTAAAACCGTCCTGCTTGCGCGGTACGATTTCGACATCGGCGAGTTCACTGAGATAGATAGGCCGTTGCCCGCTCCAGCCGACGATCAATTCGTTGAGTTGTTCCGGCTCGAATTGCCCGACGAATCGGACCGTGTACTGCCGTCTGCCGACGTCGGCAAAACCGCCGGACATGTCGGTTGAACGGGAAATCGTCGAGATGATGTCGTTCACCTGCACACCGAGTGCCGCCGCGCGGTATACGTCGAATACGACGTGGACTTCGCGTGGTTGTTCGCCCATCAATTCGACCCGGGACACGCCTGGAATGCGCGCAAGGCGCGGCTGTACATGCTCCTCGATGAGTTGCTGGTAACCGGACAGCTCGGTATCGGGGTTGCCGGGCAGTACGCGAACCAGCAATGATGCGGCTCCGGGCGTTTGCCGGCCGCCGCCGGCGGAGACCTGTGGTTCGACCGCATCGGCTGGTCGCGGCGGCGCCTGGTTCAGGTTATTGATCACGTCCAGCTTGGCGGTCTGGATGTTCGTTCCCACCGCAAATGTCAGGTTAATGAAACCCTGACCGCGGCTGACAAACGAGCTGATGTTGGTCAGCCCCGGGGTATTTCGCAGGACGTTCTCCTGCGGCTCGATAATCGTCGCTTCCATTTCCTCCGGGGCTGCAGCCCGCCAGAAATTAGCGATCGATATCTGCGGCTCTTCGATCGTTGGCAGGAGCTGGATCGGCAGCTTGCTGACGGCCACGCTGCCGAACAGGGCCACCAGTGCGACGATGACCGCCACGGAAGGCCAGTGGCGGGTGCTCAGTTCGGTCAGGTTCATTGTCGTTATGCGCCGATTCGTCGGGTAGCGATAGTGGCTGGGACACAGGCATGGTGCCGGAGTTCAGGCTGCACCGGGGTGATACGCGATGAACGGAGGGCAGGGTGCGACAAGCAGTTTGCGGCGTTGTAGTGTGGCGATGGCATCACATCCTTGGATGCGCCGGGGCCCCGAAAAGTTGTCGCGTCCTTATAACCAGATAGAATAAGTGTGTTCCCGCGAGATTAACGGCAGGTAGCGGGCTCGCGGCTGGCGCCGGCTTATTGCTCGATGTGTTCCTGCGCCTGGCGCATGCCCTCGAACGTTTCCTTTGACTTGACGCGATCCGCTTCGATTTCCGCGCGCGTTCGACAGCGCTTGGTGACCCGATTCGATCCGGTGCGGCGTTCGCGTACGCAAATGACTTGTGTGCCCCCGGCCGGCATGACGATGCCCGGTTCTTCGCCAGGCAGCGTCGCGACCGTGGCTTCGCTGGTTGCCGGAGCCGTGGATTCCACGGGGGCTGCTGGCGGTTCGTCGGCGGTGTCGTTATTCGGCTCCTGTGCTGCGCAGCCGAGCAGAAACAGCAGCGGCGTCACGAATAAACTCACTCGACACATTGGATTCCCCTTGTGGATCATTGCAATGCCTCGACCTTGCATCGCGTCACGCCCAGAACACAGTCTGGTCCAGATTTGACCAATTGGAAATGACATAGTGCCATAAGCACGCGGGTCCACGCTCAGGCGTGCATGGCATTTGTGCTATTTGCGTGCGACGCAAACCATTGCGACCAGCCGTCCAAAGGGCTCAGGGCGGTCGGCTTGATGTCGCCCAGGCGCATGCCACCTTCGACGAAGCGGCGGCAGTAGGTTTCGTACGCCGCGGTAG
>JAHHOT010000132.1 GCA_018677555.1 Gammaproteobacteria bacterium | reverse complement strand
GTACCGGCATTGCCGTCTGGTCGCAACGCTACGAACGCGGCCGGCTGGAAATGCTCGAGGTGCAGCAGGAAATTGCCCGCGAAGTCGTCGCGTTGGTTTTGCCCGACGCGCCGGGTTTGGGCGTTGCCCGACCGGCGACGTTGAACGCCTCGGCAAATGACCTGATGCTGCTGGCCCGCCACAAAGAGAATGAGGTCCGCTCGCGGCAGGAAGTTGATTCCGAGAAATTGCTCGAGGCCATCCGGCTGTACCGCCAGGCCGCAGAAGTCGACCCGGATTCGGCGCTGATTCACAGCCGCCTGGCGGGTGCATTGCTTTACATCGGCGACATCGAGGCGGCGCGGGCATCCATCTTCCAGGCGCTGGGTTTGGACCCGGATTTGTCCGAAGTGCAGAACACGTTGGGTGAATACTACTGGGCACAGGGGGATTTGGCAGAGGCGGCTGCGGCATTTGAAAAAGCCGTGGAACTCAACCCTCACAGCGCCGATGCCCTGCACAATTACGCCGCCACAACATGGATCACCTGGGCCGGCTGGGAGACAGGCGTCGACCCGTTTCAGCTGCTGCGCCGGGCGCTGGTCAATGATCCGGTCTCCCTCCCCAGGTACGCGGCACTTGGAGACGCGCTCGGCAAGTCCGGCGAATGGGCGCAAATCCCGGCGGTCATCGAGGATATCAAGGCGCGCTTCGATGACGCAGAGTCCTATCGGGCTATTGCCTGGCTGCACGAGCTGCGCGGCGAGATCGACCTGGCGATTGGCTGGACCTTGAAGGCACGCGACGCAGAGCCTGGGAACCCCGATCATCCTGCAAAACTGGCCGACTTGTTCGCGCTGCTCGGGGACGAGGCAACAGCACTGCGGCTCCAGCCGTCCCCGAGCCTGAGCGTCCTCTTTCACCTGCGCCGCCACGAACAACTAATTGACACTGCCGAAATGTTGATGATCGACCGGCCTGAAGACATCGAGGCCCGGTACCTGCTCGCGTTTTCCCATGTTGCGACAGGCGCTTTCGAGGCCGCGATTCATGTGCTGAGCTCGACAGGGCTGCCCGACACCGTTCTCAACGACCAGGCTCGCTCTTCCGAGGATGGGGAGGCTTTCGTTACGCTGGTCAATGCGCTTGCTGGGCTCGGGCGGCCTGATACGGTCGAGCTGGCTCGCTCTCTGGCACTGTGGCAGGAAGAGATGCCCTGGGGCGGCGACATCGGTTGGGTCGCTCTGTATCGCAGTTGCGGCCTCGCCATCCTGGGCCGCAATGACGAAGCCCTGAACCTGCTCCCCGACATCAAGAAGAGCCCGCGACTACGCCACGATGCCGTGTTGCGCGACTCCTGGTGTTTTCAACAGTATGCCGAGGAACCCGTCTACCGGGATGTGCTGGAAGATCAGGCGTCACGCCGCGAGACGTTGCTCGAGCGCCTGCCTGGCACGCTCGCAGAACTCGGGGTTGCCCTGTAATTATTGCCGCAGAGTCCACATCCTTGCTGTTCGCGGGAGTGAGACCTGACGCGCAGTTTGATTCATGAGTCAGGTCATTCGTTTGAATCAGTCTAAATTGACCAACCTTTGGACGCGTGCTACGTATTTACTATAAGCACAGCTTTTCCGATGCGGACACGCAAGGGGGACTTCATGCATGTGCTCGCGGTTTTTCTGACGGGCGCGGTTTTAGCCTTGGTATCGATAAACGCGATGGCTTGCAGCGACACACTTTACCGTGTCGGCAAGGTCGCTTCCTACCGCGTCTACACGGCACCACTGCCCGGCAGCGTGCTGGTCTACGGACAATCCGAAGGCGCCAGGCACCTGGCACAGGCGCTGGAGCAGTCCGGCCATGGGGTGCGTTTTGTCGACAACTCGATACAGCTCACCACAGAGCTCCTCACCGGTCATTACGATGTGGTTATCGCACCGTACGCTGACCATGAGACGGTTGAGGCCAGCGCCTCGGCATCCGGCAATACCGATACCGTCTACCTTCCCGTTGTCATCAACCGGGACGAGGAAGAAACAGCCAGGCAGAACTACGGCAAAGTGATGCTGGCCGAGCGCGACGAAATCAAGCACTACCTCAAAGCCATACACAAGACGCTGAAAGAAAAATCGTAGGCCGGGGCGCCGGGGAGGACACCGATGTTACGCAAAGCACAACTGGCTATCGCAATGCTGGCGGTGCTGCCCGCGGCCGCGGCCCAGGAACACATCGCCGATCTGAAACACAGCCTCCGTATCGAGTATCAGTATGTAAGATCCGGCTCAATCGACTTCAACGACGATCAGATCGATCTCGGCAGGACCGATACCCACGTATATATCCTGTCAGGCGTCTATTCGCTCAACGACCGCTGGAAAATTTTCGGCAGTATTCCCTACGTCCAGAAGCGTCATAAAGGGGCTTTGGCGCACGACCCCAACGTGGATTTCTTTGCGTACACGCCGCCTGACCTGCGCGTCGTCGACGATGGTGCCTATCATGGGGACTTTCAGGACATTTATGTCGGCACACAATTTCTTGCCGTCGACGGTCCTCTTTCGGTGTCACCGTATATTTCTTTCGGCACCCCGATGTCGGACTATCCGATCTACGGCAATGCCATCATTGGCAAGCAAGTGTGGGAAGTTCCGGTCGGTGTAACCATCGGGTTTACGCCGTACTTTTCGGACTGGTCTTTCGAGGCGGACATCTCGTACGTGTTTTCTGAAGAGGTAATTGGCGTCAATCTCGACTATTGGCTGTTGCACGCCGCCGCGAGATACTACATTACGCCCCGCTTCGCCCCGCGAGTCTTTCTGACTCAACGCATAGCGCCGCATGCGCTGGGCTGGGACGACTTTCGTGAAGATGCTGATTGGGACACCGAGGCCGGATTCCACCACGACCGCCTGCTCAGACACGCGTACCTGAACGGCGGCATCGGCATCGACTATGTCGTCAGTGACCGATACTCGATATCCGCTACGTATTACGAGACGATCGACCAGGACATCATGGCGAATATTGATTCTGCTTTCACGTTCGCCCTGACCCGCCGATTCTGAACCGGCCACAATGACCTCGTCGCCGATCGAAAACAGGTGTCACACCATTTTCCCATTCAGCCAACCATGCCAACGATCAGGAAGCCGATACTCGCCATTGCAGCCGCGATCAGCGCATAAGGCAACTGCGTGCGCACATGGTCGATATGGTCAGTCGCCGCAGCCATCGACGCGAGGACCGTCGTGTCGCTGATCGGCGAGGCATGATCGCCGAAGATTGCGCCGGAGATTGCGGCCGCCAGCAGTAGTGGGACCGGCAAGCCCAGCGTCACCGCAATCGGTATCGCGATCGGAATCATGATCGCGAACGTTCCCCAGCTCGAACCGACGGAAAACGCGATAAACGCGGAGACCAGGAACACCAGCGGCGCCAGCAGCACCGGCGGGATGTTGCCGCTCACGAACTGCGCGACGTAGATTCCGGTGCCGAGCTGGCTGGCAGCATCGCCCAGCGCGAGCGCGAGCAGCAGGATGATCGCGATCGGCAACAGGTCACCCGCCCCCTTCATGAACACCTGCATCAGCTCGGCAAGCGAGCTGTCGCCCATGCTGAGTGTCATGAGCCAGGCAACGGCCAGCGCGAAGCAAACGGACCACAACACCGATACCGACCCGGAGCCCTGGA
>JAHHOT010000059.1 GCA_018677555.1 Gammaproteobacteria bacterium | reverse complement strand
CGCCAATATGCTTCACAGTCGCGCCGAGGGCGGCGCTCCTACAACCGTCTTGTGCGCGGTCCGCTGCCGCCGCGGGTCAGAAACGTGAGGCCGTCAGCGTGACGTCCGCCTGCTGCCAGGTTGTGTCGAACATACTCTGGATTGCGCTGGCATCTTTTTCCTGCGCCTCGAGTGCCTGGATCAGCCCGAACATCGCCCAGCCGTTGCGCGGGTAGAGCTCCAGGTCGCGCCGGTAGACAGCCTCCGCGCCGGCGGCGTCGCCAGCGGTCAGCATGGCTTTGCCGAGCGTGTGGCGCGTCGGGTAGTACCAGAACGGCGGCTCGGTGTAGGGCAGCTCGTCCTGTACTTCGACGGCGCGCGAAAAGTGGGCGATCGCTTCGTCGTGACGTTCCTCTGCCATGGCGATTTCACCCTGCACCAGTTCATCCGCGATTTCGAGCAACATGGTTGCCGGATACTGGATCGTGTCGAGGAACACGACGTCCGCTGCGTCGCGCAGCGGGACGAGTTCCTCGCGCTCCGCCTTCGCCGCATCGAGCTGACCTTTACGCGCATACGCCGTTGCGCGCACGTAATGCCAGATTCCATTGGAGTATTCATGCTCCACCGGTGGTTGCGGCTCCTGCAGCACATCATCCCAGCGACCAAACTGGGTCAGCGCCAGCATCGGGATGGTCTTGAAAAACTCGACTCCCGGAAATTCATTGATCATCTCCAGCTGCACGTTGGCCGCAACCTTGCGTGCAGCCTCGATTGCCACGGCGCTGCGGCCCTCCATGCTCGATGCCGCCCACAGAAAATGGATGTTGTGCGGATAGTAGGCAGCCGGATAGAAGCCCTGGGCGTTGCAGGCCGCGATATAGGCCTCGTCGACCTGCGCCGCCTTGACGTTGGCCATCGATGCGTCGGCGTAGCGGCCGACACGCCAGTAAATGTGCGAGGGCATGTGGACGAGGTGTCCGGCGCCGGGCACCAGGTCACGCAGCGTATCCGCCGGTGCCTCCGCCCGATTCGGCGTGGATGACGCCTCCACGGCATGGATATACAAATGAATCGCCATCGGGTGTGTCGGCGATCGCTCCAGCACGGTCTCGAGGACATCGATAACTTCGACAGTGAGCGGCCTGGGATCGTTTTCGTTGAGCCAGTAATCCCAGGGCATCGTGTTCATCATTGATTCCGCGAACAGTGACGCCGCATCGTCGTCGTCGGGATACTTTTCATGCAGCTTCCGCATCGCGTCTACGTACGCCAGGTCCAGCGGCTCGCGCGGAGTCGATGGATCGCCGTTGTAGCGCACCGCCAGCGCATCGATATAGTCGCGCTCTTTTTCGCCGACCTGGTCCTTCAATGCGACCGCTTTCCGGATGGCAGCAAATGCTGTGCGGCGGTCGTCGTCGCCCATGACGACCTTGCCGTCACTGGTCACGTTGATATTTGGGCCGAGCGCCAGGGCCTCGCCCCAGAAACACATGGCGCACTCCGGATCGAGTGTTTGCGCGGCGCGAAAGGAGCGCGCGGACTCCGCGTGATTGAACGCGAAATCGATGATAAGCCCCTGGTCGAAATAACGCTGTGCGTCGGGATCGCTGGTGGTGATGGGGTGGTGATGGGTTCCCATGCCGTCAAACAAGGGCGCGCCTGCGCGCGCTGCGAGCTCCAGCTGGCTTTCGGCTTCTGCGGGCGGCGCCTCCTGGCGCGAACAGGCCACAACAACTATCAATGCAACCCAGGTTGCGAGCACTCGAATCATTGTAACGTCCCCCAATAGTCTCGATCGTTCAGCGTTTTGATGATTATAGACGATTCGGCTCAGGGACCTGCCGGTTCCAGGAAACCGCGCCGCGACAGCAGCGGCTCGATGCGCGGCGCCCGCCCGCGGAAATTCTCGTACAACTCCATCCCGGGGCGCGTGCCGCCCGTGCTGAGGATGTGCTGACGAAAACGTGCGGCGGTTTCCCTGCTCAGCAAGCTGGTTTCCTTGAATGCCTGGAAAGCATCTGCGTCAAGGATTTCGGACCAGAGGTAGCTGTAATAGCCGGCCGAGTAACCGCCGGAGAATATGTGCGAAAAGTAGGTGCTGCGATAGCGGGGGATGATCTCGTCGATGAGCCCGATGTCGGTCATTGTACGCTCTTCGAATGCGCCGGGTTCTGTGCTTTGCGCATCGTCCATCACGTGATATGCCATGTCCAGGTAGCTGGCAGCCATGTACTCGACTGTCTTGAAGCCCTGGTCGAATTTCGCCGAGGCGGTGATCTTGTCGATGATATCTGCCGGAATGTCTTCGCCAGTCTCGTAATGCTTTGCGAACATGCGCAGCACTTCAGGTTCCTTCATCCAGTTTTCCAATACCTGCGATGGAAACTCGACAAAATCGCGCGGTGTGCTGGTGCCCGCAAACGATTCGTAAGTAACGTTGGACAGCATGCCATGGAGCGCGTGACCGAATTCGTGAAACAGGGTTTCGGCCTCGCTCAGGCTCAGCAGGGAAGGAGAGTCGCCGGTCGGGGCCGGAAAATTGAAATTGTTGGTAACGATTGGCGTGACGAAGCCATCGACATTGGACTGCTGACGGATCGCATTCATCCATGCGCCGCCTCGCTTGCTCTCACGCGCAAAGAAATCCATGTAAAGAATGGCGAGGTGGCTACCGTCCGCATCGAAGACTTCGAACGCCTGCTGATCGGGGTGCCAGCCGACGATGTCCTCGCGCCGCTCGAAGGTCAGCCCGAACAGCCGGTTCGACAGCTCGAATACGCCGTCCCGGACCGCATTGACTTCGAAATAAGGCCGCAGCGCGTCTTCGTCGAAAGCGTATTTGGCTTTACGAACCTTTTCGGTGTAGTAGCGCCAGTCCCAGGCCTGAAGTGCGCCGTCGACGCCGTCGCCATTCATCATTTCCTGCCTTGCAGCGCGTTCGTCGATGGCTTTAGCCAGCGCGGGTTTCCACACCTGGTCGAGCAGCTCGTAAACACGATCCTTGTTTTCCGCCATGCGGTCGGCCAGCACATAATCGGCGTGGCTCTGGTAGCCGAGTAACTGCGCCCGTTCTGCGCGCAGCTCGACCGTCTCCGCGATGATGCTGTTGTTGTCGTGCTCGTTACCATTGTTGGCGCGCATGGCATAGCCGTCGAATAGGTATTTCCGGGCGGCACGATCGGGTGAATACTGCAGGAACGGGTTGATGCTGGGCCGCTGCAACGAAAACGACCAGCACTCGCATTCATGCCCGTTGTCCTTTGCACGCTGCGCTGCCAGTGCGACGAGGCTCTTTGGCAGGTCTCCCAGCGATTCCCGTTCCGTAACCAGCAGCTCGAAGTTGTTGGTTTCTTCCAGCACGTTTTGATTGAACTCGGTCGACAGGCTGGCCAGGCGCGAGTTGATCGCCCGCAGCCGCGCTTTTTGGGAGATGCCCAGATTCGCTCCTGCGCGCACAAACTGCTTGTGCGTCTCATCCAGCAGCCGCCGTTGCTCCGGATTCAGGTCCAGCGAGTCGCGCTGGCGGTAGACGCTGTCTATCCGCCCGAACAAACGGTCATTCAGCGTGATGTCATCGCGATGCGCGGAGAGCTCAGGCGCAATCGTCTTCGCTGTTTCCTTGATGACATCGTCGGAGTGCGCCGAATTCACCGGGAAAAACACGCGCGAGACCCGGGTCAGAACACTGCCGCTGCGTTCGAGTGCTTCGATCGTATTCGCGAAACTGGCGTCGGATTCGTCGGCGACGATTGACGCGATCTCCTCGTTTTGTAGGGTCATGCCGGTGCGGAACGCCGGTAAATAGTGTTCAGAGCGTATTTGCTCGAAGGGTGGGACGCCGAAGGGGGTGTCCCAGTCGGCGAGCAAAGGGTTTTGAGCTTTATCGTTCATGGTCGATTGATTCATTGCGGTAGGGGTTTCCGTTGCACTTTGCCTGTCCGAGCAGGCGGCAACTGCCAGCGTCAGCGAACAAACGATCACAAATTTGCAGTTTTTCATTATGACTACCTGTGCCGGTGCCTGGACGGCATGTGAGGTCCTGCGCAACCCTGGCCTTATCGATACATTAGCGTGGTACGGGAATTAATCAGAGCCTCCCTGGGCCTTTTCGAGCCCCAGGACGATGTTCCAGTGTTTCTTGCTGACCGGGAATATCGACAGGCGATTGCCGCGCATGTTGAGACGGAAATCCTTGAGCCCCGGATGGGCTTTCAACTCTTTCAACGTAATGACGCGCTCGAGCTTGCGATCGAAATCGACGTCCACGAGCAGCCAGCGCGGGTCGTCTTTCGAGCTCTTCGGGTCATAGTGACCGGACTTCGGATCGAACTGGGTGGGGTCGGGGTACGCGTCGCTGGCTATCGTCATCACGCCGACGACGCCTGGC
>JAHHOT010000057.1 GCA_018677555.1 Gammaproteobacteria bacterium | reverse complement strand
CGCTGTATCCGCTGCACGATACGACTGAAGCGCGCTACGCCGAAATCGCGAGGGTCATGGTGGCCAGCGGGGATTGGGTGACTCCGCAAATAGCGGTTGGCGTGCCTTTCTGGGCCAAGCCGCCGTTGTCTATATGGTTCACGGCCGCATCGTTCGAACTGTTCGGCCTAAGCGAGTTTGCAGCGCGATTTCCCGTGTGGGTTCTGATTCTGCTGGTTGCCGCATTGGTCGTCCGGCTTGGGAAAGTGGCGTCAACGACCGACGCGGCGGTCGCCAGCGCTGCTGTCTTCTTGACGACCGTCCTGGGCTTCATGAGCGCGGGCATGGTCATGACCGATGCAGCGTTGACATTGTCGACGACACTATCGCTGGCGTCATTCTGGATGGCGGCAGATTTTCCGGCCTCGCGATGGCGCTACCTGTTCTTCGTCGGGCTGGGGCTCGGGTTACTTGCCAAGGGCCCGCTGGCCCTCGTGCTGGTCGGTTTGCCCGTGCTCACCTGGGCATTGTGGCACAGAGGAATCGTGTGGCTCTGTCGCGCACTGCCCTGGGTGTCCGGATCACTGTTGATGCTGGCTATTGCCGGTCCCTGGTACTGGCTCGCGGAAACGAGGACACCCGGATTTCTTGAGTATTTTTTTGTCGGCGAGCACCTGCTTCGATTCATCCAGAGCGGCTGGGAAGGGGACCTGTATGGCAGCGCTCATGCACATCCCAAGGGTTACATCTGGATTTACGGGTTTGCCGCAGCGCTGCCGTGGACTGTCGTGGCTCTCGTTGCCGCTGGCTCTGCGATCCGGAAGCGTTCTGTCCTTGCATCTCTCTCACCTTTCGAGACCTATCTGCTGCTGTGGCTGCTCGCACCTCTTGTGTTTTTTACCCTAGCCGGAAACATTCTGCCCGCTTACGTCCTGCCGGGACTTCCCGCGTTCGCGTTGCTGATCGGGCCATGGGTCCTGAATCGACGACCCTCCCTGGCACTCCTCGGCGTGATCGTTCCAGGTGTTCTGGCCATGGTTCTGTTGGCAGGGATTGACGACAGTCTGGCAGGCAAAACTCAAAAATATCTGGTGCAGTATCACCGCGAATCGGCACCGGCATCTCCTCTGTATTATTTTCCAAAGACGCCTTACTCCGCCAGCTTCTACTCCCGCGGAAAGACGGAGACATTGAAATCCGAAAACGACTTGGCGACGCTCATTGCGTCTGGGAACAGCGCCTTCCTGGCGGTGAAAAAAACTCAGCTGGCGGCGCTCGACACAACCACCAGGCGTTGTCTGAATCCAGACAGGACGTTCTCAAGATACCTGTTGCTGCAGATAAATTCTGCATGTACAGATCGGAAGTAGCGCTTGCAGCACGCGTTACGCGACTCCCGCTGCACCGGGTATTGAACTAACCCGAGTCTTCGCCAAGACCGAAGAACCGGCAGGCGTTTTGACGGGTTCTTGCAGCGATCGATTCTGCGGATTTCCCACATGCCTCGGCAACGGTATGCAGCACTTCCGGCAGGTATTTCGGCTCGTTGCGCCGCGATTTCGGTTTTGGCCTGAGGCTCCGCGGCAACAGGTAGGGCGCGTCCGTTTCGAGCATCAGGCGATCCGGCGGCACGAGGTGCACAATCTCTTTCAGGTGGCTGCCGCGTCGCTCGTCGCAGATCCAGCCGGTGATGCCGATATAGAGACCCATGTCGATGTAGGTACGGAGCTGCTGTTCCGTGCCGGTGAAGCAGTGCGCGACGGCGCGGCTGATTTTCGCCAGCCTGGGTTTCAGAATCTCGACGTAGTCGTCGTGCGCATCGCGTTCGTGCAGGAACACGGGCAGTCCGGTTTCGATTGCGATATCGAGTTGCCGCGCGAAAGCGTCGCGCTGCGC
This sequence comes from Gammaproteobacteria bacterium, assembly GCA_018677555.1. Lineage (GTDB taxonomy): Bacteria > Pseudomonadota > Gammaproteobacteria > Steroidobacterales > Woeseiaceae > JAHHOT01. The sequence continues at coordinate 3,019 of JAHHOT010000057.1, read as the reverse complement.
TTCACGTGGCGAGAAGTTGCGAAAATAGTCCAGGCCACACTCGCCGACGGCAACCACCGATCCGTCGCTCGCCAGGTTGCTGAACGTCGCATGCGCCGCGTCGTCGTAATCGCTGGCGTGATGCGGGTGCATGCCCGCGGTAGCGTAGAGAAAACCGGGCGCCTCGGCGGCGAGCTTTGCGGCGGCAAGGCTGCTGTCGACGCTGCTGCCCGTAATGACGATGCGTTCGACGCCGGCCTCCCGCGCCTCGCGCAATACGGTGGCCCGGTCCGGATCGAACGAGTCATGCGCGAGGTTTGCGCCGATATCGACGAGTCGCAGGGCCATGTCGGGCTAATTCGATCGCCAGCGGAAGATGGATGCGCCGAGCGTGAGAAACACGACGCTCATTATTGCGAGCCACGCGATTTCGTCCGATACATCGCGCAGCGTCGCACCATCGAGCATCACGGCCCGCGCGGCATCGAGCACGTGGGTCAGCGGAAACACCTTGGCCAGCTCGCGCACCCAGCCTTCCGCCGCCTCCAGCGAAAACCAGACGCCGGATAACAACATCATCGGCCAGGTCACCATGTTCAACAGCCCGCCGGCGAGTTCCTCGCTGGTCACGCGGGCAGCGACCAGCAGTCCCATGGAAATGAGACTTACCGAGCCGATGATCGCAATAATCAGCAGCGTCAGGTGGCTGCCTTCCATGCGCGTGTCGAGAAAGTACTTGGTACCGGCATAAACAAACGCCGTGATGACGATGATTAGCAGCAGGCGCGATGCGACCTGGGCGATGACGAACTCGATTGCGCGCAGCGGAGTCGCATGCAGGCGCTTGAGAAAGCCGTTCTTGCGATACCGCACGACGACGTAGCCGACACCGAACAGGCAGCTGAACATCATGTTCATGCCGAGAATGCCGGGCAGCACCCAGTCGACATAGCGCACCGCGTCCCCGGTTATCTGTGCCTTGGCGATCTCGTTGCGCTGGTCCGCCTGCAGCAGGGCAATTTCAGCGTAATAGCCTTTCGGAGAGTCGGGATTCACCCAGTATTGTGCGGGCGGATCGAAACGGACGAGGAGATCGAGCCGATGGCGCGCCACCTTGCGAAAGCCGTCGGCCTCGCTCGCCACCGGCACAAAATCCATGTAGCGCGTCTCCAGGAAGGGATGGACCGATTCGTCAATCTGGTCTGCGCTTTGCAGGACGCCAATGGTATAGACTGCACGATCGCCGCCACTGAAGATAAATGACAGGCCGAACATCAGGGCGACCGGCAGAACGATATTCCAGCTCAGCGAGCTGCGATCGCGCATGAACTCGAGGTTGCGCGCGCGGAAGATGGCGAATATTCGCTTCAGCATATTCTGTGCATCATCCGCTTAATCAGGCACGCAGGGAATGACCGGTAAGATCGAGAAACAGGTCTTCGAGGTTGGGCTGGCGAATCTTCAGCCGGTTCAGGCCGGTCACGTTGGCCGCCAGCAGCTGCAGGCTGGCGTTCACGTCGTCAGTCGCGACTTCGATGAGACCCTGGGACTCGAGCACGCGATGCTCGATACAGTCGAGAGCGCCGTTCACGTCCTCCAGCGGCAGCTCGATAATGACGTTCTTGTATTGCCGGCGCAGCAGTTCGTCGGGATTGCCGCGGCTGATGATTTTTCCCTCATCCATGATCGCGATGTCATCGCACAGGATATGCGCTTCGTCCATGTAATGGGTCGTAAGGATGATCGTGGTGCCGCCCGCGCGAATGCGCTGCACGAGCTCCCAGAAATTGCGCCTGGCCTGCGGATCGAGCCCCGTGGTCGGTTCGTCCAGGAACACCAGTCGGGGTTCGTTCACGAGCGCAACCGCCAGCAACAGACGCTGGCGTTGTCCGCCGGACAACTTCCTGTTGTCACGGTCCAGCAATTCACCTAGCGCGCATTCCTCGATAATCCGCTCGAGGTCGGCCTGGCGATTGTACAGGCTGTGGAACATCTCGAGTGTTTCCTGCACGGTCAGAAAGTCCTGCAGCGCGGTGTTCTGAAACTGTATGCCGGCCTCCTCGCGAAACTTGCGGCCGGCCGGTTTGCCGAAATACCAGACCTCGCCACTGCTGGGCGGGGTCACGCCTTCCATGATTTCGACCGTCGTCGTTTTGCCGGCACCGTTCGGCCCCAGTAGTCCGAAACAGATGCCTTCGGCGACGCTGAACGACACGTCATCGACGGCCAGGACGCCGGGATATTGCTTGACGAGGTTGCGGGCTTCCAGGGCGGTTGGCATGGCTGAGGGACTTCGAAGATTCGGCGGCGGCAAGAATAACCCGACACTGTCGGCAGGCATAGTTTGTGCTGCGCCGATTGCAACCCTTTGGCTGGCGGGGGTATCAAAAGAGTAGTCTAATAGCAGCCACACGCGACCAGGAGCGACAAATGACCGTAAAACAGGGTATTGCGCGCGTATCGATGGCGCTGGCGGCGTGTCTGATTCTTTCGCCCGCGCAGGCGTGGAACGTGAACAAGAGCGTTTCGGTCGACGACGGTGCGCAAAGCGACGGCGAATCGACGGTCAACGGCAGCATTTCCGTGGGTAGCAACGCGGTCGTCACCGGTTCACTGGATACCGTCAACGGTACAATTCGCATCGCCAGTAACGCCAGGATAGAGGACGCGCAAACGGTGAATGGCAGTCTGCGGGTATCGTCCGGGGTAACAGCAACCGGTTTGAGCAGCGTCAACGGCGCAATACGGATCGGCGAGAGCTGTACCGTTGCCGGCGAAGTTTCGGTCGTCAATGGCAAGATCACGCTGGATCGTGGCACCGAGGTGGCCGACGACGTCAGCAACGTCAACGGAGAGATCTTGCTCGAGGGTGCTACCGTCGGCGGCGACCTGTCGACAGTCAACGGCGACGTGTCGTTGCACGCCAGGTCACGGCTCAAGGGCGACCTGATCGTCGAGAAACCGAGCGGCTGGGGCAGCCGGAATCGGCGCAAGCCGCGCATCGTGATTGGCGAGGGCTCGGCGGTGGACGGGACCATCC
>JAHHOT010000191.1 GCA_018677555.1 Gammaproteobacteria bacterium | reverse complement strand
GGCCAATGCGCTCTCCGGTCTCGGTCTGCAGCCCGGCGAGCGAATCGCGACCCTGGCCTGGAACGATTACCGGCATCTGGAGGCCTACTACGCCATCAGCGGCAGTGGCTACGTCTGCCACACGATCAATCCGCGGCTGTTTCCGGAGCAGATCGTTTTCATGATCAACCACGCCGAGGATCGGTACATTCTGACCGATCCCCTGTTCCTGCCCCTGCTGGAGAAAATTGCCGGCCAGACCCCGAATATCGAGGGCTATGTCGTCCTCACCGACGACGCTCACATGCCAGAGACGTCGCTCGACAACGTGCAGTCTTATGAATCTTTTATCGCAGGCCAGTCCGCGGACTTCGCCTGGCCACGGCTCGACGAGAATGCGGCGGTTGCGCTCTGTTACACCTCAGGCACGACCGGCGATCCGAAAGGTGTGTTGTACAGCAACCGCTCTACCTTGCTGCACGCCTACGGCAGTATTGCGCCTGATGCGCTGAACCTGTCGAATCGCGACTGCGTGCTGCCCGTGGTGCCCCTGTTTCACGTCAACGCCTGGGGTATTCCATACAGCGGCATGATGGCCGGCGCCAAGCTCGTGCTTCCGGGCCCGAAAATGGGGGACGGCGAAGCGCTGTATCAGTTGCTGGAGAATGAACGCGTGACGCTCGCCCTGGGCGTGCCAACGGTCTGGCTCGGACTGCTGCAATATGCAGAAAAGGCCGGCAAGAAAATGCACGCGCTCGAGCGGACGGTCATCGGTGGCGCAGCCGTTCCGGAATCGATGATTCGCGAATTCGGCGAAAACCATGACGTGGTTGTCATCCAGGGCTGGGGTATGACCGAAATGAGTCCGCTGGGCACGGCCAACACGCCGAAAGCGGGCATGGAAACCCTGTCCAGGGACGAAATGTACGCCCTGCAGACCAAAGCTGGCAGGGGAATATTCGGTGTGGAAATGCGCATCGTCGACGAGCACGGGAACGAGCTGCCCTGGGACGGCGAGGCATTCGGCCCGCTGCAGGTACGTGGCCCGTGGATATGCAGCGACTATTTCAAACTCGAGGGCGCGGCAGGATCGCACACCGAAGATGGATGGTTCGATACCGGTGACGTGGCAACGATCGACGAACGGGGCTACATGCAGATTACCGATCGCACGAAGGACGTTATCAAGTCGGGGGGCGAATGGATCAGCTCGATCGAAGTCGAGAACACGGCAATAGGGCATCCGGCGGTTGCTGAGGCTGCGGTTATCGGCGTGGCGCACGACAAATGGACCGAGCGTCCGTTGTTGATCATCGTCGCGGAAGAGGGTCAGGACCCCGGCAAGGAAGATATTCTCGGCTGGTTCGACGGCAAGATTGCCAAATGGTGGGTCCCTGACGACGTCGTGTTCGTCGACGAGATCCCGCACACCGCGACAGGAAAAATCAAAAAGACCGCCTTGCGTGAGCAGTTTGCGGACTATCGGCTGCCAACCGACACCTGAGTGGCTGATTTCAGGAACGGGTTGGCAGAATTTGGGGCAGGACGAACATATAGTGGCGAACGGGACTTTGCCTGGACTTTGACATGACTGACGCACTGCGTCTCTTCGGTATGAAGGCAATCGTGACCGGTGCCGCGACGGGCATCGGCGAAGCAACCGTGCGCACGCTGGTCAAACACGGCGCCTCGGTGCTGGCGGTCGATGTGGAATCGAGTGGCATTGACAAACATTTTGCGACACTGCGCGGGGTGACGGGTTTTCCCGCAAATATCCGAACTGAAGGTGTCGCACAGCAGATAGCCGACAAGGCGGCGAGTCTCCTTGGCGGGATCGACATACTGGTCTGCAATATCGACAGTCATTCCGAACGGCCGCTGACCGATGAAGACCAGCAGGAAATCATGCAGCATTTGCAGCGACGCGGTGCGCTGATGACCAGCCTTTTCGAAGCTGCCTTGCCGCAACTCAAAAAGAGCCCGGCCGGACGCGTCATTAATATCGGTTGCCTGCGCAGCGAATTTTCCGCGGACGCTGACAACGCCTTCTCGACCGCAGAGGAAACTCTCGCATCGATGACCAAAACGCAAGCCGCCATGCTTGGCAAGTTCGGCATCACCTCAAATTACATCCAGCCCGGTGCAATCATGACGCCGGAAAGCCGCCGTATTTACAGCGCGGCACGCGATTTACGCGATCACTGTATTGCGATGTCCGCGGCGAATCGCCTCGGAGAACCGGTCGACGTTGCCAAGGTTGCGTTGTTTCTTGCGACTGACGAGTCGGCTTTCGTTAGCGGCACCGGCATCGTGGTTGATGGCTGTCTGATCAACGGCAGCTGACGACATGTGAACGGGCAACGCCGCTGGCGATGAGCGCATGAACACGATTCTTGCCGATCTGCTGACTCTCCTGTCGCTGGAACGAATCGAAGACAACATTTTCCGCGGCGAGAGCCGCGACGTCGGCAGTGCCCAGGTGTTCGGCGGCCAGGTGCTCGGCCAGGCGCTGTCGGCGGCGCAATACACCGTAGACAACCGCGTTGCACACTCATTGCACGCGTATTTCCTGCGCCGCGGCGACGTGGACTCGCCGATTATTTACGAAGTCGACCGGTCGCGCGATGGTGGCTCGTTTTCCGCGCGGCGCGTTGTCGCTATCCAGCACGGCCGGCCAATCTTCAATTTTGCCGCGTCGTTCCAGGATCCGGAAGACGGGCTCGAGCATCAGGCAAGAATGCCGGATGTCGAAGGGCCGTCGGGTCTACCCGACGTAACCGAAGTTCCGGTGGAGATATTGCAGCGCATACCGGAAAAGATGCGTCGTTACCTGACCGATAAGCGGCCGTTCGAGTTCCGGCCGGTACATCCAATGAATTTTCTGGAACCGCAACGGCTCGAACCGCAGAAGTTTGTGTGGATACGCGCTGTGGATCGCTTGCCGGACCAGAGAAGCCTGCATCAGAATTTGCTCGCCTACGTATCGGACTACGAACTCCTCGGCACCAGCACCCTGCCGCACGGCCTGCCATTCGGCCGCGGCAACGTGCAGATGGCAAGCCTCGATCACGCGTTGTGGTTTCATCGCGAAGTGCGCGTCGACGAATGGCTTCTGTACGCGTTCGACAGTCCGAACGCGTCCGGCGCGCGCGGTTTTGCGCGCGGCCAGTTTTTCACCGAGGCCGGTCTCCTGGTAGCGTCGGCCGCGCAGGAAGGACTGGTGCGCGTGCGCAATGATGACTTTGCGCGATCCCGCCCGTCCAATCCCAGGCATCAGGTCTGATCGCGCGCCGCAAGTGTGTCTTGAAAACGGCGGGCATTTTCAACGTATACCCGCGCCGACACGCCGAGGAAATCGATCTCCTTCGGCTCCAGTTCGCGCGCGACTTTCGCCGGTGAGCCGAGGAGCAGGACACCGTCGGGAAATTCCTTTCCTTCGGTGACCAGAGCGCCGGCACCGACGATCGAGCTTGCGCCGATCTTCGCCCGGTTCAGAATCGTCGCGCCAATGCCGATCAGCGACCCGTCGCCTACGATGCAGCCATGCAACATTGCCATGTGGCCGATGGTAACGCCCGCGCCGACCGTCAGAGGAATGCCGGGGTCGGTATGCAGAACGCTGCCATCCTGGACGTTGCTCATTTCACCGATATCGATCCAGTCGTTGTCACCACGAAGCACTGCGTTGAACCAGACGCTCGAATTGGGCCGGAGTCGCACGCTGCCGATCACCGACGCTGATGGCGCAATGTAGTGTCCGTTGCCGAGCAGCTCCATGCGGCGCTCGCCCAGGTCGTAGATCATTTGCTGCGCGCCTGGTCTGCTACCGCTTTCGCCGCCGCTGCAACAGCCTCGGGGTCGCCGAGAAATTCGCGGGATATCGGCTGCAGCGCGTCGTCCAGGTCGTAGGCCAGCGGTATGCCGGTCGGGATATTGAAGCCCGTAATTTCATCCTCGCTGACCCGGTCCAGCATCTTGACGAGGGCCCGCAGGCTGTTGCCGTGCGCTGCAATCAGAACGTTTTTTCCGTTGCGCAGCTGTGGAGCGATGAGTTCGTCCCAGCAAGGTTGCACGCGATCCAGTGTGGTTGCCAGCGACTCGGTCGCCGGAAGATTGGATATCCCCGCATAGCGTGGGTCGTGTGACGGGTGGCGTTCGTCATCGGCTTCCAGCGGCGGTGGTGGCGTTGCGTAGCTTCGTCGCCAGATGTGTACCTGTTCGTCGCCGTATTTTTCCGCGGTCTCTGCCTTGTTGAGTCCCTGCAGTGCACCGTAATGACGTTCATTCAGTCGCCAGTCGCGTATCACGGGAATCCATACGCGGTCCATCTCGTCGAGCATCAGCCACAGCGTATGAATCGCCCGCTTGAGCACCGAGGTATATGCGATATCGATCTCGTAGTCGAGCTTACGCACCGTCTTGCCTGCGTCCACCGCTTCGCGCCGGCCTTTGTCGGTCAAGCCGACGTCGGTCCAACCGGTAAACAGATTCTGCAGATTCCATTCGCTTTGTCCGTGACGGCAAAGCACCAGTTTTCCTGCCATGTGGTCTCCTGAGTGGTCGGGCCGAACCGGCCCGCTGTTACTGTTCGATGAGCTTGCGGAGTTCCTGCGCCGCAACCGAAAGTGCCGCGAAATCGTGGGCCTGGCGAAGCTTCATGTCGTCGACCATGCTGTCGAACTTGGCGATGCCGGGCGCGTTGGCCTCCAGCCAGCGGACGAATTGCTCACTGAGTGTTCCTTTGCCGCGTTTCTTCATCAGCTTTTCGGAAAGGTCGCGTCGCAATGCATAGAATTCATGGCGCAGATTACTGCGCGCCATTGCCTGCCAGCGACCGCGCACGCGAAGACTTTCGACGTTTCGGCTTAGCCAGATAATTCCGAGGCGGTCCGTCAATTCGGAATACATGTCTGCCGTTTCCACTGCGTCCTTGCGATAGCTTTGTGACAGGTCCGCGATGTCCAGGCCGCCGCGTGTCAACAGCAACCCGGCCATACGCCTTGCAAGTTTTTCCGGCACACCCCGTCGAACGTTTTCCTCGACGACATTGCGCTGCCGATCTTTGGCAGGCCCGATGACAATGCTCTGACTCCTGCTATAGAGCGTCGACATATGGCCGTTCAGGCGTTTGACGGTCTTCACGATGTCGATGCTTTCGCCGAAGCAACCGATAAGCCAGTAGCAGGTGTGTCGCAGTATGCGGCTGACCTCGAACATCATGCTCTGCTGAATGGAGGCAGCGATCTCGTTGTCCAGTGCTTCTATGTCTCGCCAGATTTCGCTCGCCTGGCATAGTTCGCGAGCCACGATGTAGGAACGTGCAATAGTCACGGTACTTGCGCCGGTGTCCTGCTGAAGTCGCTGCACGAACGCCGGGCCCATGCGATTGACGATGGTGTTCGCAATCAGCGTAGCGAGGATCTCCCGGCTCAGTGGGTGTGTCGGAATCAGGTCATGGTAGCGCTTGCGCAATGTTGCGGGGAAGTAACGTTGCGGATCCAGCTCGAGGAAATCCGCCAGCGATTCGCCACAGGCCTCCAGCCCGTTGTACAAATCGATCTTGGCATAACTGAGGATAACCGCGATTTCGGGACGCGTCAGGCCCTGTTTTCTCTGGCGCCGGTCGTCGATCTCGGTTTCGCTCGGCAGGAATTCCAGGTCCCGATTGAGCAAGCCCGTTCGTTCCAGGTTTATGATCAGTCTTGCCGACTCGTCGAGGCGCTCGCGCGCACGTGCTTCCGCCATGCTGATTGCCTGCGTTTGCAGGTAATTGTTGCGCAGTACGAAAGCGGCAACGTCATCCGTCATATCCGACAGCAGCTTGTTGCGCCTGGCGCGCGTCAGGCCTTTGCTGCGTTCTGCCGTTCCGAGGAGAATTTTTATATTTACCTCACGATCCGAACTGTCGACACCGGCCGAATTGTCGATGAAGTCCGTGTTGACGCGCCCGCCGTTGAGGCTGAACTCGATGCGCGCGAGCTGCGTCAATCCCAGGTTGCCACCTTCGCCAATTACCTTGCACTGCAACTGGTCTGCATCGACTCGCACGTTGTCGTTGCTGCGATCACCAACGTCCGAGTGACTTTCGCTGCTGGCCTTCACGTAAGTGCCAATGCCGCCATTCCACAACAGATCGGCGTTCATTTTCAGTATGAGCGAGATCAGATTCAGCGGCTGCACGCTGGTCTCTTCGGTGCCGAGGAGGCCGCGTGCCTGAGAGCTCAACCGAATCTGCTTTGCCTGGCGGGAAAATACACCGCCGCCCTTGGAAATCAATTCCTCCTTGTAGTCCATCCAGCTGGAACGCGGCAATTTGAAGAGACGGCGTCGCTCGTTGAACGATGCCGTCATATCCGGGTCCGGATCGAGAAAAATATGCTGGTGATTGAATGCGGCGACAAGCTTGATCTTGCGCGAGAGCAGCATGCCATTACCGAACACATCGCCGGCCATGTCGCCGATTCCGGCAACTGTGAACGGGTCCTTCTGCACATCAACCCCGAGTTCGCGGAAATGACGCCGTACAGCTTCCCAGGCACCGCGGGCGGTAATGCCCATCTTCTTGTGGTCGTAGCCTGCCGAGCCGCCAGACGCGAATGCATCGTCCAGCCAGAAACCGTATTCCGCTGAGACGCTATTGGCGATGTCGGAAAACGTCGCCGTTCCCTTGTCCGCGGCCACGACCAGGTACGGATCGTCCGCGTCGCGACGCACGACCTGCGGTGGCGGCACCACCTTTTCGTTGACCAGGTTGTCTGTCAGGTCGAGCAGACCGGAGATAAACATGCGGTAGCAGGCAATACCCTCGGCCATGATCTCGTCGCGATCGCCAACCGGCAGCTGCTTCGGTACGAATCCACCTTTGGCCCCGGTCGGCACGATGACGGTATTCTTGACCACCTGCGCCTTCATCAGACCCAAAATTTCAGTGCGGAAATCCTCGCGGCGGTCGGACCAGCGCAGTCCGCCGCGGGCAATGCTGCCGCCGCGCAGATGCACACCCTCGACACGCGGCGAATAAACGAATATTTCGAATTTGGGTCTCGGCAGCGGCGCCTCCAGAAGTTGCGCCGGATCGAGCTTGATCGAAAGGTAATCCTTCGGGTGACCGTCGCTGGTTGTCTGATAATAATTCGTTCGCAAGGTCGCGCCGACAGCCCGTGAGAATGCCGACAGTATTCGGTCTTCGTCCAGGTTTTTTGCCCGGTCGATGGCACGGCGGATTCCGCCGAGACGGACCTCAAGTTGCTGCTTGCGTTTGCTCGCTGACAGCTGCGGATTGAACTGAAGTTCGAACTGGTCGATCAGGCTGCGAACCACCCCGGGGTACTGCTCCAGTACGTCTTCCATGTAGTTCTGCGAAAACGGGATACGGAGCTGGAGCAGGTACTTCGCGTAGCAACGAACCGCGGTTACCTGGCGCCAGTCGAGGCCTGCGGCCAGGATCAGGCGGTCAAAGCCATCGCTTTCGGACTTGCCATCGAGTATCTGCCGGAAACCGTCCTGGTAACGTTGCGCGGCTGCGTCGAGATCCAGTTGTTCGATATCCGAGTGGCGCAGTTCGAAGTCCTGGATCCAGAAATCGTGTCCGTCCGCCAGCCTGAGCCTGTAATTTCGCGCGCCATACACCTCGGTACCCATGTCCTCCAGGATCGGTAACACGCTGGACAAGGCCAATGGATTGTCGACGTGGAACGTTCGCAGGTTGAGCTGGTCTGGCTTGGCGTCGCGCGGCTGGTGCAACAGCAGGGCATCGTTGTGTTCGCCTCGCAACAGGCCGTGCACACGCTTGATATCGAGGCAGGCAATCGACGGCAACACGTCTTCCTCGTAGGCAAGAGGAAATACCTCGCCAAACTCGCGATTGAGCGTAAGACCCTCGTCCTGGCCGAATTTCTCGACCAGACAAATCCGCAGTTTGTCCCGCCAGGTAACAACGGCGTCCGCAATCTCCTGTTCGATGCTCCTTATACTGATCTTTGGACGCTCGCCGCTGCCGGTGCGCACAATGATGTGGACGCGTGCGAGCGGCGAGTCAGAGATCTGCACGCTGGTGTCAGCGCCGAGCCCGGCAAACGCGTCCAGCAGAATCTTCTCTACTTTGCCCCGAACTGCGGTCGTGTACTTCTCTCGCGGAATATAGACGATGCAGGAGAAAAAACGCCGGAACGTGTCCCGGCGCAGAAAAAATTTGACCTGCTTGCGATCCTGGAGATTCAGTATGCCGTTGGTCGTGCGTACCAGGTCCGCAACCGTGCTCTGGAACAGTTCGTCGCGCGGAAACGTGTCGAGAATATGAATCAGGGATTTACCGCGATGTCCCGCAGGGTTGAGATTTGATCCTTCGACCACGCGCTGAACTTTGAGACGCAGCAATGGGATATTTCGCGGACTTTCGCTGTAAGCAACGGATGTGAACAGGCCGATGAAGCGCTTCTCGCCGACTGGCTCGCCATCGTTGTTGTACACCTTGACGCCGACATAATCGAGGTAGCTGCGCCGATGCACGGTCGATCTCGAATTTGCCTTGGTAATGATCAGCAAGTCCTTCGAGCGGGCAACGCGCAGCATCGACTTGGTAAGTTCGACGGCGCGGCCGCCACGCTCATCGCGCACCAGGACACCCAGTCCTGAACCCTTGACAGGGCGCAGAAAGACCCGCTGACCGCGGCTTTGCAGCTTGTACTCGCGGTAACCGAGGAACGTAAAGTGGTCATCCGCCATCCACTGCAGCAGCGCCTCGCTTTCACGGCGCAGCTGCGCATCGCCGTTGGCCCGGCTGAGCGTGGCGCTGGCTTCCAGCATCTTGCCGCGCATGGCGCCCCAGTCCCGCACAGCAACGCGAACGTCGGCCAGGACCTTCAGGATCTCGTGCTCGAGAATGCTTCGGAGGTGCTCGTCTGCAATCCTGTCGATAGCGAAACGGATGAACGATTCGGGTTGCCCCGCAGCGGATTCCCCGGCGTTGATGTCCTTCAGGCGGCCGCCGGCATCGCGCAAGACCCGGAAAATCGGGTGAACCGTGGTATGGATGACCAGGTTCTGCCGATCGATCGCCGCGGACACGGAGTCAACAAGGAATGGCATGTCGTCGTTGACCATTTCCACGATCGTGTATTCCGCGACGTAGCCGTGGGTTTTCAGGTCGGGGTTGAAAATTCGCAACAGCGGGTTGCCGGGTTTGCGAACGCGGCCGAATTCCAGGTGCCCGATAGCGGCGCGACCGAGGCGTTCGAACGACCGTCCCTGCAGATCGTCGACAGGCATGTTGCCGAAATAGTGGCGCAGAAACTGATTGATCTGCTTGCGGCCAGAGAGGAGTTTGGATTCCGGTTTGCTGGCAACGATTTCGCCAACCAAACGGTTTGAGATATCACTCGAGCGACGGTGCTTTGGCCTTGGCACTGCAAGAACTCCCGGCCGGCAATAATGGGGCGCGATTATACATCCCGCCGCAATTCCGAAACTATCGGAATATACCTGTGGTTAGTGGCGTAATACGTTACTGGTTCTCAGTCTTGAGGGGGACCGATCTCGCGCGCCCGCGCCAGCAACTTCTGCATCACGGCGTCGAGCGTCGCGGCCTCAGTATCACTTATCCCGTGCAATAAATCCTGTTCGAACCGCAGCGCAAGCGGCGCAATTTCATCGTGTACCTTTTTGCCGGCTTCCGAGAGATTGAGGATGGAGCGTCGCCGGTCGACGTCCGCAAACTGCCGGTCGACGCGGCCGCTCTTGATAAGCTTGCCCACGGCCCGGCTGACCGCCACCTTGTCCATCAAGGTGCGTTCGGCGACCTCGACCGCCGACAGGCCCGGAAACCGGCCAAGCACCGCGATCACGCGCCATTCGGGGATCGACAGCCCGAATCGCTTGTCGTAGGCCCGGGCAATCATGGTGCTTACCGTGTTCGACAGGATCGACAGTCGGTAAGGCAAAAATTCTTCGAGAATCAGCTCTTTGGTCATTTCTGGTCCATCGCCGCCGGGCGCCTCCTGATTGTCGCAGAGACCGCCACACCGTAACAACTGTCGCGGCGGCTGCTGGTCAGGCGATATGCGCAAGATGCAGGTACTCGTCCGACTGCATTTCGACCAGGCGGCTGGCGGTGCGTGCGAATTCGAACGCGAGACGGCGGCCCTGGTAAAGCTCATCGACGCTCGCGGCGGCGGAGACGATCAGTTTCACACGCCGATCGTAAAACTCATCGACCAGCGCGACGAAGCGACGAGCCGGATCCTCGCTCTGTATGGTCAGGATCGGGACGTTGGAAACGATGATCGTCTGGTACCAGCGCGCGATCTCGATATAGTCCTGCTGGCTGCGCGGGCCACCACAGATGTCCGAGAAATCGAACCAGGCGATTCCCTTGGCGCAACGTACTATCGGGATCGGGCGGCCCAGTATTTCGATGCTGCCATGTTCCGTTGACCGGCCGGCCGCGATGTTGTCGAAGAAGCTGGCAAGCTTTTCATGCGTGGAATCATCGTCAGCGGGTAAATAGGTTCCTGCCGCCTGCATCAGGCGCAGACGGTAGTCGTCGTCGCCGTCCATCTGCAGCACCTGCGTGCGATTTTCCAGTAGCGCGATAGCTGGCAGGAAGCGGTCGCGTTGCAGACCATTCGCGTAAAGGTCGGCTGGCGGGACATTCGACGTCGTCACCAGTATGACGTCCCGATCGAACAGCCCCTGCAGCAGACGGTCCAGTATCATGGCATCGCCAATATCGCTGACGAAGAACTCGTCGAGGCAGAGAACGCGGGTCTCCGCCGCTATCTCGCCGGCGACCGAGTCCAGCGGGTCGCTTTGGTCACGGAGATTCTTCAGCCGCGCATGCACCTCGCTCATCATCCGGTGAAAATGGATGCGTCGTTTTGCTTTGATTTGCAGCGTGTCAAAGAACAGGTCCATCAGAAACGTCTTGCCGCGCCCGACACTGCCCCACAGGTACAGCCCGCGGAAATCCTCCGGCCTGCGTCCGAGACCAAGCTTGCGGCCGAGAAGAATTGCTGCGCTCTCGTTTCTGAAAACGCGTTCCTGCAATTCCTGCAACACGTCGACCACGCGGCGCTGCGCCGGGTCATCCGTCAATTCTTTTTTCCAAATCAGCGCCGCATAGGTATCTGCGATCATACGGTCCCCTCGCTCGTTGATGTTGGCGGCGTTGCGCAGGCGAAGGGTACATTGGCTATAAAGCCCCCGCCAGCTGCTAGAATGTGCGCGTTGCCCGCACACAGCCAAAACACAGGTCCCGAATGACGGAACAGACAGAACGCGAATCGATGGAGTTTGACGTGGTAATCGTCGGCGCCGGCCCATCCGGCCTTGCCGCGGGTTGCCGGCTTGCGCAGCTGGCGCAAGCCGCTGGTCAGGAGCTGTCGGTCGTGATCGTGGAAAAAGGCTCCGAGGTGGGTGCCCACATACTGTCCGGCAACGTGTTCGAGCCAACGGCGCTGGCAGAGTTGTTTCCGGACTGGAAGGACAAAGGCGCCCCGGTCAATACCGCCGTGAGCGGCGACCTCATTCACTACCTGCTGGGACCGCAGAAGTCGATTCGCGTCCCTGGCCCGTTTGTGCCGGCGCCGATGCACAACAAGGGCAACTACATCATCAGCCTCGGCCGCCTGTGCCAGTGGCTGGGCGAGCAGGCTGAAGAGCTGGGCGTCAACGTTTTCCCCGGTTTCGCGGCCGCCGAGGTTCTCTACGATGGCGACGGCCGGGTCACGGGTGTAGCTACCAGTGACATGGGTATCGGCAAGGACGGCGAACGCAAGCCATCGTTCCAGCCAGGATATGAACTGCTCGGCAAATACACGATTTTCGCGGAAGGGTGCCATGGCAATCTTGGCCAGCAATTGATGAGCAGGTTTAACCTGCGCGCCGACTGCGACCCGCAGCATTACGGCATTGGCCTGAAGGAAATCTGGGATATCGACCCGGACAAACACGAAGAGGGGCTGGTAGTGCATACGCTGGGCTGGCCCATGGACAACGCGACCGAGGGCGGCGGTTTTCTCTATCACGCCGCGAACAAGCAAGCCTACCTCGGCTACATCATCGCCCTTAATTATACGAATCCCCACCTGGCGCCATTCCAGGAATTTCAGCGCTGGAAGCACCATCCGAGGATCGAGAAATACCTGGAAGGCGGCACACGAGTCGCCTACGGGGCAAGAGCCGTGAACAAGGGCGGGCTTCAGTCACTGCCCCGACTGTCGTTTCCCGGCGGGCTCCTGGTCGGTTGCGATGCCGGGTTTCTCAATGGCGCCAAGATAAAAGGGGCGCACACGGCGATCAAGACGGGCATGCTGGCTGCCGAAAGCGTGCATGCGGCTCTCGCCGACGGCGGCGCTGGATACCAGGTACTCTCGAACTACGACGACAGTGTCAAATCTTCCTGGGTGCAGGAAGAATTGCACCGGTCGCGCAATTTCGGACCCGCGCTGCACAAGTGGGGGACATTTTTCGGCGCGGCATTCGCCTTCGTCGACCAGAACATCTTCCGCGGGAAATTACCGTTCACGCTGCACAACAAAGACCCGGATCATGAATGCCTTGTTCCTGCAGACAAGGCGCGCACGATCGAGTATCCCAGGCCGGACGGCGTGATCAGCTTTGACCGCCTGTCGTCCGTCTTCCTGTCGAGTACGAATCACGAAGAAGACCAGCCTTCACACCTGACCTTGAAAGACGCGTCCGTGCCTATCAGCTATAACCTGCCGATTTTCGACGAGCCGGCTCAGCGTTATTGTCCGGCGGGCGTATACGAGGTCGTGGAAGAGGGCGGCGAGAATCGCTTCCAGATCAACGCGCAAAATTGCGTGCACTGCAAAACATGCGACATCAAGGATCCGACACAGAATATCGTGTGGCTTGTGCCGGAGGGCGGCGGCGGTCCCAACTACCCGGGCATGTAGCAGTTCACTGGCAGCATTCGACGGGCTGGCTATTTCGGATGCATGCGAATAGCGCCGTCGAGGCGAATACACTCACCGTTGATCATTGCATTGCCGTATATCGCGGCGACCATATCGGCGTACTCGTCAGGCCGCCCGAGTCTGGAAGGGAACGGCACCTGCGCACCGAGCGATTTCTGGACGTCCTCCGGTAGCCCGGCCATCATCGGCGTGAGAAAAATACCGGGCGCGATGGTGTTGACGCGAATGCCGAAACGAGCGAGTTCCCTTGCAACCGGCATTGACATGCCAACGATGCCGCCTTTCGACGCCGAGTAACTGGCCTGGCCGATCTGGCCCTCGAATGCTGCAACCGACGCCGTGTTCACCACCACGCCGCGTTCGCCGTCGTCGTTTGGCTCGTTGTGCTGCATGACGTTCGCCGATTCCTTGGTCAGGATGAAGGTGCCGATGAGATTGACCGTGATTACCTGCGAAAATTTTTCGGCGGGCATCGGCCCGTCGCGCCCGAGGACGCGGGCCGGCATCAGTATTCCGGCGCAGCTAACCGCCAGCGTGACACCGCCCATGAATTCGGCCGCCTGTGAGCAGGCTCTGCGTACATCTTCTTCAGATGACACGTCGGCGCGGATAAACATGGCATTTTCGCCGAGCGACGCAGCGCTCTCTCTGCCCTGGTCCTCGTTGATGTCCAGAAGCGCAGCGTGTCCGCCAGCCTCGATCACGGCCCTGGCGGTAGCGAAACCAAGTCCGGACGCACCGCCGGAGATGACTGCTTTTGCGGATGTGAGGTCCATCGTTAATTCCCCCGTTGTTTCAGACTTCGACGCCGACAGCGACGGCCTCGCCGCCACCGATGCACAGCGACGCGATTCCGCGTCCACCGCCGCGTGCGCGCAATGCGTGGATCAACGTCACCAGGATTCTGGCACCGGACGCTCCGATCGGATGGCCGAGTGCGCAGGCGCCACCGTGCACGTTGATCTTGTCGTGCGCAATGCCGACGTCGTGCATCGCGGCCATCGTGACACAGGCGAATGCCTCGTTGACTTCAAACAGATCGATGTCGCTGACGGACCAGTCGCGTCGCTCGAGAAGCGCTTTGATGGCAAAAACCGGGGAGGTCGTGAACCACTCGGGTTCCTGGGCGAATCCTGTATGACCGGTCATGGTGGCCAGTACCGGTGCGCCGCGCGAAATCGCCTCACTGCGGCGCATGAGCAGCAGCGACGCGGCGCCGTCGGAGATCGACGACGAACTCGCCGCGGTGACCGTTCCATCTTTGCGGAAGGCGGGTCGTAATGTCGGAATTTTCTCGATCTGCGCCGCCGTCGGGCCCTCGTCTGCGGTCACCTCCTGTTCGCCTTTGCGTGTTTTGACCGTGACGGAAACAATCTCGTCGTCGAATCTTCCGTCAGCCATCGCATTCCGCGCCCGCGTGACCGATGCAATGGCGAATTCATCCTGTTGTTCGCGGGTGAAGCCGTACCTGTCGGCCGTCAATTCGGCGAAATGTCCCATCATGTTGCCGTCGTACGGATTCTGCAGTCCGTCGAAGAACATGTGGTCGAGCACCTGCTGGTGCCCCATGCGATAGCCCGCGCGAGCTTTGGGCAACAGGTACGGCGCGTTGCTCATCGATTCCATGCCACCGGCAAGAACAATGTCGGCACTCCCCGCAGCAATCAGATCGTGCGCGAACATCGCGGCTTTCATCCCGGAGCCGCAGACCTTGTTAATCGTCGTGCAGGGAACGTCCTTCGGCAGACCGGAAGCGAGTGATGCCTGCCGCGCCGGCGCCTGGCCCAATCCGGCGGGCAAGACGCAACCGAGAATGACTTCGCTGACGTCCTGTGCGGCGACGCCGGCATCCATGGTGCACTGGCGACTGACCGCGGCGGACAGATCCGTTGCGCTGGCCGGGCTCAGCACCCCCTGAAATGCGCCCAGTGGCGTACGCCGGGCAGCTGTTATCACGACTGGATCTTGCGACATATGGGCAATCTTCGGGTGCGTTCGAGATGAAGGGTCAATGCGGACCGCGACTGAGATTATTCACATCCTGGCATCATCTGCAACGACCAGGTCCGGCTCGTCAAGCCGCGACAGTATGCGCTGACGGGTCTCACGCGCGAGCATCGCAGCGCTTTCGTAAGCCGCTTCGTCCGGCACAATCGCGGGCAAAATCTGCAGTTCAAGGCCGCCGTGACGCGGCAGGAATTGTCCGGCAGACAATATCTTGCGCGATCCGCTGATGACGACCGGCACAACCGGCAGACCCGCTTTCAGCGCGGCCGCGAAGGCGCCGTGACGAAACCGGCCGAGCCCGGGTGTTGCGATGAACGTGCCTTCAGGGAAAAAAGCCAGCGACTCGCCCGAGCTGGCCGCTTTCAGGAGGGCACGCGCGTCGCGCGCACTGCCGCTCGTCACGTAGCGTTCCACGAACCTGGAGCCGATCCTGCGCAGCAGAAAATGGGCAACCGGAATTTTGCGCATCTCACCCTTGATGACGTAGCCAAAGCGCGGCGGCAGGAATGCCTGCAGGATAACGCCATCCAGGTAGCTGGCGTGGTTTGCGACAACGATGCAGTGATCTTCGGGAAGGTGATGCAGGCCGCTGACGCTCGCAGGAATGCCGGCGGCCTGAAAGAATCCACGGCCGACGGCGGTTACGCAGCGGCGCCGCCGGTCCAGTCCCGGGACGAAAACCGTGAACAAAACCGCACATAACACGCCGCTCACGAACAGTATCCAGGCGTAGATCCCCCAGAGCACGTTGCCACCACGCCGCGGCCGGACCGCGTCGTTATTCTTGTTCGCCAGGAATTCGCCCGCCTTCATAAGAAACCGACCTGCTGCATCGGATCGTCGTGGTCGACAAGCAACGAGCGCACATGACCCAGTGTGACGCAGATCACTTTATGTTAATGCCTTTCTTGATTTGTGACAGCGGTCACGCCGGATTTCTGTTGCGCAAACCATACTCAAACCCTTGAAAAATCTGTCGCTTGGCGATCAGGTTTCGGCAGCAGCGAGGAAGATCGGGATCTTCCGAGCGCCGTTATGTACGCGGCGTATGCTAGCAGCCGGAGCGGCACGAAGGAGCGGATCGTGTCACGGAGATCACCGGGTTGGCTATGACGCCGTAGGGAATTATGACGAACAGCCAGAAGAACGACTCCACCGCAGCCGAGTCTAGCTCCGAAGAACTGGTCGACCGATTCCTCGATGCAATCTGGATGGAGCGTGGTCTTTCCGCAAATACCCTGGGCGCCTACCGTGCCGACTTGATGACTTTGCGGCGCGGCCTATCTGAACGCAACATATCCATCCAGGATGCCGAGAAAGCCGACCTTCTTGAATTCATCGCACAGCGAGTCGAAAGTGGTGCAAAGCCACGCTCGACCGCTCGACAGCTATCCAGTTTTCGGCGATTTTTCCGCTACATCATGCGCGAAGGACTGCGCGACAATGATCCGACCGCCGACATCGAGATGCCGCGTATTGGACGCTCGCTGCCGAAGACCCTCACGGAAGACGAGGTGGATTCGCTCCTGCATGCACCCAATACGGACGAACCGCTCGGGCATCGCGATCGTGCAATGCTGGAGCTGCTGTATGCCACCGGGCTACGCGTATCGGAATTGATCAACCTGAAACAGTCACAGGTCAACTTCAACCAGGGCGTCCTGCGTATCGTCGGCAAAGGCGACCGCGAGCGCCTGATTCCTCTTGGCGACGAAGCACAACGCTGGATGCGCGACTTCATCGACGGACCGCGCATGGAGATCCTGCTGGAACGGCAGACCGATTACCTGTTCCCGACGCGGCGCGGTGATCGCATGACGCGCCAGGCGTTCTGGCACATCATCAAGCGCTATGCGCAAAAAGCCGGCATTGACAAGAAACTGTCGCCGCACAGCCTGCGGCACGCGTTCGCAACGCATCTCCTGAATCGGGGTGCAGATCTGCGGGTCGTGCAGCTGCTGCTAGGCCACAGCGACCTGTCGACGACGCAAATTTACACGCACGTCGCTCGCGAGCGCCTGAAAGACCTGCACGGGCATCATCACCCACGCGGCTGACCGCAGACCGTGTACGCCGGGCCTGCTCTGGTACAATCGGCGGCGGCCGGCCGGTTGTCAGGTCGCGCGGAACCGATCGGTTGCGGCCCGGTCCGAGCTAACAAGTCGATAGCAATTACATGGATGCGCGCCGCAGGGCGCGATTCAGGGATATTCCGATGAAAAAACGAATTTTGCAGCTTGGCGGCTGCCTGCTAAGCGCCCTTCTGTTGGGCGGTGTCGTCCATGCCGCCACGGCGGATGAGGAATTGCAGGCCGTGCGCGACAAGGTCTCCGGCATGTTCAAGGAGATCGAGCCCCGGCACGTAAACCCGGGACCAATTGATGGCTGGTACACCGTCGCGAAGGGCGCCATCGTCGCCTACATATCCGCCGACGGCCGCTACCTGATGCAGGGCGAGCTCATTGACCTCGAGCAAAACGTCAATCTCACGGAGGACGCCCGAAGCACAGCCCGGGTCGAGATGATGTCGGCCATTCCTGACGAAGAGCTGATTGTATTTACGCCCGAGGAAATAAAGTATTCGGTTTCGGTGTTCACGGATATCGACTGCACTTTTTGCCGCCGGCTGCACGCGCAGATCGATGAATACCTGGCCGCGGGAATTCAGGTGCGCTATCTCCTGTATCCGCGCAACGGCCCGGCGTCGGCATCGTGGGTAAAAGCGGAGCGCGTCTGGTGCGCGGATAACCGCAACGAGGCGCTGACCAAGGCAAAGCTTGACGAGCAGTTCCAGACGCGCGACTGCGATGCATCGGTCGTGCACAGCCACTACGCCGCGGGACAGGATGTCGGATTGCGTGGCACGCCGGCAATCGTTACGGAAGACGGTACGCTGGTAAGCGGCTACATGGAACCGGCCGAGCTGTCCAACGCGCTGGCGCGCAGCGCAAAGTAGCGACCCGGTTCAGGAGCGTTTCTTCCTGACCCAGTGCAGGTGCGTGCCGTTGTTGATGCCGTCGTCTTCCAGGTATTTCTTCAGCGCGAAATAGCCGCTCGGAAAGGCGATTTCATCCCAGGGAATCTGGTCCTTTTCGAACAGGTCCGCTTCCAGGGTCTCCTCTCCCACGCCGTAGCCGCCGAGCAGTTCGCCGGTGAAAAACACGTGCACCTGGCCGGCCTGTACGACATCGACACAGGCGAACAGGTGGCCGATGGACACTTCCGCGCAGGCTTCCTCGAGGGTTTCGCGGGCCGCACCCTCGGCCATGGTCTCCCCCAGTTCCATGAATCCGGCCGGCACCGTCCAGAACCCGTAGCGCGGCTGTATCGCGCGTTTGCACAGCAAAATTCTGCCGTCCTGCTCCGGAACGCAGCCAACGACGACTTTGGGGTTCTGATAGTGAATCGTCTCGCAGGCAGCGCATACCCAGCGGTGCCGATTGTCGCCTTTCGGCACCATTTTTTGGACGAGTTCGCCGCAGCTTGAACAGTGTTTCATAAAGTCGTTGGTCGGTCTGCCCCGCGAGGTTTTTGGTGCCGGGAGAGAGAATCGAACTCTCACTCTGTTTCCAGAACCGGATTTTGAATCCGGCGCGTCTACCAGTTCCGCCACCCCGGCGCGGGGCCTGCGGGAGACCGGGCCCCCGCGGAAAGGCGCTAAGTATATGCGCGAGCTTTGCGAAATACGACCGCAACGGATCGCAAATCGGGCCGTCGCTGACGATTTGCGATAGGGTCGTCCTGCCTGCCCCGGTTGCGACGGTTTGCACCGGCCCGGCATCTACATGGGGTGATATGAGCCGATTCGTCGACATCCGCATTGACCCGGCAATCGTGCGCCGCGCCGCACGCGGTGACGCGCGGGCGCACGAGATCATTTACCGGGCGTTCAGTGCCCCGGTGTACTCCATCGGCTTGCGTTTCACGCGCGTGCCGGCACACGCCGAGGATCTGACCCAGGAGACCTTCGTGGAAGTCATGCGCAGCATCGGATCGTTTCGCGGCGAGGCGCCGCTCGGCAGCTGGATTCGCCGGATAGCGATTTCCAAGGCCCTGATGTTGCTGCGCTCGGCCTGGCAAAGCCGCGGGCAGCAACTTGACGAGGGTTGGGAGGACTTTACGCCGCAGCGCGGACAGGACGGAAACGCGGCGCCAGATGCAACGATCGATCTCGACAGTGCGCTGGCGCAATTGCCACCGGTAGGTCGAACAGTGGTGTGGTTGCACGACGTCGAAGGGTTTACGCACCGGGAGATCGCTGCGCTCATGGGCAAGACCGAAAGTTTTTCGAAGTCGCAGCTGTCTCGCGCCTACCAGCGACTGCGTCCGATGTTGCAAGTCGACGAGGAAGAGCTTGCCGACAGCAAGACGACGGCCGGGACCGTATTGGGTTCGTGTTAGACGGGTATACAGGAACATGAAAGAAGCAAGCGACGAGCAGGACGATGCAATGAACGCCGGGTTGAGTATCGAACAGCGTGATCGACTGCAGGCTGAGCTGCGCGCGTTATCGGACACGATGCCACCGCGCGTCGTGTGGGAGCGAATCGCCGAGCAGGGAATGGCCGAAGGCCTGATTTCTTCCGGGCCGGGCAGACGTGTCTGGAGCTGGCTGGCCGGCGGGGCTATCGCGGCAGCGGCCGCTCTCTTCGCGGTCAACTTTGCAGGCGTGAACCGCGATGACGCGGTACTGCCACAGACGCAGGTGACCCGGTCCGATGCCCACCGGCAAATGGTCAATCTCGACGACCTCATGCATCGCTCACAGCAGCTGGAGCGCGAGCTGAGACTGCTGCCCAGTCAGCCCCGAGTCGTTCGCGCGGGCACTGCGGCAACAATTTCGGAACTGGAAGATCGAATCGCTGCGATCGACTATCGGCTCAGCCATCCGGCAGTTCGACTCAGTCGCGCGGAAGCGGAAATTTATTGGCGAGAGCGGGTTCGCTTGATGAATCTGCTTTACAACGTGCGTTACGCGCAGGTGCAGCGCGCGGTGTATTAGTTGGCTAACGATCGCGCCGTTCGAGTCAGTGCGGCGTGCGGGAGAGGTAGATGAAGGCTGGTACAAAACGTTTTCTCGTGTTTGCTGCCGCACTGGCGAGTACCGCCGTGGCGTTCGCGCAGGAACGCGCGAGCGACGTTGAAATCCGGATCAGGGAAGCCGAGGCGCGAATGCAGGAGGCCGCACGGCAAATTGCCGAATTGAGTGCTGCGCAAATGGCGCGCATGCCGGAGGTCGAACGCCGCATCCGCATGGACGGGCGACCTGTGCTGGGGATAAACGTCGGCAGTGACGAGGCCGGTCCGGTCGAAGGTGTCGAAATCATGGGCGTTACGCCTGGCGCTGCGGCCGACGATGCCGGGTTGCGCGCCGGTGATTTCGTTACGGCGATTAACGGCGAGTCGATGAGCGGCGACTCGGGGCGCGACGCGGTCAGCAAGTTGCTGGATTTCATGCAGGGCGTCGAGGAAGGCGACGTGCTCGATGTCGAATACCTGCGCAACGGCAAAACCGACGATGTCGAACTGAAGCCGAGAAAACCGAGTGCCTACCAGTTCGCCTTTCGTTTCGATGGCGACGATTTCAAGGTTCCGCTTGATCCTGTCGCGCCGGGTGCTGCGGTGAGCAAGTTCATCTGGCTGTCGGGCGATCACGGCTGGGGGGACATGGAGCTCGTCGAACTGAGTGAAAAGCTCGGAAGCTACTTCGGCACGCGCAGCGGTTTGCTGGTCGTCAGGGCGCCGCAAAACGATTCGTTCAAACTGCAGGACGGCGACGTCATCAGAAGTATCGACGGCCGCGAGCCGACGTCGGTCCGCCACGCGATGCGCATCCTCGGATCGTACGAGTCCGGTGAGAAACTGGAAATTGACATCATGCGTGACCAGCGGCAACAAACGCTCGAAATCGAGATTCCGGATAATCGCCGGAGTGCGCTCGACCCGCCCCGGGTGCGCCAGCAGGAGGTGCGCCGGCACGTCATGCGCCGAACGGGCGAGCGCAGCTGACATCGGCGGCGGCGCCCGTGCGCGCGGGCGTCTGCTACCATGCGCGCCCATGTTGTTGACGGACTTCGATTTTGAGCTGCCCGACGAGCTGATTGCGCGCTATCCACCGGCCGAGCGCCGCGACAGCCGCCTGCTCGAGTTGGGCGACACTATCGTCGATCGGCACTTCAGCGAGCTGCCAGGCCTGCTACAAGCCGGAGATTTGCTGGTATTGAACGACACGCGCGTGATCCCGGCGCGTGTACACGGCAGGAAAACGACCGGTGCTGCGGTTGAACTGCTGGTCGAACGGCTCGAAACGAGTCGGTCGGCATGGGCCCATGTGCGAACCAGCAAGCCGCTGCGGCCCGATGCCAGGATTCTGTTGCAGGGCGGCGAGTCCGCAACCGTTCGGGAGCGGTCGGGCGAACTCGTCCGCCTCGATTTCTCCTGCGATCTGCGAGACTACCTGGGCGACTTCGGCGAAGTGCCGCTGCCGCCGTACCTGCGTCGACCGGCCGTGCCAGAGGATACCGAGCGATATCAGACCGTGTACGCGAAACGCGAGGGTGCTGTCGCAGCGCCGACCGCGGGACTGCATTTCGATGAGGCAATGCTGGCCGAGCTTTCCCGGGTCGGTGTTGCTCAATGCTATGTAACACTGCACGTCGGCGCCGGTACGTTTCAGTCGTTACGCGAGCTGCGGGTCGAGGACAACAGGTTGCACGCCGAGCGTGTCGACGTCAGCCAGGCCGTTTGCGACGCAGTGATCGAGACCCGTGCAGCCGGCGGACGCGTCGTCGCCGTCGGCACAACCTCGGTCCGCGCACTGGAGGCTGCCTCGCGGGCCGGCGAAATGCTTCCCCTGGAAGACAGCACCGACCTCTTCATTTACCCGGGTTACGAGTTCCGTTCCACCGACCTCATTCTGAC
>JAHHOT010000054.1 GCA_018677555.1 Gammaproteobacteria bacterium | reverse complement strand
TACCAGCCCAGGCCTGTCGCGCGTAAAGCTATCGATCATCCGGCGGTTTGGCAGGAAGAAATCCCCGTAGAGATCATCCGGATTGACTTCACGGCCGGCTTCGGCGACGTCACCCTCCGCCCAGGCTTCGTATGCAGACCAGTCGCCGCCGGTTATCCACGTTCCGGCAGCATAGCGGCCATGCACGTCCTTGATGCGCGAAACGAAGTTCGACTCGCTGGACACGTCGAGCAGGTTCAACCCGTACAAAAGGCTCCCGGTGCTTTCGAAGTGAACATGATTGTCATTGAATCCCGGTACCACCAGGCGACCGTCGAGATCGACGATTCGGGTATCGCTGCCGATATAGTCCTGCACGCCAGCGTTCGATCCGACAAATACGATCTTGTCGCGCAGCGCGGCTATGGCCTGTGCGCGCGGCTTGTTTTCGTCGACCGTCCACACGATGCCGTTGCGCAGCACAAGATCCGCTTCCTGTGCCAGAGCGGCTGAGGCGCCCAGCACTGCACTTAACGCGAACAGGTATCCCAGTGTCCTTTTCATCAGTGCTGCATCTCCTTGGCCGACCAGTCGCACCCGTCGCACTGATGAGCGATGCCGTTTTCCTCGAGCAAGTCGAATATCAACGCTTTCCAGGTCTCGTTAGGCGTCCACACAGTGTTCATGTCGGCTTTTGCCTGCGCAAGCGGCACGCCTTCGTATATAACCCGGTACAGGAAACTGAAGGCCGAGGCCCGGAAGTTGACCTGGCAGTGCAGCAGGGTTTTCTTGTCCGGCGCTTTCTGCAGCGCCCCCGCAAACAGGTAGAAGTCGCTCTTCGTCGGCCGTTCCCATTCTACCGGGATGTGCAGGTATTCCATACCAAGCTTCTTGACGAGACGGTCTTCGTTCTTTAGCGAGTTTCTGTGATCGCTGTAAGCGATGTAAACCACTCTCTCGAACCCATCCTCCTGCAACAGCTGCAGCTGGCGTTCGGTCGGTTGCCCGGAGCTTGCGAAATTATCGGAATATTGGCGAAAGTTCGATATGTCGTCGATGCCCGTCGCCCATGCCGCGATTGACAGCATCGTCAATGCGCATACAGCCAACAATTTTGTCACGGAGTCCTCCCCCCAATTACTCGAAGATGTTTTCCAGCCCGAGATAGAATGCATAGTACAGCGCCGTGTCTTCGATGCTCCTGAATCGGCCTGTCTTGCCGCCGTGCCCTGCCTGCATGTCGGTCTTCAGCAGCAACACATTGTCGTCTGTCTTCAGTTCACGCAGCTTTGCTACCCACTTGGCGGGCTCCCAGTATTGTACCTGTGAGTCATGCAGCCCGGTCGTTACCAGCATGTTCGGATAGTCCTGGGCAACGACATTGTCGTACGGGGAGTACGACAATATGTAGTCGTAGTACTCCTTGTCTGCCGGGTTGCCCCATTCGTCCCATTCGCCCGTGGTCAACGGGATGCTGGCATCCAGCATGGTGGTTATCACATCGACGAACGGCACGCGCGTCGAAATGCCGTTGTAAAGTTCCGGCGCCATGTTAGCTACCGCCCCCATCAGGAGCCCGCCGGCGCTGCCCCCTCTCGCGTAGACATGACCGGCCGAGGAATAACCTTCGTCAAGCAGAAAACGCGTGACGTCGATAAAATCGTAGAACGTGTTTTTCTTCGTCAGCTGACGGCCGTCGTAGTACCACTGTCGACCCATTTCCGAACCACCCCGCACGTGGGCGATCGCAAACACGAAGCCCCGGTCGAGCAGGCTTAACAGGTGCGCGTCAAAGTCCGGCTCTATGCTGTATCCGTAGGAGCCGTAGCCGTACTGGTAGAGCGGATGGCTGCCGTCTTTCTTCATGCCCTTGCGATAAACCAGCGATACCGGAATTGGCGTGCCGTCGCGTGCCGGCGCAAACAGCCTTTCGGCCCGGTAATTGTTGCGATCGAACCCACCAAGCACCGGATCTTCGCGAATCAACCGATGCTCGCCCGTCGCCGGATTGAAGTCATATACGGATTCCGGGGTCGTCAGCGACTCATAGTAGTAACGAATCCATTCACTGTCGTACTCGTAGTTGTCCTCCACGGAGGCGGTGTAGACAGCTTCATCAAAATCAATACGCCGGATATCCCGGTCGTCGCGTCTCAACAGTTCGATCTCGCTCAATCCGTTTTCGACCACGTCGAGCGCAACGTAATCCTGGTGCACCTCGAAGTCCTCGATGAGAACGTCTTCCCGGTGCGGCACCACTTCCCGCCAGGACGCTTTCGATGTGTCGGCCAACGGCGTCTCCAGGAGCCTGAAGTTGGCCGCATTCTCGTTCGAAAGCACGTAAAAGCGATCCCGCCCGTCTGTGACGAAATATTCGTGCTCGTCCTCGCGCTGCAGGAAGACACGAGGGGGCTGCTCGGGTCTGCCTGACGGAACGTAGCGAACTTCGTTCGACAGAGTCTGGTCGCTCGTCAGGAAAATGTAATCACCGGAGAGCGACTTCGACAGCGACAGCCAGAACCTTTCATCCGACTCTTCGTAGACCAGCTCATCATGACGTTCTTCGACCCTGTGGCGATAGACCTGGTGCCAGCGCAGCGTTTCGCGATCCTGCTTGGTATAAAAAAGCGTGCGGCTGTCGTTAGCCCACTCAAAATCGTTGGTAACGTCGGCAATCGCTGGTTCAATATACTGACCGGTTTCAAGATCGAGAAAGTAAATCGTATAGAAGCGTCGACCCGTGGTGTCGACGCCGAATACTGCCAGCGCGTGGTCCGGGCTTACGCTAAAGCTCCTCACCGCGAAATAGTCATGGCCTCCGGCGAGCGCGTTGACATCCAGAAGTATCTGCTCCGCGGCATCCAGCGAGCCCTTGCGCCGGGCATAGATCGGGTATTCATTGCCCTTTTGAAAACGATAGTAATAGTAATAGTCGCCGCGCTTGTACGGCGCGGATTCCTCGTCTTCCTTGATCCGGCTTTTCATTTCCCGGAACAACTGCTGCTGCAAACCGGACAGCGGCGCCATCACCTCGTCCGTATGCGTATTTTCCTTCTCAAGGTAGCCAATTACGGCCGGATCGTCGCGATCGTTCAGCCAGAAGTAATTATCGACTCGCGTGTCGCCGTGAATTTCGAGTTTCGTGGGAATTTTTTTCGGCATTGGAGAACCCGATGGCTTGCTGCTACAGGACCAGGCGAGAAACGCCATCAGGCAAACAGTTAGCGACCGCTTGACGACTGTTAGCACCGACGTATTACCTTCCGGGGCACAGCGCAACCGCGAACGCTACTCGGACTCCGCCGCGAGCGCCTCCAGGCGCGCCGCCTCGAACTCGTCACCTTCGTTCCAGACGGGCATCTCGTCGGCATTCGCAATGGCTATGCCGGTCCAGTAGCCGAGCAATGCATCCGCCACCATGCCATCGAGGTTCCAGCCTGGGTCATATTCATCACTCGGTTGATGATAGTTGACATCCGTATAGTGATTGACCTGTTCTTTGCCCCAGCCTGCGGGCTTGTCGACGAATTCCGTACCCTGGTCGAGGTAAAGCGCGGGAACACCGATCTTCGCGAAGTTGAACTGATCAGAGCGATAAAAGTAGCCACGATCCGGAAACTGGTCCGGCTTGACGACACGGCCCTGCTCGGCAGCAATGCGCTGCACGATCTGATCGATGGACGACTTGCCAAGGCCGATGTAGGTGACATCGTGCGTGTGGCCCCAGATATTGCCGCCGTCGTAATTGATGTTGGCCGCTATTTTTCCGGCCGGGAATGTCGGATTCGACGCGTAATATTGTGAGCCGAGCAAACCCTGCTCCTCGGCACCGACCAGCGCCACGAGTATGGAACGGCGCGGCGCCTGCGGCAGGGCCTTGATCGCTTTTGCGATTGCCAGCGTCTGCGCCACTCCCGACGCGTTATCCATCGCCCCGTTGTAGATATTATCCCCGGCTTCATTCGGCGTGCCGATTCCCAGATGATCGTGGTGCGCCGTATAAATAACGACTTCGTTCCGGAGTTCAGGGTCGCTGCCCGGAATAAGGCCCAGCACGTTCGCCGAGGAAACCCTTTCCAGCTCGATGTCCATGGCAATGGACGTGGTAATACCGAGCGGTACCGGTTCGAAATCGCGGTTGTCTGCTGACTCACGCAAGGTATTGAGATCAAAGCCGGCCATGCTTACCAGCTGCATTGCGGCATCCTCCGTTACCCAGGCAAGCGCCTGCGACCGCGGCTCGTCGCCAGCAGGCAATTCGAATTGCGTACCTGTCCACGACGTTTGCACCACCTGCCACGGATAGCCGGCGGACGGCGACGTATGGATGATGATGGCTCCGACCGCACCCTGGCGCGCGGCACTTTCGTATTTGTACCGCCAGCGGCCGTAATAGAGTCGCGTTTCACCCGCGAAAAGATCCGGATCCCAGTCCGGATCGTTGTTCATGATGAGCAGCACCTTGCCGTCAAGATCCGCATCGCCGAAATCGTCCCACTGATACTCCGGCGCCTGGATGCCATAACCGACGAATACCACTTCGGCGTCTTCAACCGCCGCGCGTTCGGCCTGCACACCGCTGGATACGATGAACTGATCCCACTGCCGCAGAGTCAGGGTGCCGTCGCCCTTCGTGAAATTCCATGCCTCAGGCTGTTGCGCGTGTACGCCCACCAGGTCGAAGGGTTGTTGCCAACTGCCGTCGGCGGCGCCGGGCTCGAGGCCGAGCTTCGCCATCTCCTCGGCCAGGTACTGGCGTGCCGCTTCGTCCCCGCGACTGCCGGGACCGCGCCCTTCGTACTTGTCGTCGGACAACTCGATGATGTGTGCCCGCATGAAGTCGTCGGTAATTTCCCTGCTCGCAAGCTCGGCCGGGTTCGCTGAGGCCGTTACCGGGTCTCCGGACCCTGGTTCCGTGCCGCGTTGCTCGCCGCAACCGGCGGCGAGAAGCATGAAAGAAATACAGTAGATACGGATACTTCGATGGTTCACTTCAAACACTCCATAGCAGGCGCCGCGACGCCCGGCACCTTAACACAGCTTGCAGATACGCCCTGGCCGTCAGGCGAACACCTCGTCGAGAAAATCGGTCATCGCCCGCCAGGACCGGCGGTCGGCGTGGGCACTGTATTGCAGGCCGTTTGCAGGGTCGTCTGCTTCCGGGTTGGTAAACGCATGCAACGTACGACCGTAGCCGTGAATCTGCCAATCTGCGCCCATCGACGACAGCTCGCTTGCCAGGGACAGCACCTGGTCCGGCGTCGCCATCGGATCGTCCCACCCATGTAGCGCAAGAACCTTTGCTGAGATTCGGTTCCCTTCGGTATTGCCCGGAGCACCGAACAAACCGTGAAAACTCACGACGCCCCGTATATCCGCGCCGCTGCGCGCCAGGTCGAGCACGCTCAGGCCGCCAAAGCAGAATCCGATCGCCGCCACCCTGTTGGCGTCGACTTCGGGCCGGGCTCTCACTTCCGCCAGGGCCAGTGCCATGCGCCGCTGCAAGGCCTCTCGATCATCCAGCAGCGGCTGCATCAGGCTCGCGTTCTCCTCCGGGCTATTGCCCAGCACGCCTTTGCCGTAGACGTCGAGCGCGAATCCGACGTAGCCCAGTTCAGCCAACCGGCAGGCCTTGTCATTTTCGAATGGACTGCGGCCGCGCCAGGCATGCGCTACGAGGACGGCCGGACGCGGCTGCTCGTTGCTGTCGTCCCAGGCAATGAAGGCCTCGAAGGTCCGGTCGCCATCCGAATAGTCTGTCGTTGTGGTCGATATGCTCAAGTTTGCTGTCCTCTGCAGGATTCGGGAGCAACGATTGTAGCCGCCAGCGCACTGGCCGCACACAGTTCCGGCGGCTTGACAATTGTTAACGAATTGGTTAAGTATTAGCGCATGCAACAGAGCGGCGAGCAACTTGACCAGGTATTTTTCGCATTGTCGGACCCGACACGTCGCGCGATTGTGTCGCGGCTGGCCGAAGGCAGCACGACGGTCGGCGAACTCGCCAAGCCATTTGACATCAGCGCACCTGCCATATCACGCCACATGCGGGTGCTCGAATCTGCCGGCCTGTTGCGACGCGAAGTAAAAGGCCGTGAACATCTCTGTACGCTGTCGACGATGGCGCTGAAGACGGCGGAGGACTGGCTGAATTTCCATCGCGATTTCTGGGAATCGAGATTCGATGCCCTGGAAGAAATGTTCAGGCAGGTGGACCCCAACTGAGGAGCAGAACCATGAGTTCGGCAAATACACTCGTCATTACACGTATCTTCCCGGCACCGCCTGACAAGGTGTTCGCCGCCTGGACCCGCGAGGAGATCATCAAGACCTGGTTTTGCCCCGGCGACGGCATGACCATCCCGACCGCCGAGGTGGATGCCCGTGTTGGTGGCAACTACCGCATAGTAATGCAGGACAAGGATGGGGATACCTACTCCCCGAGCGGCACCTACGAGAGGATCGTTGAGAACAAGCAGCTGGTTTTCAGCTGGAAATGGGCGGACTCCGAGCTGGTCACGCGCGTGACTATTGATCTGAAGCCCGTCGAAAAAAACCAGACGGAACTAACGTTGACCCACGAAGGATTTCCCGAAACAACAGTACGCGACAAGCACAATGAAGGCTGGGATGGTTGCCTGTCTCGCCTGGCCACGAGCTTGCAAGCGTAACGCAAGACGAAGGAGAAACCGATGAAACTTTATCATCACCCGATTTCGACATATTCACAGAAAGTACTGATTGCGCTTTATGAAAAGGACCTCGATTTCGAACGCGAGATCGTGCAACTGATGGATCCCGAAAAGCGTGCCGTGTACCGCGAGGTTTACCCGATGGGCAAAATCCCGTTGCTGGTCGATGGGGAGCACAGGGTGCCTGAGTCGAGCATAATCATTGAATACATCGACCGCATGGGCGAACGGCGACTGATCAAGGGCGACGCCGACCAACAGCGCAAAATTCGCTTCAAGGACAGGATGTTCGATCTTTACCTCAACGAGGCGGTTGTCACGCTGCTGTTCCAGGGCATGAAGCCCGAGGAGCAGCGCGACGCGGAGCGTATCGAGAACGCCTGGCATCGCATCAAAACGATGTACATGTTCATGGAGAACGAGTTTGGTGGTCAGGACTATGCCAATGGCGATGAATTTCTGATGGCCGACTGCGCCGCGGCGCCCGCGTTGCTGTATGCGCAAAAAGTCGCACCGTTCAGTGAACACAAAAACATCGTCGCCTACTGGGAGCGACTGAAATCCCGCCCGTCGGTGGCACGCACGATCAATGAAGCTGCACCGTACATCGAGGCAATGGAGAAGCAGGCTGCCGCGTAGTTACAGCCGGGCCGAACCGGGCAATGACGCCCGGTTCGGCTGGCAGATTCTTAGATCACGTCTGCGTGCTGCCGATCTGAATATCCCACATGTAGTCGTGGTGGACGTTGCATATTTCGTTGAACTGCTTGAACGCGCGCTGATTACGGCCACTTCTCAGTTCTGCAACGATCGAATCCCGCACAGCCATCAACGTTGCATGGTCATCCGCCGTGAGCGTGAGGAGCCGCCGAAATTCTTCCCCGACGCTGTGGCGCAACCAGCCCCATGAGCCCAGCCGGCCGGAGTCCACGTACTTCTGATAGACCGGCCCAATCGTTTTGGCCATGATTTCGTCGGCTCGATCTTCCGAGCTGATGTCGCATTGCAGGTAGGTCGAGAAACTTGCAACGCCGGGTTCCGCAACACTGAGTCTTGATCCGTCCACGGCAGGATTGGTCGTCCAGATATAGTCCACGTGTGCGTTGCACACTTCAGTGAAAACCCGGCCCGCCTCCGGCGTGGTATCGCCGATTATCTCGCCGAGGGCGCCGGACGATTCGAGCAACTCTTCCATGTTCGGGGCCGTCAAAACGAGAACGCGTCGCCACTTGCCCCCGATAAAATGTGCCAGCCAGCTCCACGACGATAAATTGCCTTGCTCCACGGCAGCGTTGTAGTGCGGCGCATAAGATCGCGCAATGATTTCGTCCGCGCGTGTCTCCGTTGCAGGGTCACACACGAAGTAAGTTGCATATACATAAACGTTTTGGTCATTGTCATCCTGGGCCCCCACGAACAACGGCACCAAAAGCAGGACAATGGCGAATCCCCCAACGATTCCTCTCATGTCGCATCTCCCCTTTTCAGGTTCCAGCGAATGCTGAAACGCATACTTTAAATATAGCAGGCAGTACGCCCTTCGCGGTATATAAATGTATGATTTTTATCGGTGAAAGTGCATTGGCAAGGCACGCGCCCGCAGTCAGTCGGCAGCGCCCATCAACTGATACGGCCCGCCTTTAACGAGTGCAGTCTGATAGGTCGGCAGCGCCCTCGCCCGCTGCAAAAACCTGTCGAGGTGCGGATAGCTTTGCGCCAGGTTCGTCCTGACCTCGGCGGCTTCGATGGGAAAGCTCATCTGGATATCGGCGGCAGTCAGTGTTTCGCCGCAAAACCACTCCGAATCAGACAACACCTCGTTCATGAAACCCAGGTGCCGCGCCACGTTCTCATCAAGATAGGCGGTGCGAATTTTGCCCGCGATGCCGCGCGCAACCGGCCTTACGAAAAACGGCATTTTCGCCGATTCGATGCGGCCGACGAAAAGCGATAGCAGCATCAGGGGCATTACCGATCCTTCGGCGTAGTGCAGCCAGAAACTGTAGTCAACCTTGTCGCGTTCGGTCGGGCCCGGTCCGAGGCGACCAGCGTCGTATTTGTTCACGAGGTATTCAACGATTGCACCGGATTCCGCGATCGTCAGATTACCATCCGTGATTACCGGTGATTTGCCCAGCGGGTGCACGTCCTGCAGTTCCGGCGGCGCCAGCTTGGTTGCCTTGTCCCGTTCGTAACGGCGGACTTCGTAGTCGACAGCAAGTTCTTCCAGCAGCCACAAAATGCGCTGAGACCTCGAATTTTCCAGGTGATGGACGGTGATCATTGCCGCGCTCCTTTCATTTTGCGGGTCGAACGATTATAGATGTAGTCGAACTCACCCGGGCCGCGCCGCTGCATGAGCCGATGACTACGCCGCACTGTAAACCAATTGCACTTGCAACAGCACTGCTGCTGACAGGCTTACGCGTGACCGGCGCAGCGGATGTCGATGCGGTCAGCGAATTTTGTCTCGACGGAGAATTCGATCTGGGAATGCGTTTGCAGGGACTGCAACCCGAAGTTCGGGAGCGCTATCCGACGCGCTTCTGCGTCGTAACCGAAGGCGCTGGCGCGCGGGTGCATTTTTCGGCGTTCGGGTATTCCAACCCGGACATGGCCGACAATTATGCGGTCAGCTATTTTCCGCCGGATCGCGTACGGCTGGTCAACCGGGACTCGCCACCGGATATTGATTTCGCCGGCAAGCCGGTGCTCGATGAATCTCTGCGCTATCGCAGACTGGATCCGCGACGTTTGTTAGAGGAGCTTGCTCACCACCCCGAGTATGTCGACGGATCGGGTGACAATGGCTGGCTGCGCGTACGCTATCCGGGTAGTCCCTACGCAGCACGCATCAGGATCAACGAAGAGAGATTGCACGAGCTTCGGACTTTTGCAGAATTGCCGCTCCGCGGCCGGGTCGAGACAGTCTGGACATGGGACTGGAGCGATCCGCAGCAGCCGGTCGCGACGCTTGAAATTGATCGCGACGAAGTCTTTGTCGCTACCGGCACGTGGCGCCAGCTGAGTGACGCGGCGGTGGCAACGTTGTGGGATCCAAGCAATGGCGAACAACCCCGGGAAATTCCCGGTGACCGCTGGCCCGCACGCGTCAATATGCGCTTGATCACGTTGGCCGACGGCGTTTACGTCATGCGCGGCGTGCGCACAGGATTTCATCATATTGTCGTTGAGACAGACGCAGGGCTGGTCGTTGGTGATGCCCCCGCCGGATGGGTGGAGCTACCACAGATCCCGCCAGCAGACCTGGTGCCCGGCCTGGGAATCAGCGGACTGTCACAGGGACTGATCGACTATCTGGGTCAGGAATTCGCCGGCATTCCCGTGCGAGCGGTCGCCCTGACCCACGTGCACGACGATCACGCCGGCGGCGCGCGCGCGTTCGCTGCCAGCGGCGCAGCGGTTTATGCGCCTGCGGGTGTTGCCGCCTATCTGCAGCAGGCGCTGAATCGGCCCCGCATGCCGACGGACGCGCTGCGCCCGCAGAACGCAGCACTTGAAGTAACGCCCGTCGCCACGCGCCTGCTGCTCGACGACGAAACGCGTCCGGTCGAACTGCTGGAGATCGGGCGCGGCCCGCACGTGGAGCATTCGCTGGGAATCCTTGAACCGAAGTCCGGCTATTTTTTTCAGTCGGACCTGCACGTACCGAATTCGGAAGCAGACGAACCGCGCCCAGATCGCGCAGCGACAGAGTGCTGGTTCGCCCGCTGGGCCGTCGCGAATCTGCCGCAACACGCGGTCGTGATAAATACCCACACGACGATAGAGACGCCGCTGCCGCGTCTTGCGCGCTACCTCGAATCTGCGGCCTGCCAGGCACTCGGCGCCGGCTGAACGACTCGTCGCAACAACGTGAATTGATGTGTCAGCGGGGTCCAGAGAACCGTCGTGCCGGCCATGTCGCCGCTATGAAAGTGTCAGGTATGTGACCGGAATACACCAACCACGTGTCCGGAATAAGGTGTAAACCATGTGACCGGTTAACACCTGTCGGTAATTGGCGCCCCGGACAGGATTCGAACCTGTGACCCCCAGATTAGGAATCTGGTGCTCTATCCAGCTGAGCTACCGGGGCGTTAGGATGGCGCCAGGCAGCGAATTCTAGCAGTAACGCCAGCGCAGTTCCGACACACGAGCCATGCAATGGAGCAGACTTTTGAGCATTTCCATCCGCGATGCGGTTCCCGGCGACGCGGCCACGATCGCGCAATTCAACGACAATATGGCACGCGAAACGGAAGGTCACGGCCTCGACACCGAAACCATCACCACGGGCGTAGCCAGGTTACTCGCTGACTGCAGCAAAGGCCGCTACTGGCTGGCCGAATACGATGGCAAGGTCGTTGGACAGATCATGGTGACCTACGAATGGAGTGATTGGCGCAATGGCACGATATGGTGGATTCAAAGTGTCTACGTGTCGCCCGCTGTGCGCCGCAAAGGCATTTTCTCTGCGCTGTATCAGCATGTAGAATCGCTCGCCCGCAGCGACGCGGACGCCTGCGGCTTGCGGCTGTACGTGGAACGCAACAATGTGGCGGCGCAGGATACGTACAGGCACATGGGAATGACGATGACCGGCTACCAGGTGATGGAAGCCGACTTTACTGCCGTCTAGGGAGCAAACTATGCTGGATTCAGGATCAAAGGCGCCGGATTTCGTGCTGCCGGACGCAACCGGGCGCACGCTAAGCCTGGCCGGGCTGCTCGAAAAGGGCCCGCTCATTCTCTATTTCTATCCTGCCGATTTCACGCCAGGATGCACCAAAGAGGCCTGCTACATCCGCGACATCCATGACGACATTCTCGCCGTCGGCCTGCAGGTCGTCGGCGTCAGCCCGCAGGATGCAGCGTCGCATACGCGGTTCCAGTCGGAGCACAGCCTGCCATTCCCGCTGCTATGTGATCCTGCGAAAACGGCTATCAAGGCCTACGACGTCGACGGACCGCTGGGTTTCGGCGTGCGGCGTGCAACCTACCTGATTGGCCAGGACGGCGTAGTCGAGGACGCGGTGCTGGCCGACTTGAATATCGATCGCCACAAGACATTCATCGAAAAGGCGATCAGCCTGCGCGAAAACGCCAGCACGTAGCTGTCGCCACGGACCGACTATTCACCATGGATTGTGAGCATCACCATGCGCCGGTGCGCGGCATGTCTGTGCTCCCACAGATACACACCCTGCCAGGTGCCGAGCGCACAACGTCCCTCCACGATCGGCAAATTGAGATCGGACTGCGTGAGGATGCTGCGGACGTGCGCCGGCATATCATCAGGACCTTCGGCGGTATGCGTAAACAGCGGATCACCGTCCGGCGCCTGTCGCTGCATGAACGCTTCCAGATCGCGCATGACCGACGGGTCGGCATTCTCGCACAGCATGAGTGACGCGCTGGTGTGCCGGATGAAGACGTGGCACATGCCGGTTCGGACCCTGCTGTCGGCGACGAAGCGCTGCACATCGTGACTCAGTTCGTACGTGCCCCGCCCCTGGGTCGCGACCGTGAGTTCCGTCTGCTTGAACACTTATAGCCCTATATTTCAGTACTTTACGCTAACAGTCTAAACCATCTTGTAAATCACAGTCACCGACCGCCGCCACGTAGGGACTGCCGAAACGCAGGCGCAGCGTCTTGGTTTTGCCGAACCAGGGAATGGTGACGATATAGATGTTGTCGTACTCGTCTTCGTCGATCGGCGGCACCTTCTTGCTCGCCCCGAGATCGGCGATGAGCGCAGGCAGCGTATTACTGTGGCCCACCACCAGGATGATCTTGCCTTTGTGATTCTTCAGAATCGTCTCCAGCACTGCCTCGTTGTCGTTCGGGTCGTAGGTCGCTACCGGCAGGTCGAGCGCCTCGGCGATGGGCGCTGCGGTTTCCTGCGTGCGACGGAACGGCGTCGAGTAGACCGCATCGATGCCCGCAACCACATCGGCATCGACCAGCTGTCGCGTAAGTTCCGCTACCCGTCGCTTGCCGGCGGCAGACAGCCCCGGGTCATCGCTGCCCTGGGCCAGGTCTTTCTCGGCGTGGCGTACAAAAATAATGGTTGTGGTTGCCTGGGACTCGAAAAACCAGGCCAGACCGATGGCGATGGCGGTGTAGATCAGGATCGCCTGCATTCGCCACCGCCGCCGGCGGGACCGCCGATCTGCTTCTGAAAGCCCGTTTGCCATGATCCGCGAGCTTACGGATTTTTGGACGCCGTGACTAATTTATCCAGCGTCGCGGTCGGGGCTGCGCGGGCTCGAAACGACCCGGTATTCGCCTTCGATAATCTCCGCCTGCCCGGTCGGCGCCTGGCGCGGCGACCGTTTCTCGAGCTTTCGGTTGAACCACCAGAGTCTGATACCGATGATGGCGCCCAGCACCAGCATGATCGCAGCCAGGGCAACAAAAGCGACGATCCCGACCACGAACGACAAGCCAATGATCAGCGCGCCCACGATGACGACGAGTGCGTTTGCCAACGGATTGCCGCCCCGAAACTGACGATTTGATGTATGCGGGTTCATTGGTTTTGTGAGCTCGTTTCGACGCGTGTGTAGAAACCTTCGAACCATGGCACCCAGGTCTTGCCCGCGTCGTTTGACGTTTCGAAGAACTGCCGCACGCGTCCGTCCGGCAACGGTGTCCAGAGACCGCGAAACGGCGCCGTTGTGCCGCTGGTTACGTAGTGAATCTGGCCCTCGAGCAACATGCCGTCTTCGGTCATGCCGCCACGAATATTGATCTGGCTGCCACCTTCGGCATTCCAGACCTGCACCCATTCATCGGTCGCTTTATCCAGGTAGTTGATGCTCATGCCGGTTCCGCCGGTCGCGCTGGTCCAGTTCTCGATCAAAACGCAACCGCGCTCCGCCGCCTCAATGCGGTTGTGACCGGCGGGCGAACCATCGGCAATGTGCACTTCCCATTCCCCGATCCAGAAATCGAACGCCCGGAATGACTCTTGGTTCGCACAGGGATAGGCGGCGGCGGTCATTTCTTCCACCAGCGCATCGAATCCTTCATGACCGGCAAGCGCACCGAGCACAGTGTCGCCGGTGTAAACGTTCACCGCCGGAAATCCGTTGTCGAACAGCTGCCGCAGCTTTGCCACGGCCGCGTCACGGTCGCCTCGCTGTACATCGACTCGCGCGCGTTCGATCGCGATCCTGACCGGCGAGAAATTGCGCTGTTCCGCTTTCCGCAATGCCTCGAGTGCACCGTCGAAGTCGCCGGATTCACGCGCGCTGGTCGCCAGGCTGTACCAG
>JAHHOT010000198.1 GCA_018677555.1 Gammaproteobacteria bacterium | reverse complement strand
GTCGACGGCCGCATGGATGTACTGGTTGGCACCATGAATGCATATACGCCGAACGCCGTGCGCTACAGCCGGGAAGCCGAGGAACTCGGCGCCGACGGCCTGATGATAATTCCACCCTACTACTATGCGCCTACGGACGACGAGATCTTCAGTTACTACCGCGCAATTGCCGAAGCAGTCTCTCTGCCGGTCATGCTGTACAACAACCCGGTGACGTCCAACGTCGACATGTCCGCAAAACTCGTCGGCCGACTCACACGAGCATTCGAGAATATTCGCTACATCAAGGAAGCCAGTATGGATGTCGGGCGCGTTTTCGATATCGTCGAGGAAACCAGCGGCGTGATGAACGTGTTTGCCGGAGAGCGTCCGGTGGAGAGCTTTCTGCTGGGGGCCGTCGGTTACGTCAACCCCTTCGGCAACTACCTGCCCTATTCGTCCACGCTGTTGTGGGACCTGCTGACCGCGGGACGAATCGACGAAGCAAAACAGATTCAGAAAGGCCTGGATGCGATCAACGAAGTCATCGCTGAGGGTCATCCGACCTACGGACATCAGTGTTACTCGAAAGCGTTGGCGGAAGCTGCGGGCTATCCGGTGGGCGACGTGCGGCCACCGCTCACGCGCTTCGATCAGCTCGGACAGGAAGGTGTCGAACGACGCGAGCAGATCGTCGCAATGATGCAGGAACTGGAAACCCTGGCGGAGCGCATGCAGCCAGGAGCCCGCACCGGATGACTGGCGACGGATCGCCTGCAGAGCAGCGCTGCGAAAAGTCGCTGCCCGCGTTGTTCGAACCTTTTACGCTACGCGGTGTAACGTTTGCCAATCGTATTTGCGTGACACCGATGTGCCAGTATGTCGCCGAAGACGGCCACGCCGTCGACTGGCACATGGCGCATCATGGCCGCTTTTCACTGAGCGGCGTTGGCGGCGCCTGCGTCGAAGCGAGCGGAATTACACGCACTGGGCGCATCACCCACGGCTGTCTCGGTATTTATCTCGACAGTCATATAGAGGGACTGGCGCGCATCGTCTCCCTGTACCATGCGCAAGACATTCCCGTCGGAATCCAGATCGCACACTCTGGGCGCAAAGGCAGCGCTGCGGTACCGCTCGACGGCGCCGCGCCCCTTGCGCAGCACGATCCCGAGAAGGCCTGGCAAGCCGTAGCGCCGAGCGCCATCGCCATGTCCGACGGCTGGCCTGTTCCGCATGCGCTGGACGAGGCGGAAATTCTTTCCTTGCTCGATAAATTCGCCGCTGCTGCGACGCGCGCGGTGCGTGCCGGATTCGACTTCATCGAGATACATGGCGCGCATGGCTACCTGGTCAACAGCTTTTTCTCGCCGATCTCGAACAAGCGTAACGATCGATGGGGCGGTCCTGATCCGGAGCATCGTGCGCGCTTTCCGGCGCAGGTCGCCGAGGCCGTTCGCGCGGTCATTCCGTCAAGCATGCCGTTGCTGTATCGAACCTCGGCAGTTGACGGTTTCGATGATGGCGTGACGATCGAAGACACGGTTGTCCTGGCACGAATACTCGGGTCAAGTGGCGTTGATCTTATCGACTGTTCGTCGGGCGGCATCATCGGCCCGTCCGGACGCGCGGCTCTGCGGCCGTCGCCCGGTTACCTGGTGCCCTACGCCGAACGCGTCCGGCGTGACGCAGACATGCCGACGATGGCAGTCGGTCTGATCGTGGCAGCGCAGCAAGCGGAAGATATTGTGTCGTCAGGACAGGCCGACATGGTTGCCATGGGTCGACAATTGCTGGATGACCCGAACTTTGCAATGCATGCGGCACGGGAGCTCGGTCACCCGAACCCGTACAGCCTGTTGCCGGAGTCCTATCGATTCTTCCTGGAGCGGCGCAAACTGTAGCTATTCGCTGCCGATGACTGCCTCGAAAAGCACACCGATGGGACTGTCGTCGCGCCCGACACGCCAGGCGCCGGAGACCGCGTTTGACCAGGGCGCGGAATTCAACCTGTCCAACACCTGACGCTTGCGCCGGCCGGACAGCACGGCCGCATTCATGTCGTTGATCCGATGACTGTGCGCATCGAGTTTTCGCGCGCTGTCCTGCAGCATGTGCTGCAGGTCTTCAGGCCGGTATTGGTAGGCATCCCGGGCTGTTTCCGCGATCACCGTGCAGACGCTGCGTACGATGTCGGCCGGCGGATGATCGCGGCAGTAGGTTTCCGCGCGCTGCAGCGCCGACCGCAGTTGTCCGGTAACCCGGTCGAGTTGTCGTCGGCCGGCAATCGCGTCTACGAAATCGCCCATCGCCGCCAACGGTCCCGCATCCGCGAGTAGTAAGCCTACCTGCGTTTCCTGGTCACGATTCTGCGCAACGACGACACTGTCCTCGCTATGTGCCAGCCAGACCATGCGTCCGTTGTGCGCCAGTACACGCCCTACCTCATCCAGTGCGCGGTCAATATCAGCGTACTCCAGCCCGAATTGCGACACGACGGCATCGAACGATGCGTCTGCAAAAGGCAATGTCGCCGCGTCGACCCGGCCGAGGAACTGCGCGTCGTGTCGAACCGCCGGGTGATCGTCTACGTACTTCGCCGGATCTATGTCCGCCAGGTCGATGCCTGTCAGTTCGAATTTTTTGCCCGAGTGCATGGCGCAGGTTGCAGCGTGAGCGAGCAACACGCCGTTCCCGGTGCCGATGTCGAGAATTCGACTTCGATCCGGTAACGCAGCAAATTGGCTGACCCAGCCCTCCGCGATTTCGCGTTCAGTCGTGGCGTCAACCGGCACGCAGGACTGTAGTCTGTCCGCCTGCCAATAGTCTTTCCACCCGCGGTTTGCCCCTCCCTGGTCAGTTGACATGGGCATCGTCCCGAAACACCTTGACCGGCATGACGACGCTACGCGACCCACCGACGAGCACTTCGCGGTGCCCCGCAAACGCGCGGTCCAGATCGTCATCACCGGTGTCGACCAGCAATGTTTGCGTCGGTAGCGCGGCGAGTTTCTCGAGCGTACTGAGGACGACGATATTCTCGTCACCGACAGCGCGGATCACCCGCGCACTGAGCTGTTGATTTCCGCGCCCGAACAAATAGCCCTGCCCGCCAATGACGGTGACGACGATTCGCGCCGACTGCCCGTCGATCATCGCCAGAATCCGCTCTTCGTCCAGATCGAGTCCGATGCATGCGCCGTTGCGCACGGCATCGACCCCCAAGGGCGTGCCCCGGAAACCGAGCTGTCGTTTGAGTGCCAGCATGGTTGCGCCCGGGCCGATCAACGTGATTCGATCGTCAGCCACGAGTTCGACGGTACGCCGGATTGCGGCGGCAAGCGCGGAGTGCCCGGATACGCTGCTGGCAGCCTTCGCACCCGGCACCAGAAACGACAGGCGCGGTACGCGTGCCAGACCGTACATTTGCAGCATCGCAGCATCGCCGGCACGCCCGCCCGCCTCGCGGTCCACGATTTCCGCCGAGTGCAGCATTGACGCCCTGTCCTGTCGTTCTAGGTAGCGCCGCGCCACTTCCCCCGCCGCCCTCGGCGTAGCGGCAAATACCGCGGAATGCATCTTGACGCCGGCCGGAATGCCGA
The DNA here is from genome assembly GCA_018677555.1 of Gammaproteobacteria bacterium. Classification (GTDB taxonomy): domain Bacteria; phylum Pseudomonadota; class Gammaproteobacteria; order Steroidobacterales; family Woeseiaceae; genus JAHHOT01. The sequence goes on along the minus strand of JAHHOT010000198.1, from coordinate 848 downwards.
GCATCACCAGCCGATCCCCGGCCTCGGCGAAAATATCGCGTGCCGTGCCGTCGCCACCGGCGAACAGCAGCAATGATGGCTCCTGGTCGACGATAGCCGCGGTTGCCCTGCGCGTGTCGTCAGCGGTCGTCATTTCCTGCTCCGGGGAGGCGACCACGGTCGGCAGCATGCCAGCCTGGAGCACAACGGTCTCGCCCATTGCAGCGGCAGCGGTGAAAATTTGCAGGCGACCCCGCAGGTCCGCAAGCTGCTGCAGCGCGGCCAACGCCCGGGCTTGTGCCACCGCTTGTGCGCCCATGCTTTCGGCCACGGCTGCCAGCTCGCCATCGGTGCCCTTTAATCCGACCGCTCCACCCATTCCGGCAATCGGGTTAACGATGAGTCCGATCCGGTCAGTGACCATGCCGCGGGATCCCGGTGTGCCTTGCGAAATGCGAACAAATGTTCGCAGTGTTATATTTCCTGACAATATAACACTCAATCGGGCGGGCACTTGCGGCGGCAAGCCCGTTACGCAGCTGCAGACTCAAGCAGGCGGGAGACCTCGTTGAAAAGCCCACGTGCCCATCCGTTCATGCCGAACTCGGTGCCGCAGCTGCAGCGGGACATGCTGCAGGAGCTTGGCATTGAATCCGTCGATGAGCTGTTCGGGCAGATTCCGGCACAGCACCGGCTCGATCGCCCGCTCCGGCTGCCAGCGCCGATCAGCGCTGAGACCGAACTGCGTCGGCACATGCTCGAGCGGCTCAGGAAAAACGTTTCCTGCGAACAGGCACTCAGCTTTCTTGGCGGCGGCATCTGGCAGCATCACGTGCCCGCGGTCTGCGACGAGATCGTCAACCGCAGCG